>NZ_JBSRZI010000016.1:0-94629 GCF_054057495.1 Mucilaginibacter sp. UYNi724 | reverse complement strand
TGCTTTTATAGCATTTGCTGCAACCCAAAAGTCAGCTAACCCCTGGGTCAATTTGGCCCGAAATAGGGTGGTCTCTATCTCCATAATATACACACAAGAGTCTGGATGGTCGGAAAATATCACCCTGTCTCCGTACTTCACAAAAGGCTTTAAAATGTTCTCCGGTAAGAATAGCATCAGTGCCTCAAACTCCAGTCCTTCCTCAATATATTCTGCCATTACATAGATCCCTTTGCGTAAAAGGAAAACTTGTTCAGGTGTTACATGCAAGGTATTATCTTTAAAATGAAGCAGCTTTACGCCTTTGATCACAAAGATCAGAGTGTGCTCGGTAATGAACACCGTACGTTTTCCAGCCTTTGACTCTATTTTAAGTTTGGAAAAGGTTACGTCTTCAGCCGATAGGAAAGTAGGGTCGGCTATAGGCGGAGTAGCTGGAGGGAAGCGATAGAGCATACGACAAATTTCTGAATTATGTATAAACACGAAAATGGATAATGGTTTTATAACATCAATAATATATTATTACGGAATTAAAGCATCGCCTTAGCAATTTTACCTAACTGTTTAAGTTTAGCGTCGATCCCGGCAGACCATCGTTGCCCATAACTTAAACGCATACAGTTATTGAACTGATTTTGCAGTGAGAACATCCTGCCCGGAGCAATACTGATATTCTGGCGAATAGCTCTGTCATATAAATGGGCCGTGTCGATTTTTTTGTCTAATTCAACCCAAAGCATAAATCCACCCTGCGGACGGCTGATTTTAGTTCCATCAGGAAAATATTCTCCAATTGCCCTGGAAAACTGTAAACTATTAGCGTGTAACTCGCTTCTTAATTTACGGAGATGATGTTCATATCTTCCGTTCTCAAAGAAATTCGCGATTGCTTCCTGGGTAATGGCGGTTGATGAAAAGCTATGGATAAGCTTTTGATGGATAATTTTTTCTTTGAATTTACCTGGGGCGATCCAACCAGTGCGATAGCCGGGGGCCAGTGTTTTGGACACAGAATTAATCCATAAAACTAAGCCTTCTTCATCAAAAGCTTTGCAGGGTTTCGGTCGACTGGCTCCGAAATATATATCACCATACAAATCGTCTTCTATTAATGGAATGCCATATTTGGCAAGCATTCTGACCACTTCCCTTTTATTTTCCTCCGGCATGGAGCTTCCCAGCGGGTTATTGAAGTTGGAAACCAGGATACAAACCTTAATTTTTGGCAACACTTTATTTAATGCCTCCAATTCAATTCCGGTCACCGGATGGGTCGGAAGTTCTATGACTTTTAAGCCCAGGTTTTTTGCCAACTGTAGTATCCCGAAGTAAACCGGACTTTCGATAGCGATGGTATCATCTTTTTGAGTCAGTGCCATTAAGCTGAACGAAATTGCGTTCATTGCGCCTGCGGTTGTTACAATATCTTCGCCACTAAGGCTGCCATTCCAGGTATAGGTTAATCTGGCTATATTGTTTCGTAATTTTAAGTTTCCTTGTATCGTTTCGTATTGGGTACCACCTCCATTAAGACTTCGCATCGCATTCACCAGCTCTTTATTAAGTTTGGCTATCGGTAGCAGTTCATTCTCCGGTACACCCACAGAAAATTTAGTGATGTCTTCATTGTTAAGGGTCGAATACATTTTATATATTAAGGTTTCCACACATTCAGGTTCAGATTCACCTATTGGTTTGCTTACGGAAGGAACAGATAGATAAGCAGGCTTATAATTGACAAAGTATCCGGATTGCGGGCGGGACACGATCAGTCCTTTACTTTCGAGTTCCAGATAAACTTTTATAACTGTAGTCATGCTCACGCCATGTTCCGCTCGCAGCGTCCTTAAAGAAGGTACTTTTTCACCGGTTTTAAGTGTGCCGTTTTTTATTTGAACTTCTAAAGCGGACGCTATTTTTTGATAGAGGGTTTCTTTCATATCTTAACTGTACTCTACAAAATTATGATAATTGTATCTGTGTTTATATTTTTTTTCATTGTTATTTTGTTGCGCAAATCATTTCAATAATATGTTTAGCAATAAGAACCTGTCGGCTTATGTTGCCCTTTTCATTGTTTGTATCGTATGGGGAACCACCTATTTTGCCATTCGTATTGGCGTAAAGACCTTTCCGCCTTTTTTGTTTTCCGCCATCCGCCAGTTGATAGCAGGTGGGGTACTACTGGCAGGGTTAGCGTTGACAGGCAATTTGAAAGTAAACAAACAGGATATTAAGGATCAATCAGTTTCAGGTGTACTGATGCTGGCTTTAGGCAATGGTGTTATTACTTGGTGCGAACGCTACATTTCCAGCGGCCTTGCAGCCTTAGTACTGTCCCTTATTCCGGTATTTGTAGTGGCCATCAATTATTTGATAGGGTTCGATAAAAGAAAACTCCATGGGATGTTGATTTTGGGGCTATCGTTAGGGTGTTTGGGAATAATATTGATATTTAGCGACAACCTGAAAGACCTTTCCAATCCTAATTACTTTAAGGGTATGTTGATCGCGTTTGGAGCTTGTCTGGCTGTAGCTTTAGGGGCCGTATATGCCAAAAACAAAGCTTCCAACAATAAGAATGTACTGCAAAATGCGGCATTGCAGCTTTTTTCAGCAGGATTAGCATTATTTGTGTTCAGTACTTTTCTGGATGATTATTCAGAATTAAGATCCATTTCCTCATCAAGCGTTTGGGCCCTGGTTTATTTGATCGTTTTCGGCTCCATAGTCGCTTATTCCTGCTTTGTTTATGCGTTAAAGCATCTGCCGATAGGCATTGCTTCAATATACGCCTACGTCAATCCGTTCATAGCAATAATACTGGGATCTCTATTTTTGAAAGAAGTTTTGACCTATATCACACTTCTCGCATTGATATCTGCTTTAAGCGGCGTATACTGTATCAATAAGGGATATTTAAAGATGGCTGCAAATAAAAGTAAAACTAAATCCTAATAGTAACTATAAACCGAATATAGATGAACACTTATCAAATAAAAGAAGGGCTGGAAAATATGGACGTGGCTGCCATCCATCATTTTTTAAACGACGAAAGCTATTGGGCAAAAGGTATTCCATTGGAAACTGTAGAGAATTCCTTAAAAAACTCTTTTTGTGTGGGTCTATTTGATGATAAAATTCAGATAGGATTTGCTCGGTTCGTGACAGATTATGCCACTTTCGCTTACCTCGCTGATGTCTACATTTTGAAAGATTACCGGGGAAAAGGATTGTCCAAACTGCTAATAAAACATATGATGGACCTGGAGTGGACAAAAGGTTTAAGAAGAATGTTGTTAGCAACTTTAGACGCCCATTCCCTTTACAAACAATTCGGATTTCAGTCTCCTGCGAATCCAGAATGGCTCATGGAAATTAAAAGAAATGATCTTTACTGAATTATAATAGTTTTAACACTGATATAATTTGCCGGAGCAATTAACATGACCACTGAGATGTAATAAAATGTCAGGTAATGGTTTATTTGGTTGATCAATATAAACGAATAAAAACAAATTAATTTAAATTCGGTACTTCCCGCCCCAATCGCTTAATTGTCTGAATATCGGCAGAAATTCAAGTGCCATTACAGTTAGTTCATATTCCACTCTTGGGGGGACTTCAGCGTAAACGGTCCGTTTAACCAGCCCGTCCTGCTCTAATGCCCTTAATTGTAGAGTAAGCATGCGTTCTGTAATGAGCGGGAGCATTCTATGCAATTCCTTGAATCTTAATTTTCCAGGCCCTAATTTGTCTAATATCAGGATCTTCCACCGGCCGCCGATCTTATTGACCGCATAGGTAAGGTCACATTCTATCAGATATTTTTCATTTAGAGTATAAGTGGAATTTTCCTTTCTTTCTGCCATTACTTACATATTTGTTAGTACCCCACAATTGGTGGTTTAATGTGCAAAAATAAGAGCAACGATTAATTTTGCAAGGTCATTAAATTAAAAAATTATGGATTTATATTTAAAAGGAAAAACAGCAGTAATTACCGGTGCCAGCCAGGGAATTGGCAGGGCTATTACCAAAGAGCTGGCGATGGAGGGCGTAAAAGTTTTTGCTGTAGCCAGGAATGAAAGTTTATTAGAAACGCTCAAAGAAGAAATTGCAAATGCTGGGGGGATAATACCTGTTACTTTTTCGCAGGATCTTATCGCCAAAGATTCGCCGCAAAAGATCGCTGCCGCTGCTTTTACTGCGCTCGGGCAAATAGATATTTTGATAAACAACGCGGGGCGCAGCCAGGCAGTAGATGTTACGGGACCGGAAGAACCGTGGATCGAATCGATGACCCTTGATTTTGAACGTCCCAGGCAACTGGCACAAGAATTTATACCGCATTGGATAGAATGCAAACAAGGGGTTCTATTAAATATAACGAGCACCTATGAACTACGTTTTATTAATGTTTCAGCAGTTGCTAAATCAGCTATTGTTGCGTGGTCAAAACAGCTATCCGGGCAACTGGGGCCACATGGTATCACCGTTAACTGTTTGCAGCCGGGATTGATCGATACTGAAAATACCCGGCGGATCTTTACTGATGATGATCGAAAGTCTTACGCAGAGCGCGAAATTCCGTTAGGCGAATTCGGCGAAACTCAGGATATGGCTAATATGGCCGCTTTCCTGGTATCGCCTCGTGCCAGATATATCACCGGTACTGTAACCGTGGTTGATGGGGGTGCCCGGCGCTATGCGTTTTAATTAAAGCTAAGCAAAATTATAAACTATTCTTCTGGGCACGGGAGAACAGTTTATAACTTTTGAATGATATTTCTACGAATAAGCTATTCGCTTCATATTTTCGCAGGATGCCTACAAAGGTATCAATAGCCTTGACAAGCCCGCACCATTTATTCTCTATGATTAAAATACTTGCACTTCTTTTGCAAGTACTCGCGCCAATTGGAAATTCTCAATAATTAAAATATATTTGTATTATAATTGATAAGTCAAGTATATGTCAACAATAAATAGCTCGTTAACGATATTGATTAATATCATGAAAGTCCAATCGATCATAGCCCGTCGTTTTGATCGGTTAAGTGTACACGGGCTAGGTTTTAGTGACTTTGTTATCCTTAACCTATTGGAAAAAGCACCTGGTGAAAAAATGAGGCGAATAGATCTAGCAGAAAATATAGGACTCACCGCATCCGGTATAACGCGACTTCTTTTGCCAATGGAAAAAACTGGTTTGATAAATAGAGAATCAAATCAGAGAGATGGACGTGTAAGCTACGTGGTTCTTTCAGTGGCTGGAAAAAAAATACTTCAAGAAGCCAAACCTACAGCAGAGCTTATAGCCAATGATCTTTTACCTGCTTTAAAAGCCAAGGATTTAAAAGTTTTAACAGAAACACTATCCACACTTGGTGGAAACTTATATTAAATCGTTACCGCAGCAATAATGTCAGATCGATCGGGCAAATAAAATATCATGGAAAAATCGTTAAGGAAGCAACTGAAAGAAGATATGAAAGACGCCAAACCTATAGTTGGGTTGGTGTCAATAAAAAACACGCTTAATAATAGGGTATATATCGAAGGCTCCGTAAATGCAAAGGCCTTAGTAAACAGAATAAGGTTTACCTTAAACAGTGGACAATTTAAAAATAAAAAGCTTCAACAAGACTGGAATGAAATCGGCGAAAAATATTTTTTGTTTGAAATTATCAAAGAAATTAAATATGATCCAGCTGTTGATTTAAATTATCGCAAAGAAGTGCTAAAACTGGAAGTCATAGCATTAAATACTTTAAAACTTTCTGGTGTAGATAGTTACAATGAAGTAGCTATCTAAATATGAAACCTATCATTAGCATAGTTACAGTAAAAGATAGATACCATGAGTACGGCAAAAGTTAATAATATAGATCTATGTTATGACATTACAGGCGAACAAAACACCAATAACCTTATTTTAATTTCAGGGCTCGGGACACAGATGATCCGTTGGACGATCCCATTTTGCGAGCAATTGGCAAAAAAAGGATTTAGAGTGATAAGATTCGATAATAGAGATTCTGGTCGTTCCACTTTTTTATCAAACGAGAAAGTGCCTGATTTAAATGAGGTGCATGAATTGTTTCGATCTGGACAGGAGATATCAGCGCCGTATACCCTGTTTGACATGGTTGAAGATGTAGTTGGTCTTATTGATTTTTTATCGATATCGAAAGCTCATTTTGTTGGACGGTCTATGGGCGGAATAATTGGTCAATTAATAGTAAGTCAATACCCCGAAAGAGTTTTGTCTTTAACATCAATTATGTCCACCTCTATGAATCCCGCACTCCCTCCAACGCGGGCTGACGTTATGGAAATGATGATTACACCCAAGCCTAATCCTGCATATGATAAGGTTGGGTATTTAAATCAAAGTCTTGCGTTTGCCAGGCGCATTTCTGGGAGTAAATTCAGTGTTAATGAAAAAGACCAAATCGAAATGATTGAAGAAGAGATCATTCGTTCGGACAATCAAAGCGGTGGATTATGGAGGCAACTGCTGGCAATCATGGTAACTGGGTATAAAAAAGAGCGTTTAGAAAAAATAAAAGCCCCAACATTGGTAATTCATGGGGCAGAAGATCCAATTTTTCTTCCGGAATGTGGTGAAGATACTGCAAATTCTATCAAAGGGGCGGAATTTATGCTTATAGAAGGTATGGGTCATGAAATTCCACCTGCATTATACGCGCCGATAGCTGATGCCATTGTATTCAATTCAAAAAGGTTTCTTTAACGCCGTATTAATAATAATCAGGGCACCAGCAATTTTAATTGCCCGTCGGAGACGACCTCGATGGGGGTTGCCCGTTATATATAGCAGTCTGATCGTCGATTGCGTACGATGAAATTAGTAAAGTAGCGACTAACTTTCTATTTTGGATAGGAAGTTTTTCTTATACCGATCATGATCAAAATGCGGACGAATAGTAAAATCAATAATTTCTAGCGATCATTAATTTCGTTTTTTCGCCACAAATCTAATAACTGAACTTTGAAAGTTGTGGTACTTTCCCTCATCTAACTGGGTTTCCTCTTCTTCCATTACCAGGAAATCATAGTTTTCAAAATCGGCCGATAACTCTTCTTTTGAAAACAACATATTAATGTCCATGGGCCCGCCGACTTTAGAGTCAAGTTGGATCAAGCGCAGATGTTCTTTGCTGAAAGCTTCGAATATAACCAACCCTCCCGGTTTTAGGTAACTTGTTAGTTTCTGGTGAAGCAAAGACTTTTTTTCAGCTGCAAAATGAGCATAGATGAGCCCAATGCAATCAAATGATGCTACTTCAAACTGAATTTGTTCCAAGTCTCCAACCACGTAATCAATGGTGACGTCTTTTTCCTTTGCAAGTTCTTGCGCTTTAAATTTTCCTTCAGCACTGAGATCGGTTGAAGTTACGTTCCACCCCAATCCTGCGGCAAATACCCCGTTGCGACCTTCACCATCAGCAGGCATCAATATTGATCCGGGTTTAAATTTCTGAAGCCAATGTTTAAAAAACAAATTAGGGCATTTTCCATATGCATAAGATTCCTCTTTATATCGGTCGTCCCATAAATTTTTGTATTGCTCGTCCCAAGATCGGTTTTTATCATTTTTCTCCATTGCATTATAAATTTTGTTGAGAGCAAAACTAATTGAAGATGCAGGTCATGCGATTGGACAAAAACGAGGTAATATAGGATTCAAGTTAAATTCTGCCTTGAGTCGTACTACAACCTAACCAAAGTCTAAAAATTATGCGGCTTAATTATATTTGTCAAATATCTTCCAGATTTTTGTAAAAACACTACCGCCACGATTATTAATATGTACAAAATACCCATAAGGCATATTCATGGAATATTAGAAGACCCAAATCCTGATGGAGATTTTAACATCCGAGATAATAGCGTTTTATTATTAGGGAATGAAATGGTTCAGGCACCTCACCGGCATGATTATTTTTATGTTCTTTGTTTTGAAAAGGGAACGGGAACGCATACGATAGATTTTACAACTTATACTATTACCGATCATAGTATTTTTTTTATGCGGCCTGGGCAGGTACACCATTTCCAACTGGAAGCAGAAAGCACCGGATACCTGATGCAGTTTAGTGCTGAATTTTATTTTCCATATGATAAAAGAGCTGGTCAGCAATTATTAGGGGCAGGAAAAAAAAATTACTTCAGGCCAGAGCAGGACAGGTTTTATAAATTATTTTCCATGGTAATCAATATTTTTCAGGAGTACACCGGCAAACAGAACAGGTATAAAGATGTGATTAAAGCACAGATGAGCATTTTTTTAATTGAATTAATTCGGGAGGATCAAAGCGCAACATTAAGCCAGGCCAGCCTGCATACTCAAGAGCTGCTTGACAACTTTATGGCGTTGTTGGAAAAACATGTTATTGATCATAAACAAGTATCAGACTACGCGAAGATGATGAACCTATCAGCCTATCAGCTTAACACGGTCACCAAATCCACACTCGGTAAAACTTGTTCAGAAGTGATTAATGATCAAATCGTGTTAGAGGCAAAACGATGGCTGCTTGCAACACCATACCAGGTGAATCAAATCGGTTATCAAATGGGATATGAAGATATATCCTACTTTACACGTTTTTTTAAAAAGCAAACCGGCTACTCGCCTGAGGCTTTTCGTAATAACTTTAAATAAGTCCCATATAAATTTGTTTACCGGGATTTAAAGGCACTTTAAGCGAATTATATAAATGTCAGGGTCGATCCAAACTGGTACTGACAATTAACAACATCTGGTACCCCAACCTGTACCACGGCGTTTTTATTTTTGTTCAATTCAAATGAACAAAATAAAACTATCAGCCATGAAAATAACTAACTTGATCTCAGTCCTGTTAATTTGTGCAAGCACAACACAGCTTCACGCGCAAACAACCGATAAAAATGCCGCGCCAATTAAAGAAAATTTAACAACCTCACATCATACGATCCTTGAACAGGCATTGCCAAGTAAAGCGTTTAAGAATAAATCAGTAGAAATGTTAATAGTGGATCTTCCGCCATTGAGCACTTCGATAGCTCACCGTCACCCGTATCCTACTTTTGGCTATGTGGTATCAGGTGAAATTGCTTCGGTGTTTGAAGGAAAAAAACATGTTTATAAGGCGGGGGACTCATTTTACGAAACACCCCAGGGTTTACATAGTGGATCATGGAATGAAAGCGCTACTGTTCCTGCTAAATTGTTGGTTTTTTATGTGAAGGAAAAAAACAAAACAAATTATATACCGGAGAAAAAATAATTAGGTTCTATCGTGGAGAGTGGCTAACCATAGCTTTCTCTGCGATTTTTCACTAAAAGTAATTGCAGTTTGTTGGTAGCGGCCATGGAATGTTGGGGCAATTATTACTGCCCCACTGTACAATCCCTGATAATACCGATTGCAACAACTATTTTTTCGGGGGTTAAACTGGCAAACCCAAATCGTATTGCATTGTGTCGTTGGTTTTCATTCCTATAATAGGCTGAACCGCTGAATAAAAGCCCCTTTGCCCTTGCTTTCTCAATTACTGTTTTTAATGGATATTGTTGCTTAAACTTTATCCAGATGGCAAGGCCTCCCTGGGGCTTAGTAAATCCCACAACATCTCCGAGTTGTTCGGCCAAAAGCTTGCAAATAAGGTCACAACGACGACTATAGATCTTAAGTGATTTTTTGATATGACGCGCCAATTCGCCGGTGCCAATCATTGTAGCCAAAGCATCTTCCATCAGTGTATCGCCCCGCAGATCCATTAACTTTCTTAAATAAATGGCCTGTTCCACGAAATTAGCGGATGCGATCAGGTAGCCAAGCCTGAAGTTCGGTGCCAAAAGCTTGGTATAGGAGCCAACATAAATGATATTTCCTCCATGATCGCCAGCTGCCAATGGTATTACCGGACTGTTTTGATAATGGAAATCATAATCATAGTCGTCTTCAATCACCGGAATACCAAATTCTTTGATCAACTGCAAGAGCCTGATCCTTCTGGCAGTACTCATGGTTACTGTTGTTGGGTGATGGTGGTGGGGGATAATGTAAAGCAGGCTTATCGCAGTTGTTTTTAACAGCTTTTCTATAACATCAACATCCATCCCATGCGAATCGACCGGCACACGGATCAGCTTTGCACCCATGGACGTAAAAACATCATCGGCGATAAGGTAGCTGGGGTCACTTACCAATACCTGGTCGCCGGGTTTCAGGATCAGTGATGCGGCAATATATATGGCCATTTGTGCACCCCTGGTAATGATGATGTTTTCTTCGGTAATGTTTAGCCCCCTTGTTTCATTCAGGAAGGAACAACTGGCCGTTCTAAGTGCAGCGCTTCCACCCGCATTGCTTGAAGACAATATACTGGTAACTTTTTTTCCGTTTAATTGCCTGCGGCATAATTTAAAAAGGAGATCAAATGGGGCAAGATCAATATCAGGGAAACCGTCATTGACGATCAAACCGTTAGTAACCGGCATAACTTTAAGTTTATCAATTATTGCATGTTTCGTAAATTGAAACTTTGTCGGTTTTGCAAATGAGGCCTGTGCATTCGCCTTGTTAAAAGTACGGGGTTTTATTTCCGGCAAGTTAAGTGCTACCTGCGTTCCTTTTCGCGGAATGGTCTCTATCCAGTTTTGTGCGGAAAGCTCTTCATAGGCAGCGATAATTGTATTGCGATGTACGCCCATTATTTGAGCGAGTTCTCTTGTTCCCGGAAGCCTGTTTCCGGCACGCAAAAATCCCTGCTGTATCAGGCCGATCACTTGAATATAGATCTGCTTATAAAATGGTGTGGTACTATTATGGTCAATTACCACTAATGTTTTATATGGTAGCATATCATATAAAGGTATAATTTAATCTGGTACTGTAATAGTAGTTAAGTCTGGTACCTTATACCGTACCAGATAAATGTTAACTTTGTAGAACAAATTACAAGTAATGAATATGAAAAATACATTTGATATTCCACAGCTATTTCTTCGCCTTGCTCTTGGTATAGGTTTCCTGCTTCCGGTTATGGACCGGTTTGGCTGGCTTGGAGCAGCTGGGGTACACGGCAACGCCTGGGGTAACTGGGAAAATTTTGTAAACTACACCAATGCGCTGATGCCTTATTTGCCGAAATTCTTAGCCAATATAATGGCAATACTGGCCACCACTGCTGAAATAGTATTTGGTGTTACATTGCTCATTGGTTTTAAAATTAAGCTTGCCGCATTTGGCAGTTTCTTGTTGACATTGACTTTTGCGTTGAGTATGTTTATATTTTCAGGGCCACGCATACCCTTTAACTATTCAGTATTTGTAGATAGTGCTGCGGCACTTTTACTGGCTTATATTCCGGCTTACAGATGGAGTATTTCAAACTAATCGCAATATGATCATACATAAAGCGATAACAAAAACAGATATTGAGCGCTGCCGGAACGTAATCATGGGATTACGGCCGGAGCTATCCACAGAAAATTACATAGAAAAGGTATGGGAAATGATACAGGAAGGATATGAACTTCATTTCATTCTTGATGACGAAACCGATAATGCCACTTGCTTTATCGGTTTCCGCACTTTTCAAATGTTGCGTACCGGCAAGATGATCTATATAGATGACCTTTTTACCTTACCTGAATACCGCGGAAAAGGCTATGCCGGTATGTTGCTGGAACAGGTAGAACAACTTGCGCTTAAAAACGGTGCAAGTAGCTTACACCTTGACAGCGGTTATTCGAGACATGATGCGCATAGATTATACTTGAATAAAGGGTACATTATGGAATGTCAGCATTTTGCTAAACAAATAGCAAACCAACCTTAATATCAGTTAACCGGGGAATCGCTTATTTATCGTTAATCGCTGTTCGTTCGATCCATTTCATAAACGCCGCCCAATAGTCATCAATATATTTTTGTGTACGCGGGTTATTAATGTTCCCGTCTTTATCTAACACGTTAACAATCTCTTCCAAATAAAATTCTGGTTGTTGCATCGTCGGCGTGTTGATATACATTAAAACCTGCCGTAAATGGTTAACAGCCCCGAATGCCCCCAAGCGAAAAGGTGTACAACCAATTACTCCTGCCGGCTTTCCGTACCAGCTATTCTGTCCGCTCGGGCGCGATCCCCAATCAATTGCATTTTTCACCACAGGAGAATACGAACGGTTATATTCGGGTGTAGCAAATAAAATCGCGTCTGCTTCCTGTATAGCACTTCTTAGGTCAATTACAGATTTCGGTAACTCAGTTTCTAAATCTTCGTTTATTAAGGGAAGGCCTGAGATGTCTATGATTTCAAAATCTGCTGCTGCCGGTGCACTTTTCTCAAAAGCCTTAAGCAACTTTAGTGTATATGACTCCTTGCGTAAACTGCCACTTATCGCGATTATTTTATATTTCATGGTGCATATTTAATGAATTACTAAAAATGAGGTTTTTGTTATCCCTATTAGGTTGGGTTATTATAAAATAAGAAATATTTAACCAATAGGTTTTTTAAGGGTTTTAACTCTTAAAATATTAAAACAAAATTAAAAGCTTTTAGTACGATATAAGGTACCAGAAGCAACCATTTTGTGGTACCAGGTAGATTATATATATTTTATATTAACTAAAAAAATGCAAAAAAACCGTAATGGGGGCTGACTTACATTTAAATAGATCAACTTTCAACCGTGATTTTTGCGAACTTTACTTACGAAATTAAACACCCCATTTTATTAAATTCATGAATGAAAACCTGAGAAAAACGAACCAATCGAAACGCTATCCATTTATAGCAGAGCATCGTGGAGGGCCCCTTACAAAAGATAACCATCAAAAATTAATCATGTGGGCAATCAAAAATGAAGTATGTTGTTCTGAAGCACTCCCCGCCGACTTGCTGATGACGGATTTATACTATGTTAATTTTGATGCCTTTATCAGGTTTTTAAAATGCCGCTCTCAACGCTTGCGTCTATCAGCCCTTTAGCAAATTCCCAAAGATGCTCTGAGCCTAATGCTATAACTGCTTTTTTATCTATAACTGAATTATAACGCACATCAAACTCCTTCCAGGTTCCGCCTGCGTTGGATACGTTTTGTAAAAGTGGTTCCAAACGATCCATCGCCCTGGCAAACTTAGCTTCCATGGTCGCGCCTACTTCAAATTCTTCCCAGATTGAAATCAGATCGTTTGCCTGGTCTGTTGGCAACAAACCAAAAATCCGTGTTGCTGCTTTTCGTTCTTCCGCGGTGTTGCTATGGCTAATTGCCGTGTCATATAAAAAAACATCCCCAGCGTCTACCTCGACCACGTCATGAACAAGCAACATTTTAACCACCTTTAGTATATCTACCGGTTCATTAGCATATTCTGCCAAAATAATGGACATAATAGCTAAATGCCAGCTGTGTTCCGCGTCATTTTCATTGCGATCGCTATTAAATAGTTTGGTCTTGCGAAGGATGTATTTAACTTTATCGATCTCATGAATGAAAGCAATTTGTTTAAGAATATTTTTACTATCCATACGTTTTTGCAGATTAGATGAAGCCCGGTAGTTATTAAAAATGTTTGACTAAGATAAAATAAATGATAGGGTTATCCTTGAGTTTTATCAAAGGACCCGACCTTCAAAAATGGCCAGCGAAGGGCTTTGTCAGAAATTAAAGTTTTCGGTGTAATTGAAGACGAGATCGTTTCAATAACATTTTTCTTTTAAAGGGAAGCTAAACTTAAAATGAAAAAATGAATGACATTTCATTCATGACTTTAATCGTGAAACTTAAGGCCATCCACGGCTTTGTTAACTTTTTTTACATCCCCATATATAACGAGTCCAACCAGATCTTGTTCATCATCGCTGCAGTTTGAAATTGTTTTTAGGTTGTCCTCCTCGGTCATTGTTGCGAATAAGCCGTATGAGTAAATGCCGATATGCAGTTCACGCTCCTTTGCACGTTTGAAGGCGCGTTGAATTTGGTTGAGGTCGTCTGCTTTATAAATAACTACAGGTTGTCTGAGGAATGGCAGATAGGTATTGTTTGACCCGGTTACTAAATGGGTGCCATGTAGTTCAGGAAATTCAATAGCTACAGCGCTGGATAAAAACGCGGTAACATTTAACTTTTGCCATGTTTTAAGATCATCACGGATAATGATGGTTATTTTGGTAGTATGCATAATGAATTTATATACTCAGGTCCATTTGGATATTGCAGCGCTCATAGGGCGATGGGATACCAGTAATTTTTTTAAAGCCTAATTTATGGTATAAGTTGATTGCTGGCTTAAGTATAGTGTTACTCTCCAGGTATAACTTGTCTGCACCCATTTCTCTTGCCTTTGCAATAGCGGCTTTGCCGAGTAAAAAGCCGATGCCTTTACCTTTAGCTTCACCACTTACGGCCATTTTAGCAAGCTCGAAGGTGTTGCTATCGATTTTAATAAGTGCGCAAGTACCTACTGGCTGGCCTTGGTAAAGTGCAATAAGGATTTGACCGCCTTTGTCCAGGATGTATTCATTCGGGTGATCAAGTGATTTATGATCAGCTTCCTCCATTTTAAAGTATTGAGTGATCCAGTCAATATTAAGCTGCCTGAATGCCGGCTGATATTTGGGATCATAACTGATGATTTCTACATCTTTGCTTTCCCGGATTTTTTTTTCATCCTGGACGCGTTTAAGCAGATCCTTCTGCTCCAGCAGGAATTCCCATTCTTCGATGGCCTTCCAAATATTGTATTGTGTTTCAGCGAGCGCATTCTCTATAGCGGCGTTCACATCGGCATATTGCGATTGGATGCGCTCATTTATCGCTAAACCGGGAGACGATAAAGTGATATAATTTTTCCTTCCGTCTGCCTTATGGAGACTTTCTTGTACGAGATTTTTTTTAAGCATTTCCTTCACAATGGTGCTGACGGATGGGTGGGAATGCCCAATTTCATTGGCAATTTGTGTAATAGATTTTTCTTCCCCTTTTGACAAGGCATAAAATACAGGAAACCATTTCGGCTGCATATCAATGTCATACAAACCATAAACTTTACCTGCCTGCTCTGTGATCAACTCGCTTAAACGCCTCAGCCTGCTGCCTAATGCCATTTTGCCTGTTTGATTATAAAATTCCATAAATCAGTTACGTAATTAATTACGTAAATATAAATACTTTTTTTTCAGTTGAAATAAAGATTGGTATTTCAACATTCTAATGACAAACACAGAAAAATGAAATAGGAGGTTCATGGGATGTAACCTGAAAACTTAATCCTTCACGCTACTTAGCTGAATTTATTTATTGCATTATAATCAATCTTAAATAAATAAAGTCCACCAGATCAAGATGGACTTTACTTTAAAAAGTTTATCGCTGGTTTGAAGCGATAAACTGTTTTACCGAAAAAATCAAGGAATATGACGAACTCTTAAAAGATAATAACTGAGGTTTTATAGTGATTTCATTGGCGATCAAATTGTAAAAATATCATTAATTTCTACTGCGGTAGAGATTACAATTCTTGTAACTAAATTGAAAACCTGAGTTTGTTTTTTGAAAAATTTATTGAAGATTGCATACTCAAATCCTACTTAGTAAGCAATCAGGCCTGCTTCAATTTCGCTTCCATGCTTAAGGTAGTATGCGGCACCGCCCGCAACCGCTCTGCCGGGATTAGTTTACCTGTTTCACGACAAATACCATAAGTCTTATTTTGAATCCGCAATAACGCAGCTTCGAGTTGGTCAATGAATTTCTTTTGACGTCCTGCCAATTGATTGGTCTGCTCCTTTTCAAAAGTGGCCGAGCCATCTTCCAGCGTCTTACCGGCAATGGCAGCATCATCGCCATTGGAGTTCGCCGCGCTTAGCGACCCCGCAAGCTCGTTCAATTCTTCACGCGCTACACGGATCTTTTCTTCGATCAATTGCTTAAATTCTACCAGCTCGTTGTCGTTATATTTCGTTTTTATCATTTTCCTTTTGAGTAAAGCTTATCAACACTAAACAACGATTATAGTTTAAAATTAAAATTACAACTAAATTTACGCAGGTGTTTAACGGCTACTTGCTTACCGGCAGCTGTTGATCCTTATATACTTATATGAACTCAACAATTGAGGCCCTGTTTACCGGGCCAACATTAATAGTAGCACTTTTAATTTTTGCCAACTTCAACAAGGTAAATATTAAAGCCAATAGATGGCTGGGCGTTTTTGTCCTCCTCATCTTCTTCATTCAGTTGGGTGTACTTTACGATAAAACTCATATAACTGGCGAAAATTCGCCAGTTATTGATGTAATTAACCTGGCGAATTATATTATAGCACCTGTATTTTACTTTAGCATTGTTTATTACGTAGAACCCAGCCGTAGATGGCGAAGGCTCGATAACCTCCATTTTTTATTTGGTGGGGTCATGCTGCTCTTAACCATCATTGCATTTATTGTGCCCGTAAACCCGGTAATTACTCCAAACGAGAAGGAACTGGAGGCAAAAGTAATATTGGTATTTAATGCAATTTTTAGCTTACAGGTGCTTGCTTACTGTTTTGTTTCGTATTACAGGATTACTAAATACCAAAAAAATCTTTTAATATATGCATCTAACACCTACCAGATAAACCTGCACTGGCTGATAAAAATTGTTATCTGTGTAGTGCTTATTGCTGTATTTTGGTTAGTTGATGTAATATTTCAGATTTCGGAAAATTCTTTATTGTTTGATTATAGTTCCACCTTGATGTATTTTATCGGTGTTTGCTACATCGCATATAATACCCTGCTGCAAAAGGAAATATTTCTGTTTAATACCGAAGAAAAACAACAGCTCGATGCCATTATTGATGAAGCAGAAAACGAATCGGAGATCAAAAAGAAATTAATAACAGATAAAAAACTCGCGGAGTATGTTCAAGCACTCAAACAGCTGATGGATACAGAAAAGCCCCATCTGGATGACGAGATCAGCCTGATACTACTCGCAACGCAATTTAAGACATCGCCCCATTTGCTTTCCTACATTATTAATTCAGGTTTCCAGGAAAACTTTTTCCAATTCATCAACAGGCACCGTGTTGACGAAGCCAAGAGGATGATCCTCGACCCCAAAATGAACCACCTGAGCCTGGTAGGTATAGCTTATGAAGCGGGCTTCAACTCAAAAACGGTATTCAACACTACCTTCAAAAAAATCACTGGTCAAACCCCAACCGATTTTAGGAAAACTCATAATTAATTGATTTAAAATAAAATTTATGATGTTCGGATTCATAAGTTAGAACATTATTGCCTCACATATACTGCAATTTTGCTATCGCGATCCCAATGGTATGTACCATTAAACAGACATCGCGTAAAAAAAAAATATATGCAAAAATTATCAGTGTTATTATTACTATTAAGTACTGGCTTACTCTTTTCATGTAAAAAGAATAAAACCATTAGCCCAGATCCGGTAAAAGAAACCTTAGTAAATGTGGGCACCCATAACCTCATGACTTATAGCGTGATCAAAAACTCAAAATATATGGTAGTTTTTGAATCAGGCCTTGGCGATGGTCATGAATCATGGAACCCAACCGGGAAATCGGCTGATATTTTGGAATTGGCAAACGACATTCAATCAGATATTGTACTGTATGACAGGGGCGGCTACGGAAAATCGGGCAATGGCCCGGCTCCGAGGGACATTAACCAGTTGCGCAGCGAACTGGAAAAGGTAATCGATAAACTATCAGGTGGAAGAAAAGTAGTATTGGTCGGGCATTCGGTTGGCGGCCTTATCACTCGCGATTATGCTATCAAAAATCCATCAAAAACAGCCGGATTGCTATTTGTCGATCCTTCTCATGAAAGCTTTAACCTACCTACTCAGGCCATTGAAGACCAGATATACGGCGTATTTTCATCTGCTTATGGCGTCAACTCAGGCGCTGCTACCGAGGCGCACCAACTTATAGAGGATCTGCAATACACTGCTACTTTGCCAGATCTGCCCAATATCCCGGTAGTTGTGCTGACCAGTATGAAGCACGATGATGCGAATAATACAACAGACGCCACTTATCATAAAACCCGGCAGGACTGGTATAATGCTCATGAATTATTAAAACGTGGTGTAACCGACTTTACCCATGTTACCACAACTGAGGCCGGACATTATATTCATCAGGAAGACCCTGCTCTTTTCTTAGAAAATCTAAAGTTGTTATTATCCAAATTACCATAGTAGCTTTGGATTAAATTCCCCGTACAATACTAGTCCATAATATTTTTTATAATAATGACTACCCGCTTGTTTTTCGCACGAAATACCGAAGAAATAATATCCAAACTCCAAAGCCAATAATAAATGACGGTAATTTATTTTGTGATAAAAATGCTGATAAAAATGCCCCTGTTCCAATAATACAGGTTAGACATAGTAAAATGAATGTCCTCATATTTTTATTTTTTTAAGCGCTTACAAGGCGCATGGTTTTTCTTTGTTCAACAGAATCACTTGTTTCCGTTATTTTGTTTTTTTGTGGCTTAATTGGTTTTGGTTTATTCAATTCTTTGAAAAGTTTCAAAACAGCGGCTTGCACTTTGTCAACGACACTCCAGTCTTTTTCGATATAGATGTCGGTAATTTTATGGTCGCCGTCGACATGGTTTAATGCTTCCGCAATATCATCTTTATCCATTTGACATTTATTTCTTGCTATGGTAGCGAATGTATGGCGTGCCCAATAAAACGTAATATCTGCAACACCGGTTACTTTGCGTACTTCCGTTATGCCTTTGCTTAACGCAGTATCCAACCCGTTATAGGTACTATATCTTTCCTGTAATTTTCCTATATATTTTTCAAGCATTGGTCTCGCTTCGGGAACTATCTTTATACTTATCAAAGCACCGTCATTGCGAAGACCCTTTGTTTTTGAGCGGTTATATTCCAGCCGTGTACTTTGAGGATCGTAGCTGATAAGGTTGTAAAAATCGACGGCGTTCATGCCACACATATAAAAACTAAGTAAAAATAATTCTTTAGCTAGCTCTGCACGACTATTTGGCTTAACTGCGCAGTTTTTAATTTTTATAAGTTGCTCAGCAGAAATATTTCTTTTTCTTGTTTTTGGCGGCGCACCGATTTTATATACTTTAAAAGGATAATGCTTAATCTTCACAACACCGATATCTTCGTTATTGTAAATTTTTCTTGCCTCATTGAATAACGTACGCAAATCCCGCATATGCGAATAAATCCCGCCAGCTTGCATTCCCTTTTCTATTGTGGTTACCTCATTGCCCAGCTGGTTGATCCGGGTCATTGTTCGCTCAGTTTTCAACTATTTCTCATAAGCGAAGAGCATCCCGGAATTAACCTCTATGATAGAGACGCTTTTCTTTTTAAAGAAATCGACAAGACTGTTTCGTATTGCTCTATGATTATCGGCTGTCCCATCTCGTCCTACTTTTCTTAAATAAACGATATGCTGGGAACAAAAGGCAATAAAATCCACTTCCTTGTCTTTGTTAATTAAGTAGGCTTTTAAATCATCACAGGTGAAAAAATCTAGCTTTGGTGCAAGATCGCCGATGGTTTGCCGGTAGCCCGTTAGCGTTTCGTTCAATAAACTCAGGATATGCTTATCCTTAATTTTTAAATTTGCATCAAGTTGCCGCGCGGTCACATATTGGTTTGTTTCAATAAACCGGCGGACATCTTTGTGAAAAACTTTGATCTGTACGTGGAAGGTTCCATCCTCCCTTTTAAATTGGTCATAAACCACAGCATTTACAGTTGCCATAATCTTGTTTTTTTTAAGGCCACGTAAAAAACGTCATGACGGAATAGTGACGGTTTTACGTGAAGTTCAACAAATAATTATGCAAGTCCTGACGTTGTGAAGTTTTTACGGTGTCAGCGCCGTGGAATAAATCCGACTCAAAGATATTAAAAAAAGGCCGTTTCCGTTACAGAAACGGCCTTTTACCCTTGGAAAGATAGGGCCATTGATGCCTATTTTCCTGTGCGCCCACCTGGGCTCGAACCAGGGACCAAAAGATTATGAGTCTTCTACTCTAACCAACTGAGCTATAGGCGCAGAAAATATTACTATTTTCGAGGCCGCAATATTACGTATTTACGGGCAATTAACAAAAGCCAAAAATGAAAAATATTAAAAACATCATATTCGATTACGGCAACGTCATCTTCAGTATCGACTTTCGCCGGGCACAGCAGGCGTTTAAGCAATTGGGTATCAGTAACCCCGAGGAGTTTTTTGGCCACCGCCAGCAGGACCCGATCTTCGATAAATTTGACCGCGGCGAGGTTAGTGCCGATGAATTCAGGGCCTACGTAAAGCAAAAAATTGGCAATCCCGTAGTCACCGATCAGCAAATTACCGACGCCTGGAACAGTCTTTTGCTCGGCATAGCCCCCGGCAATCATGATCTGCTGCTGAAATTCAAGGCTAAATACCGCACATTTTTACTGAGCAATATCAACGATATCCATTACACCTACATCATGCAATATCTGAAAAGCGATTTTGGGTTCGATGATAACGAGCACCTGTTCGAGCGCACCTACTACTCGCACCTGGTAGGTAAGCGCAAACCGCAGATAGATTTTTTTGAGCAGGTACTGGCCGAAAATAATTTAAAGCCCGAAGAAACCCTGTTTATAGATGATAGTCCTCAGCATTTAGAGGCGGCCAAAACCATTGGCATCCAAACATTTTTAATGACGGCGCCCGATACTCTGGCCGCTTTTGCAACGCGCGAACATTTGGTTTGATTATTGCCTGATACCGTTCATGTACACAGCCCTCCTTCATCAATATCAGTTAGTTATCTACTCGCGCGAAGCAGTGTTCCAATACCTGGAAACCCTTAAGCCCGAAGACCTGCTAAAACCCGTAACCTCGTTCAATAATGAAAGTATCGGCAGCCTTTTTATCCACAGCGCAGATACCTACACATCATGGCTGGTTAATTATGCAAGGCAGGAAAAACGGCCGCTTGCTACCGAAGATAATTACCAAGATATGAACGCTATCCGTGCCACGTTTGAACAGGTAAACCTGATCGTGAACGATTTTCTGCACCACTTTACCGACAGGCTGGATAAACCGATGACCCTCACCAAAATGGAAGGCATGGAGTTAACCACATCGCCCCTGCAACTATTTACCCACGTTACCACGCACGAGTTTCATCACAAAGGCCAACTCATGAATATGAGCCGCCAACTGGGCTATATTCCGGTAGATACGGACGTGATAAGGTCTTAAAAAAATTGGGGCGTTTCCTGCGGTCGGGCTTTTTGCTCATACTGCAAAGGCATTAGTCACGGGCCGGTATCCGCGTCAATCCCTAACGCAAACACTTCCAAATCCCTCACCTGGAGAGGTGAGGTTTATAGGGCGCAAATGCAGAGAGGGAATATATGTAAGAACTTACTTTGCCCTTCTCTTTTTCTCTTTTACGATCAGGCTTAGCTCGCGGCTCATTTGGCCGGCAATGGCGGTGTTCTCCTGTGCACGGCGAAACAGGTATGGCAACACGGCTTTTATTGGCCCGTAAGGCACGTATTTGGCTACGTTGTAATTAGCGTTAGCCAGGTTAAAACTCAGGTTATCGCTCATGCCTAACAATTGCGAGAAAAACACATGCTTGTTTTTATGGTCTATCTGTTTTTCGTTCAGCAGGTCGGCAAGCAGGCGGCAGCTGTCTTCGTTGTGGGTACCGGCAACAATGGCAATGTTGGCAATGTTATCCGCACAATAAATAAGTGCGTCATTATAATCGCGGTCGGTAGCGGCTTTGTCCGGTTGTATGGGCGATGGGTAACCTTTTTCTTCGGCACGCCTGCGTTCTTTTTCCATGTAGGCACCACGTACAATTTTGGCACCCATTATAAAGCCTTCGGTTTCGGCAACGGCGTGGTCATGTACCAGCGATGCCAGCTTATCGTGGCGGTAAAGCTGGTAGGTATTGTAAACAATGGCCTGCTCTTTATTAAAAAAACGCATCATGTTTAGCGCAAGGTTATCTATCGTTTTCTGGATCCAGCTTTCCTCGGCGTCGATCATCACCGGCACACCTTCAGAATGGGCCATTTCACAAATGGCAAGCACCCTGTCTTGCATGGTTTGCCATTCTATCTGTTCATCAACGCTTAGTTTAAGGCCATCGTCCAGTTTCTCCAGCAAGCCAAAACGGCCAACGCCGGTAATTTTAAATACCGTAAGGGGGATGCTCTTGCTTTTTGATGCCGTGATAATGGTACGGATGATCTCGTCGCGCGTGTTATCAAAAACAGATTCATCGTCCTCGCCCTCTATCGAATAATCGAGGATGGTACCTACCCCGCCGTCGGCAAGGTTTTTAATGGTTTGGGCACATTCGGCAATGGTTTCGCCACCGCAAAAATGTTTAAATATCGTGGCCTTGATAATACCTTTTATGGGCAGGCCTATCTTAACAGCAAAGTTGGTTATCGGCGGGCCTATCTTTACCAAAAAGTTAACGTTTATAGCTTTAAACAGCCAGTAAGCACGGTTAAGGTCAGTATTGGTGGAGTGGCGGAAGGCGATCTCGGTATTTTCGAATGATAATTTATCGTTTGGAGTCATGTATTTTTAGAAGTTCATGGTTAACAGTTCATGGTTCATAGCAGCTAATTGGCATGTGTAAAATTAAACACCATAAACCATTAACTATGAACTATCAACTCTTTAAAGTATTGTGCAAAATTATAAAATGATAACTCATTATCACACGAATAGTTTAATTTTGGCACCCATGATAGAATTTAAAGTTGAGGGCGACTATATCCCCATGATACAATTGCTAAAAGCGGCTGGTTTGGTGCAAACCGGCGGCGAAGCGCAGATAGTTGTTGAACACGGCGAAGTTACCTACAACGGCGAGGTTGACTACCGCAAACGCCTCAAAGTAAAACAGGGCGACCTGGTTGAGTTTAGGGGCCAAAAGATCAAGATATTATAATGAATAACATACAGAGCAACGGTTACATCGTATATTTTAACGACACTCTTAACCAACTTTTAAACTTTGTAAAACAAGGCAATTACTCAAGGGCATTTATCCTTACCGATGAACATACTACCGAGCATTGCCTGCCTATAGTTAAAGAATACCTGGACGAACTGGACAACTTTGACCTGATAGAAGTTAATGCCGGCGAAGAAAGCAAGACCATTGATTTTTGCATAGGGATCTGGAAAACCCTGATAGATTTTGGTGCCGACCGCAAAGCGCTGATGATAAACCTTGGCGGCGGTGTTATTACTGATATGGGCGGCTTCGTAGCCTCCACCTATAAACGCGGGATAGATTTTGTGCAGGTGCCTACCACCCTATTATCCCAGGTTGATGCATCTGTTGGTGGCAAAACCGGGGTTGATATGGATGCCGTTAAAAACATCATCGGCACATTTACACAGCCCAAAGCGGTTTTTATGCACGTTGGCTTTTTAGAAACCCTGCCCCCGCGCCAGATCCTGTCTGGCCTGGCGGAAATGTTAAAGCACGGGCTTATTATTGATGCCGCGTACTGGGACCAGTTAAAAGTGAGCGACCTGAGCCTGCCGTCTGATGAATTGGTGCACCGATCTGTTCAGATAAAAAATGAAGTGGTGATCGCCGATCCGCAGGAAAAAGGCATCCGCAAAGCGCTAAACTTTGGCCATACTATTGGGCATGCCGTGGAAACTTATTCGCTGATGAATGATACCGATCCCCTATCTCACGGCGAAGCTATTGCCATCGGCATGATCTGCGAGGCCTGGTTAGCTAAAAAGAAAATTGGCCTGCCGGATAGCGAATTGTTGGAAATTACCGAAGTGCTTAGCCACCTTTACCCGCGCTATAAAGTACAGGAAGACACTTTCTCTACCCTGTTGGAGCATATGCAAAAGGACAAAAAGAACCAAAACGGGCAAATAAATTGCACTTTGCTGAAACATATTGGCGAATACAGTATTGATAATATCTGCACAGAGGACGAACTTTGTGATAGTTTAAGATATTACGCGAACCTGTAAATGCCCCCGTTAAATCCCCGTTCCGAAGCTGTGATTGTGTTGGTGAGTTTGCTTGTACTGCTCACTCTTGCCGAAATGTGGTTTAGCTACCGCGAGCACAGGCATTACTACGAAAAGCGCGATACATTCACCAACATTTATTTAACAGTGCTTGCATTCTTGCTAAACCTTGCGGTTAATGGCAGCATGTTTATTTTGTTGAATGTCGCTTATAAATTCAGGTTTTTCCAAATCGGTAATACCTTCCTGTACTGGTTCGTTCTGGTTGTGATGCAGGATTTTTTATACTGGGTACTCCATTACACCGGGCATTACTGCCGCTTGTTTTGGGCCATGCACGTAACACACCACTCGTCAGAACATTTTAACTTTACTACAGGTTTCCGGTCTACGGTTTTCGAACCTTTGTACCGCACGTTCTTCTATTTACCGCTGGCCCTGTTCGGCTTTAACGCAATCGATATTTTATACGCGTACCTGGTTACGCAACTATACGGCAATTTAGTGCATACACAATATAAGATCCCACTGCCTAAATGGTACGCCGCCATATTTGTTACCCCGGCCCATCACCGGGTACACCACGCGTCAAACATCCCCTATCTGGATAAAAATATGGGCATGGTGCTTATCGTGTGGGATAGGCTTTTCGGCACCTTCCATGACGAGGATGCGCACGAGCCTGTTAAATATGGCCTCACCCATCAACCCGAGAACATGGGCCCGGTAAACGTATTATTCCACGAATGGAAAGCCCTGCTACACGATGTTCGGCGCGCACCCGGCATCGACAATAAAATCAAATACCTGTTTAACCCACCCGGCTGGAGCCACGACGGCAGCACACAAACCGCAAGGGCGATGCAGCGTGAGTATAAAAACATTTCTGTTGATTAAGTTAGCCTCCACGCGCAATCCCCGGTTGTCGCATTTCACCCGTTAACTTGTCCTTATAACCCCTTACTGCTGTTAAATTAATTGCCTAATTTTAATTAATTAAATCAGCAACAAAATGAACTCCGATTATTATCAACTGGTGAGGGATGTCAACAATGCCTTTGAAACTGATGACGTTGATTTTTTGGCGGCCCACGTTACCGATGATGTTCATTGGCAGGTAACTGGCAGTGAGCCCATTAACGGTAAAGCAGATTTTATAAAGTGCTGTAGCGACACGCCTTTCAAAACAGGGTCGCTAAAAATCACCGTTACCAATATTTTGGTAGATGGAGACAAGGCCGCTGCTGACGGCATCATCGAGGCCGAAACCCTGACAGGAAAAGCTTACCGACAAAGCTTTTGCGATATTTATCAGTTTGAGAATGGGATGGTCAGGCATTTGAGTACATACCTGGATACTGCTTATGACCATGCCATGTTAGGCTGTAGAGATACCAACGAAACCAACTAATTAAATAATAATACTACCTATGTTACCAATTAAACCACATATCTGGTTCGACCGGGAAGTTAAAACCGCGGCGGAATTCTACGCGTCGTTATTACCAAACTCATCTGTTGATTATGTAACCAAATTCCCAATACCGCAAGGCGAGTGCGAAGTTGCCGAATTTACCATTGCCGGGCAACCCTTCCTGGGCATTGCCTCGGGGCCGGGCATGGGTATAAATCCGTCTATATCGTTCCTGATCCATTTTGATCCATCTGGCGATGCTGACGCCGCAAAACAAATGGATGAAGTTTGGGCCAAACTTACCGACGGTGGCAAAGTAATGATGCCGCTCGACCGTTATCCGTTTAGCGAACGTTATGGCTGGGCGAGCGACCGCTTTGGCGTGTCGTGGCAATTGATGGTTACTAAGCCGGGTGGTGAAAAACGGCCGGTAATTGTACCATCATTGATGTTTACAGATAAGGTGGCCGGGAAAGCAGACGAGGCCATAGACCTTTATTGCACTATATTTAAAGACGGCAAACGTGACAACACTTCGCCGCGAGAGAAGGATATGGGGCCGGATAAAGCAGGCTCCCTTATGTATGCCGATTTCCACGTTGATAAAACATGGATGGCAGCTATGGACAGTGCACACCCCCATGGGTTTGCCTTTAATGATGCCATATCGTTACTTATATCCTGCGAAACACAGGAAGAGATAGACTATCACTGGGATGCACTAACAGCAGGCGGGCAACCCGGGCAATGCGGCTGGTTAAAAGACAAGTACGGTGTTTCGTGGCAGGTAGCATCCACCGTGATGTTTGATGCGCTTAAAAATGGCACACCCGAGCAGGTTGAACGCGTTACAAATATATTTATGCACATGCAAAAGCCAGATATGGCGGCGTTGCAAAAGGCCTACCGGGGCGAATAAGTATTGCCCGGCATCATTTGTAAATTGAACACCTCGTTAAAGTGTCCACACTTGAACATACAAAGGTGTAAGCATTCACGCTTACACCTTTTTTTATATATTTATCATAATGAAACACATCTTATCTTTCCTCCTATTTATCATCCTATCAACCCGCGTATTCGCGCAGGACCCATACGCCGGCCAGAGAAAACAATGGTTAGCCGAGTCAGAAAAAGCGAACCAAAAATTAAGCGAAACCTTAAAACGCCCTATAGGATTAGTTAAGTTAGTCGCAGATAAAACAGCATCCCAGGGGTGGAAAGCTACGGCAACTAATCCTGTAGACTCGTTGTACAAGCAGTCATTCCATAAACAAAACGGTGTTGTAGTAGATTTTGGCGAACACATAACAGGTTATGTGAGTTTTAACCTATCGCTTTTAAACGGCACACCAGACGCCCCCACGCGCTTCAAATTAACCTTTGCAGAGATACCATCAGAACTTGCTACACCGTTCGACCCTTACAAAGGCGACCTAAGCCGCGCCTGGTTGCAGGACATGGTTGTAGAAACAATGGATGTGCCTACAACTATAAAAGTAGAGCGGCGCCTATCTTTCAGGTATGTGAAGATTGAAATATTAGGCACCTCACAAAACTTTGATTTTAGCGTGTCGGATCTAAGTTGCAATGCCGTTACCTCCGCCTCTATTGCGCCGTACGCCCTTGCGGCCAACACCCTCCCAATTATCAAACAAATTGATAAGGTTGGGTTAAAAACCTTACAGGAATGTATGCAAACCGTTTACGAGGATGGCCCCAAACGCGACAGGCGGCTTTGGATAGGCGACATGTATTTGGAGTCGCTTGCTAATACCTATTCCTTTAAAAACCATCAACTAACCAAACGATGCCTCTATATGCTGGCAGCCTTAAGCGAGCCCAACGGCTATTTGGCCGGGACCGTTTTTGAAAAGCCCGAACCACATTCGCAGGCTGGCCAGCGGTTAATGGATTACGCCTTTTTATATAATGTTGCATTACGCAATTACCTAACCGCTACCAACGACAAACAAACCGCGATTGACCTTTGGCCGGTAGCGAAGCGACAGTTAGACATCATCCACGAATACCTACAGCCAAACGGCATGCTCAATTACGAAAAGGCTAACAAAGAATGGTGGCTCTTTTTTGACTGGAAGGACGGACTTAACAAAGAAGCTGCCTTGCAGGGCTTAGCCATTTTCACCCTAAAACAAACCTACGAACTTGCCAAAGGCCTGGGCAGGGAAAATGAGGTAAAAGACATCCCTGCATTGGTTAAAAAGATGACAACAGCTGCCAGGGCAAAACTATATAATAAACAAACCGGCCTGGTGGAGAGCGGAAACGATAAGCAGATCTCTTACGCGTCGCAGATCTGGATGGTGTTGGGTGGCGCACTTACTGATGCCGAAGGGCAAAAAGCATTAACAAAAGTAATGGAAACAAAAGGAGCATTATACCCGGGCGGGCCATACCTTTACCATTACTATGTACAAGCGTTGATCAATTGCGGGCTTAATGATAAAGCGAAGGAAACCATAACCACTTACTGGGGCGGTATGGTCAATAAAGGCGCCGATACCTTTTGGGAAATATATGACGCTAACGATGAGTTTCTATCGCCCTACCATTTTTATCCCATAAATAGCTATTGCCATGCATGGAGTTGTACCCCCGTTTACTTCATCCGTAAGTACCCCGAGATTTTCCAGGCTGGTAAGGAATAATATATTATAAATCATTGCCGGCCCACTTGCAAAGCCTATAATGGCAATACGGCGATTAACTCCATTTTAAGTTTCTCATCCCCTTCTCAAAAAAGCCTGTAAATAAAACTCAGCTCGTAAACTAAAAATACAACCACCAAAACCGCGTGGAATTTTTTATTGCTGGTATTCACTGCAATAATGCACAGCAACAGGTGCGATAAATTCCTTGCCGGGTACTCCCAGCCATAATGGTGCGAATAATAGGCCTTACCTTTGATATAGGTATCTATAAAATCGAGTATAAAGCTTAGCCCCAGCGTGCCGAAGATCCATTTTTTGCGCGAGTAGAAATAATTATAGTATCCCGTATAATCTTCCATGTTTTCGGGGAGGAGCAGCGAGCACAGGAAGTAATACACCGATATATAAATAAACAGGAAAAAATATTCCGTGAAAGTCCAGTGATTTATCAGCCGTAACTGCGATTCCCACCACCAGAAGTGCATGATCAATAGCAGCACGTATACACACCACGATAAATGCAGCCAGTAAGGTTTAGCCAGTTTGGGGTGTTGTACAAATTTGATAATGCCCTTTATTAAGTGGGCAATGCTTAAGCCTAAAATAATACCCAGGATGGTTTTTATATGGTCAAAGGTCATGCTGATGAATAGTAATGATGTTAAGGTTTATAAATTTAGTGTTTTTATAACAAATGGTATCGGCCATATTAAATCAATCAAGTAACCAAACAACCATTTTTACAAAATAAAATTCTGTTCGCTATATTTATTTTACAAAAAATAAAATTATCTATTGATAAAATGAATTTTACTTGTACATTTACAATATCAACAACGACATGAAATTACAAGCTACATATTTTTATGGTTTCTATTTTTACTTTAGCAGTAAGAACCGGGACTGATATGTACTAACAAAACATACAAAACTTAAAAAGTCCCGGCCCTAAAAGCCGGGACTTTTTGCTTTATACGCATTATGAAAACCGAGAAACCAAGAGTTGCTATACAAGGGATCCGCGCCTCGTTCCACGAAGAGGCGGCATTCAAATACTTTGGCCGCGATATTGAAACCATTGAGTGCAACTCTTTTAAACAAACGTTTGAGGCTTTGCAAAATAAAGAGGCCGATTACGTGGTGATGGCCATTGAAAACAGCATAGCCGGCAGCATTTTGCCAAACTACTCGCTGATGATGAGCTACAGCTTCCCGGTGGTTGGCGAAGTGTATGTGCCGATACAACTGCACCTGATGGCTTTGCCGGGCGTAAGGTTCGAGAATATCAAATACGTAACTTCTCACCCTATCGCCATTCGCCAGTGCATCGATTTTTTTGACGAGTACCCGCACCTTAAAATTGTGGAGAGTAACGATACCGCCGCCTGTGCCAAACGTATCCGCGACGAGCAATTAACCGATACAGTTGCCATAGCAAATACGCTGGCCGCGCAACTTTACGGCTTGGATGTTTTAGAACGCCGCATCGAATCTAACAAACTGAACTTTACCCGTTTCCTGATCCTTACCACACATGAAAATGCAAAAAAGAAGGGATCGCCAAACAAAGCGTCGTTATGTTTCCAGGTGAGCAACCAGGTTGGGGCATTGGCAAAAGTGCTTAACATTTTTGCACAGGAAGAGGTTAACATGAGCAAAATTCAGAGCATGCCCGTTTTAGGCAAACGTAACGAATACAACTTTTATGTAGACATAGAGTGGACCGAAAGCAAGCAATATGATACCGCCATTCGCCAGATCTTAAAATACACACACAACTTTAACATCCTGGGCGAGTATCAACGCTTTGAAGACGATACCACATCAAAACCACTGAAACCCGAAAAAACAAAACGGTATATCAGCGTGAAAAAAATAAACGAGCAGAAAGATGAGTGAAGAAGATAATTAGTCGGAATCCCGATAGCTATCGGGACCTAAGAAAAGATAGAAACACAACATTAAAATAACAAATAAGTAAAATTTAAAAAGCATCTTCCGGGCCTATCCGGACAATCAACAAGAACATGAAACACAACTTAAATATACAGCCCCTAAATACCTGGATCAATCAATCGGGTAAAGAACCTTTGGTAATTGCCGGCCCATGCAGCGCCGAAACTGAAGACCAGTTAGTAGCAACCGCGCATTTATTAGCCAAAACAGGTAAAGTAAGCGCCCTGCGTGCAGGTATCTGGAAACCACGTACCCGCCCCGGAGAGTTTGAGGGCATTGGCAGCATTGGTTTAGAGTGGTTAAAACGCGCTAAAGAAGAAACCGGCTTGCCAACCGCTGTTGAGGTTGCTACCGCTAAACACGTAGAAGAAGCTTTAAAAGCTGGTGTTGATATCCTTTGGGTTGGTGCGCGCAGTACCGTTAACCCCTTCACCGTGCAGGAAATTGCTGATGCACTTAAAGGTGTTGATATCCCGGTAATGGTAAAAAACCCGGTTAACCCCGATCTTTCGTTATGGGTTGGTGCTTTAGAGCGTATCAACAACGCGGGTATCACCAAACTGGCGGCTATTCACCGTGGTTTCTCATCTTACGAAAAGTCTGCTTTCCGTAACGAACCGATGTGGGATATCGCGATAGCATTAAAAACGCTGGCGCCAAACTTGCCTATTATAAACGACCCAAGCCACATTACCGGCAACCGCGACCTGATAGGTTACATCTCGCAAAAAGCATTGGACCTTGATATGCAAGGTTTGATGATAGAGTCGCACATTGACCCTACCGTTGCCTGGACAGATGCCGCGCAACAGGTTACCCCTGCTGCTTTATCTGACATTATCAGCCACTTAGCCTTACGTAAGCCAGAAGTTAGGGGTGCTGAACTGAACGACAAGCTTACCGAATTACGTAACCAGATTGACAAAATTGATGACCTGGTGATCCAAAAAATGGCCGAGCGTATGAAAATTGTAGAGAAGATTGGTAATTACAAAAAAGACAATAATATCACCATTTTACAGGTTAACCGCTGGGACGAGATACTGCACAAACGTACCGGTTACGCAAAAGCATTACAGCTAAGCACTGAGTTTACCGAGAAATTGCTTGAACTTATGCACAGCGAATCTATTCGTAAACAAACCGAGATCATGAACGCGGGCCAGGAATCGGCACCTGCAGAAAAATTGACACACGCTTAAAAGCTCAACTCAACCCTCTCCGAAGGAAAGGGGCTTTAAAAAAGATTAGAGTCTCCCCTATCGGGGGAGATTTAGAGGGGGCTTAACTATTATTATGGCAAAACATAACATTATACTTACCAAACAAGGCAAAACGGTAAATGGTACGGTACAGCTCACGGGGTCTAAAAGTGAGTGCAACCGGGCCTTAATTATCGGGGCGCTGAGTGAGGGTAAGGTAAAGGTCGAGAATATGTCGGATGCTGCGGATGCGGTGACGCTGGCGGGGATTTTAAGAGGGAGCGAAGATTTTGGAGTTGAGAGCGATAAAGGCGTTTATGAAAATACGCACCTTACCACCCGCACCCCGCACCTCATCAACATTGGCCCGGCAGGTACGGCTATGCGTTTTTTAACAGCATACCTGCCATTAAAAGGCGAAGAAATAACCTTAACAGGTTCCGAGCGGATGCAGCAGCGCCCTATCGGCATCCTGGTAGATGCCATGCGTACACTGGGTGCTAAGATCGACTATGTGAATAATGAGGGCTACCCGCCCATCAAGATCCACGGTGGTTTTCAACAACTGGCAGATCGTATCAGCATCAAAGGCGATATCAGCAGCCAGTACATTACCGCGTTGTTGCTTATCGCGTCGAGACTGCCGCAAGGTTTAACACTCGAGATAGATGGCGAACTAACATCCCGCCCTTATGTGGAAATGACGTTGGCGATGCTAAAACAAGCAGGCATCCGGCATAGCTGGAATGACAATGTGATCGTTATCGAAAACCAACCATTTGCCGAAACAGCACTTTTGGTAGAACCTGATTGGAGCGCGGCATCTTACTGGTACGCCATTGCCGCTTTAAGCGACGAGGCGGAGCTTTTCCTGCCGGGATTAACATCATACAGTCTGCAAGGCGATAGCGTTATCACCGAGCTGATGGCCAACTTCGGCATCACATCGGTATTTAAAGATGGTGGCGTATATTTAACAAAAGAGCCGAAGCCTATTTTCCGTAAGATCTTTGATCTGAAGGAATGCCCGGACCTGGCGCAAACCGTTATTGTGGTATGTGCTGCCCTTGGCCACGATGCAAGCTTTACCGGCCTGGAAACTTTAAAAATTAAAGAAACCGACCGGATCTTAGCCCTACAAACCGAACTGGCAAAAATTGGCGTTAAGCTGATAGAAAAAGGACAGGTTTATAAACTGGACTGCAGCGAAAAGCAGATCCCGCAGCGTATGTTTGTAAACACTTACGACGATCACCGTATGGCGATGGCTTTTGCACCGTTGGCAACCCTGATACCCGAACTGGAAATTGAAGACGCCGATGTAGTAGAAAAATCATACCCGGCGTTTTGGAAAGATCTTGAAAAAGTTGGGTTTGAAGTAAAATCGACATAAAAAAGACCGTCATTGCGAGCGTAGCGTGGCAATCTCTTTAGGACAATTCTACACCTTGCATGAGGTAATTGCTCAAAGAGATTGCTTCGTACCTCGCAATGACATTATAAATCATAAAATAACAATCTGCACATTTGCATATCCGCACATTCGCACATCTAACATCCCATGGCAGGTAATTCATTTGGTCAATTATTCAGAATAACAACATTTGGCGAATCGCATGGCGTAGCTATTGGCGTGATCATCGACGGCTGCCCTGCCGGGCTCGATGTGGACTTGGATTATATTCAAGGCGAACTGGATAAACGCAAACCGGGGCAGTCAAAGATAACCACGCAACGTAAAGAGAGCGATGTGGTGCAGATCCTGTCAGGTACGTTCGAGGGTAAAACCACGGGCACCCCTATTGCCATGATCATCCCCAACGAAGATCAGCGGTCAAAAGATTACGGCCATAATGTAGATGTGTTTCGCCCCTCTCATGCCGATTATACTTACGCAACCAAATACGGCATCCGCGACCATCGTGGTGGCGGTCGTTCATCGGCACGCGAAACTGCCGCCAGGGTAGCTGCGGGCGCTTTAGCCAAGTTATTATTAAAAACGCAGGGCATAGAAGTGTTGGCGCATGTAAGCAGCGTAGGCACCATCAATGCGCCGAATGTAGACATAAGCAGCGCCGCGGAATTTTTAGAGACGCGCGAACAAAACATCGTCCGCTGCGCTGACCCGGCAACGGCTGTAGAAATGATAGCGTTTATCGACAGCATCCGCAAGCAGGGCGATACCGTTGGCGGTAAAGTAAGCTGCCACATCATAGGCGCACCCGTAGGCCTCGGCGACCCGGTATTTGACAAGTTGCACGCCGACCTTGGAAAAGCTATGCTCAGCATCAACGCCGTACATGGTTTTGAATTTGGCTCGGGATTTAGCGGCAGCGAGATGCGCGGATCTGAGCATAACGATATTTTTGTGAAAGACGCACAGGGTAACGTTGGTACCCGCACCAATTTTTCGGGCGGCATCCAGGGTGGTATCAGCAATGGCATGCCTATCGAGTTTAAGGTTGCCTTTAAACCTGTTGCCACTATTATGCACAACCAGCAAACTATTGATGGCGAAGGGAACGCCGCCGAAATTACCGGCAAAGGCCGCCACGACCCTTGTGTAGTGCCCCGCGCCGTACCTATTGTAGAAGCAATGGCCGCCCTGGTATTGGCCGATCATTGGTTGAGGAACAAGGTTTCGAAGTTGTAGAATTATCCTTTTCGCGGTTGTCACCAACAACCATTAGAACAGGTGTCACATGGTGTAAATGCATGTCGGCTTATTGATGATAACAACAACAAAGGCGGGAAACTGCGACCAGTACTTCATTTAATATTTAACGTCCTTTTTCTTCGGTGCAATGCCGCCGTGTTTGTCCCATACTTTTTTGATGTAGTCGGTTGCTACGGGCACTTTGCATGCTGTGCCATTCTTATCTTCGGTTACCATCCCTATCTTAACAGCTGTTGCAATAGCATCATCTGCAAGGGCAGCCACGTATGAGCCAACCGAAATTACAAAACTATTCATGTGATAGCATACCCTGTCCTCACTCGACTTGATATTCTGTTCCGCTCTTTTCAATAGCACGCGCAATTGTTCCTCGTCCAATTCGCTATCGGGCCCTAGTGCGACTACATTACTCAGCGTGGCCCAGCCACTGGCGGCGATATGTTCTATCCCACTATCTATCCATTCCATGGCCAATTCAAACCCATTCGGGTTGCCGGCAGTTACCCATGGTACGGTATATTCACTGATGTTGTTAGATAACGCCTCTTCCACCCAGGTTTGCAGATCGGCCCTGGTCATTTTTTCATCGTCGGCAATAAGGCCGGCAAGGTACATAGCATCGGCATTGCCGGTGGCAAAAAGGTCCTTAGCAAGCTGGTAATCCTTTTTTATCTTTTTTTGGATTGGTTTTAAATACTCCACTTTCACCCAAAAAAATGGCTCTTTAACGCCATGTTTCAACAATACCTTTTTTATGCTTTCACTGCCCTTTGCCTGCAGTTCGGCCATAATTTCGTTCACATCCATCGCGCGTTTTAAAGTAATTAAATTTATGATAATTTTCACATTTAATATTTACTCGCAAAATCAAACAGTATTTTTGCTTTCCATCTAATTATCCCAAACCGTGTCCCTTTTTCAACTATATAAAAATGCTTACAGCGGCCTTGCCCGCAACAACTGGTATTTGAGCATCGTAATGTTCATTAACAGGAGCGGCACTATGGTTGTACCTTATATGACGCTTTATTGCATCAACGAACTTCACTTTAGCGTGGCGCAGGCGGGTTATGTTTTAGCATTATTTGGGGCAGGTGCTATCCTGGGTAATTACATTGGCGGTTGGCTATCAGACCGTACCGGCTTTTACGATATGCAAGTGGGAACTTTGCTTTTGGGCGGCACCATGTTCATCGTATTGGGGTATCAGCATACATTTATAAGCATGTGCATTGGAGCCTTTATCCTCAGTTTTTGTAATGAGGCCTTTCGACCGGCAAACTCCTCGGCCATAGCCTACTACAGCGCGCCTCAAAATAAGACCCGCTCCTATTCGCTGCACAGGCTTGCTACCAATTTAGGCTGGGCTTTTGGCGCGGCCATAGGCGGGTTCATTGCATCGGTAAACTATAAATTGTTGTTTTGGGTTGACGGCTGCACCAACATCTTCGCGGCGCTAATGCTGTTAAGGCTTATCCCACGTTCAACTTATGTTAAACCTGTAAAAAGCATTGTCAAAAGCATTAAATCAATTTCCGCATATCGCGATAAGCCATACCTGGCATTCATTGTTCTGGTAACGCTGTTTAATGTATGCTTTTACCAGTTCTTTATTATGGAGCCCGTATTCCTGAAAACGGACTGGAATTTTAGCCTGGGCTTTATCGGCTTCCTGCTGGCGCTAAATGGCATTGTAATCGCCCTGGTAGAACTGATCATGATCAATTACCTGGAGGGCCGCAAACCCACTCTTGTTTATATTATTTATGGTGTGTTGATAACCGGGAGCGGCTTCGCGTTGTTAAACATTTTACCGCCGGGACCGGCCGCGGGTGTCCTGGTGGTGCTGATCGTTACGTTTGGCGAGATGATGAGCATGCCGTTCATGAACTCGTTTTGGACCACCCGCGCCGGCGAACATAACGGCGGGCAATATGCAGGGTTGTATGCCATGTCCTGGTCGGCGGCGCAGGTTATAGCACCTGTTGTTGGCGGGCAGATTATTGCCAGGGGTGGGTTTCAGTTACTTTGGTACACGCTTTTTGCATTGAGCAGTTTTGTAGCCTTCGGTTTATGGCTGATGCACAAAAAGCTTTACAACAAACCCAACGATGAGCCCAAACAAATTTTACCTTAATTGCTTTTATTTATACTATGAAACGCGTACTGATCCTCGACCTCGATAATACTATCTATCCTGTCCAATCCATATCCAACCACCTGTTCGGTAAGCTTTTTCAGCTGATAGACGAAGAATTGGGCGAAGCCGACAGGCTGATGGCCGAAAGCGCCAAACACGAGCTTACACGCCGCCCCTACCAGCATGTGGCAGACGAATTTGGATTTAGCGAGAAGTTGAAAGAAAGAGGTATGGACATGCTGCGCAATTGCACTTTTGACGAGCCGATGCACTCATATCCACAGTATAACGATCTAAAGCAGATCCCGATAGATAAATACCTGGTTACTACCGGCTTTACCAAATTGCAAATGAGTAAGGTGGCAATGCTGGATATAGGCGGCGATTTTAAACAGGTTTATGTCGTTGACCCAGATCAATCTGATCTTACCAAAAAAGATATTTTCCAAAAAATAATGCAGGAGAACGGTTACACTATACAGGATTTATTGGTTATTGGTGATGACCCACAATCAGAGATTAAAGCGGCTATCGAGTTAGGTATCGACACCTTCCTGTTCGACCCGGAAAGTAAATACACCAACGAGGGCGTTACCCACCACGCTAAAGATTACAGGGATGTTGCGGAAATAGTGTTGAAGTAGTCCTATATATAATTGTAATCTCGTAGCATTATGGCGTTCAGGCATTGGCTACGAGATTGGCACGCTATCGCATAATTTTAGGGTTACTTTTTCAACACCGCCACTGTCACTATCAGTTGCCCTAAATGCCGCATGGTGTGCTCGGCGCTATGCGTATAAAGGCCAATAACGGTTGATGGTAATTGCGCCCTGCCTACGCCTCTAAAATCGGTTAACCGGGTTTCATCAGCATTGCTCAGTTGGGCTAATGCTTCATCTACCTGTTGGTTAAAAGCATCCACTAATTGCGTAGCACTGTATATTTTTGTAGTCGGTTTACATTCAGCAGCAAGGTAATTTAGTTGCTCATTGCTCAAAGTTTCCCCGCGGGCGTAAGTAAATAATCTATCCAGTACGCCGCTTAAATGCTGCAGATGAAACACCGGCGAAGCCATGCCTGCAACTTTTTGCCACAATAATTCGTCGGGGAAACCCACTAATAATTCATTCAATTCCTCGCGTGCCTGCAATAAAGTATGCGCAACAGGCTGTAACAAAGCGGGGATGTTATTCAACGGGCCTCGCATCCATACCTCCGGGAGCTTATCATTCGCCATAAATCAAATATAATTAAAGCCTTTTTGTCTGCTCATCACCCAAACGTAAATACTCAAATAAATTTGTACAACAAGTTGTGGTATAAGGATTGCATTGCTCCCATCAAATAATTATAAATATGACAATATCTACTATAAAAAGATCGGCCCTGCCGGTATTTCTTTCCTTCATCTGTTTACTGGCCTTAACAGTTCAAAGCTGTAAGAAAAAAAGCCGTTCGGACCTGGGTGCCGCGCTTTATAAGAAAACCAACAACAAAGTATTTAAAGATGCCACCCCCGAAGGCTTGGCAGAAGTTTTTAAACAAGTGCTGGAAACCAACAAGGGCAAAATGGACAATCCAAAACTCATAACCGCTTTCTACGAAAAAAACGATTATGACCCGGTTTTCGTGATGGATCACATCTTTAATGGCGACGTTGATATAACCGCTAACTATTTCGAAAAGGCAAGCCAGCATGGGTTAGATCCAAAAATGTTTAAAGCAGATCAGATCAAACAACTGGTTGCCAAATTTAAAGACAAAAAAGGCATAAAAACCATTGACGAGGCCTACCACGATATTGCCCAACTGGAGATCTTGATGGCTAACTCGCTAATTACTTATTCAAGCGCGTTGCAGTTCGGGATGGTTAGCCCGCGTAAAATCTATTCACGCTATTTCACAGCCACCAAACGCCCGGATAGCACGTCGATGATGCAGTCGTTAAATGCAACTAATTTGAAAACTTACTTGGACAGCATTCAGCCTAAAGACCCACAGTACCTGATGTTACAAAAAGCATTAATGGCTGGCGGTACCGCGCAAGGCATGACCAAAGAAGAAACGACCCGATACTTAGTAGTTAACATGGAACGCCTCCGTTGGAAAAACAAACCTACACAGGCTAAATATGTGATCGTAAACATTCCGGATTATCGTTTGGATGTGATGGACAACGGTGCGTCAATCCTAAATATGAAGGTTGTTGTTGGTGAAGGCCGCAATACGGATAACACGAATAGCTTGGTTGAGTTTGATGAAAGTGATAAAGTTGACCGCCCGTTTAGCCGCGAAACGCCACAGCTGAATAGCATGATCCATAGTGTACAAGTAAACCCGGTTTGGAACATTCCGCAAAGCATCGCCAGTAAAGAAATTATGGTAGAAGCAGCTCAAGATCCCTACTACCTGTCTAATAAAGGCATTGACGTTTACGAGAATGGCAAAAAGGTGGAAGACCCCGAAACCATTAAATGGGGAAGTGTATCAAAAGATAAATACGAGTTTAAACAACGCCCGAGTGATGATAATTCATTAGGCAAAATTAAATTTCTGTTCAATAACAACAGTAGCGTTTACCTGCACGATACACCAGCAAAAAGCGGTTTTACCCAAACCATGCGTGCTTTAAGCCACGGTTGTGTGCGCCTTGGTGACCCACAAGCATTGGCTAAGGCAGTATTTGGAGATGGCGCCACTTATGAGAAAATTGCTAAATCTATGAGCGAGGATAACCCCGAGCCTACTACCATTGGTGTACCTAACAAAATGCCGGTGTACATTACCTATGTCACCTGCTGGGCCGATAGCAGCAACACCTTGCAATACCGCCCTGATGTATATGGTTTAGATATCGTATTATACGGCCACCTGCAAAAGTTTTTAGCTAATACAGATCAACTCGCTACGCTGTAGTGATTGGTGAATAGGAGATTGGTTACTCAATAATAAGAGCACTTTTATAATCTGCGTCATCTAAAATTTAAAATAAAAAAGCCCGTCAACATTACTGCTGACGGGCTTTTTTATAACTGATTAATTTGTTTAAAGTTTAGCTATGGTAGCCGCTCCTGTTGTATCAGGCACGTTTATAGAATTAGCCGGGGCAGTTTCATCTAATAATTTAGATGTGTAATTGCTGGTATTACCATTAATATACAACATCGAGCCACCTTTTATAGTATTGATAACCTGGTCAGATACCTCGGGAGATACGGCCGGGCAACCAAAACTACGGCCTAAACGCCCAATTTGATTAATAGTGTTCTGGCATACATAATCTGCAGCGTGGATAACAATACCACGTGCACGGGCAGCGCTATTAATGCCTTCATCCAAACCATCCAATTTTAACGAACGGCCGTGCTTGCCAAAATAAACTTCGCTTGCCAAATAAAAACCAAGGCTGCTTTGATGCGACTCATTATTATTTGAAAAACGGCTCGCCATATCATCACCACTACCCTGCCCGTGGGCAACCCATGTGTTTAACACCAATGTCTTATTCAGCACATCAATGATCCACATACGTTTCTCGCGGCTCGATTTATTAAAATCGACAACGGTAATGATATTGCTGTTTGGGGATAATTTATTAGCCAGTTTAAGGTTTAAATAACCTGTAATAGCTTTTTGAAAAACAGCTGCATCCATACCTGTTTGTTGCAGGTTGGACGATGTATAAATATTAGCCACATACTGTGCAAAATATTCTTTAGCACCAAGAGTTTTAGCTGTAATTTTGTCTTTTCTGATCGCGCTTGTCGGTTTCCAACTGATAACCGTTATAGAAAATAACAATAAAGCGCCAATGATCCACCACAAGTGTTTTCTCATAAATATTGTGTTTAACCGTTTAATTTAATTTGGTTGCAAATCAACAAATGATATATTATTAGTTGATATTGTTAAGTCAAATATACGAAATAAAGCGGCAAACATTGTCACAGCAGTCTAATCATCCACTTTTAAGAAATATTCATACTTAAAAGTTAACGAACAGCCTTACTTAATCATCTTCAAAGAAGAACACTTGAGCGGAAAATATAAACCCTCTCCTTTAGAGAGGGCAGGGTGAGTCCCTTATTATTTATTCCAGGTAATCTTTTCTTCGATAGGTGTTTTTCTTTTGCCTTCGGGCTGTACATCTGTATAGCCCATAAACAATACACCAAGTACGCTATCTTCGGCACCTAAACCAAAATGCTCGGCATAAGCTGGCTTCAATACCATACCGCCGGTGCTCCAAAAAGCGCCGATATTTAGTGCTGTTGCACCTAATAAAAGATTTTGTACCGCGCAAGATGCCGCTATTACTTCTTCAAACTGCGGGATCTTTGGCAAGTCGCCACGTTTTTGGTAAGCTACTATAACGTGCGATGCTGTATTGGCTTGGTTTTGAAAGTTAGTGTAAACCGTTGGATTAAAGCTTTCGCCTGGGTTGGCAGCTTTGTACAATTCGGCATGTTGTTCGCAGTAAACTTTAGGGTCTTCAAATACGATGAAGCGCCAAGGCTCGGTATTGCCGTGGTTAGGTGCCCAGTCGGCAAGTTCAAGTATAGAAGCTATGTGGCCGTTCGGGATCTTGTTACCATTCATGGTTGACGGCTTGATGGTACGGCGGGCCTTAATGTTATTTGCGATTGCTGAAAATGTAGTATCCATAGTTTATAATATAACAGCCTGTTTTAGGCATCCGCAAAAATAGAGAAATAAGTTACATGAATAAATATTTTAAGAGGGATATTATTTATCTTTCAAAGCCATTAGTTGGTATCAAAACAACAGGCGAATAAATGAGTAAGTGGATAAAAAATTATAGCGGGATGATATGGCTGATAGCCGGCATAATTGCAGGCAGCATAGCCGGTATTGTACTGGGCGAACGGGCCGAAGTACTAAAACCCATTGGCGATATATTCCTGAACCTGCTTTTTGTTGCCGTGATACCTTTGGTGTTTTTTGCAATTTCTTCGGCTATTGCCAATTTACAGGGTTCGCAAAAACTGGGGCATATCATGGGTGTGATGTCTGCAGTGTTTTTGGGCACTATCATCATGGCGGCGCTACTTACCATTATTGCCTTATGGCTTTTCCCGATAGGGCAAACATCGTTTTCGGCGGCGGGCGCTACGCCTGTTACAACAGGCAAAAACCTATCCGGCGACCAGATAACCCAGCTGTTTACCACCAGCGAATTTTTTAACCTGCTATCGCGTAAGAATATGCTGGCCATGATCATCTTTGCCCTGCTGGTTGGTTTCGGCGCACGCAGCGCAGCCGAAAAAGGGAAACCATTTGTTCAATTTTTAAACGCCGGCAACGAAGTTTTTAAGCAGGTATTCGGCATCATTATGAAAGCCGGCCCTATTGGCTTGGGCGCTTATTTTGCTTACCAGGTTGCCGTATTTGGCCCCTCGCTATTTGGCACTTACGCACATGTGCTGGGTATTGGTTACGGGGTGAGTTTGTTTTACTACGCCGTGTTTTACAGCCTTTACGCGTTTATTGCAGGTGGTGTAAAAGGCATTAAACGGTACTGGGAAAACAACATTGTTCCATCCGCTACCGCGGTTGGTACCTGCAGCAGTATCGCCACCATACCTGCCAATTTAGATGCTGCCAAAAAAATGGGAATTACAGATGCCATAGCCGGGATAACCATTCCGCTTTTAGGCACTTTGCATAAGGATGGTTCCAGTATTTCTTCAATCCTGAAAATGTCGGTGGTGTTTGCGATGTTTGGCAGGGGCTTTGACAGCGCAGAAGTGATCATCCTGGCCCTGGGCATGACGGTTTTAGTGAGTATTGTTGAAGGCGGAATTCCTAACGGCGGCTACATTGGTGAGCTACTGTTTATTTCGGCTTACGGTTTCCCGCCCGAAGCCCTGCCACCTGCCATTATCATCGGCACATTAATTGACCCCGTGGCAACGCTGCTGAACGCCACAGGTGATACAGCTGCAGCGATGCTAATTAATAGGTTTGCGGGGGAAAAGCAAATACGACATAATTAGTTAGCTTTTACAGCTTTACCAATAAGATCAACGTCTACCAACTCCAGCGCTTTCACCATATTTTGTACTTCGGCCTTGTACTTTTTAAAATGCGGGGTTTCTATGTGTGCTTTGTAGGCATCAACATCGGCATAAATTTCGAGGATGGTGATATGTGAAGCATCCTTTTTATCTGCTACGGCATAATAGGTAAGCACACCCGGTTCAAGTGCAACGGCTGTTGCCATCTGAAGTTTAAGGGCCGCATTATACTGAGCTAATTGGGCAGGATCTACCTGGATTTTCGCTAACCTTACCATCTGTTTGCTTTGTTGCGCATAAGCACTACCAATTGTAAATAACGTTACTACAATAATGCTTAATAGTAGTTTTTTCATATCTTAAATATAGTAAATTTTGAAGCTATAAAAAAAGGCCTGGTAATATCAGGCCTTAAAATATTTGTAGAGTAACATTTTCAAAATATCGCCGGGTATCTCCCCGGGTTGGCTTCGTTCATGATTTTGTAAACGGCTTCTATCACATCATCGTTTGATGGTTTGCTAAAATAGTCGCCATCTGAACCGTATGGTGGCCTGTGCTCGGCGCCGCAAAGGGTTTTGGGCTGGGCGTCAAGCGAGTAATAGCCGTTTTGCTGTTCGATGATCTTTTGCAGGATAAATGCAGAACCACCTCCCGGCAGGTCTTCATCGACCACTAAAAGCTTATTAGTTTTTTGTAACGATCTGCCGCAAAGGTTTTCGGTATCAAACGGATAAAGCGTTTGCGGGTCTATCACTTCTATGTTGATGCCCATCTTGCCCAGTTCTTCGGCTGCTTCCATTACAATGCGCAGGGTTGAGCCATAGCTTACAACGGTTACATCCGTGCCTTCCCTCAATATCTCGGCCTTGCCTAATGGCACGGTAAACTCGCCAACGTTGGCAGGTAATTTCTCTTTTAAGCGGTAACCGTTAAGGCACTCAATAACAAGTGCAGGCTCATCGCCGCGCAGCAGGGTATTGTACATACCGGCAGCCTGGGTCATATCGCGCGGAACACAAATGTGCATGCCCCGCAATGCATTCAGTATAAAACCAAGTGGCGAACCTGAGTGCCAGATACCCTCTAAACGGTGTCCACGTGTACGCACAATAAGTGGTGCACGCTGCCCGCCGCGGGTACGGTAGCTAAGGCTTGCAAGGTCATCACTTAAAACAGTGATGGAATATAACAAGTAATCCAGGTATTGGATCTCGGCAATTGGCCTTAAACCACGCATGGCTAAACCCATCCCCTGCCCAATAATGGTTGCTTCGCGGATGCCCGTATCGGTAATACGCAAATCGGTGTATTTAGATTGTAAGCCGGCAAAGCCCTGGTTTACATCGCCTATTGCACCAACATCTTCACCAAAAGCTACAATAGATTTATCGCGTTCAAAGTTGGCATCAAAACAAGCGTTTAATACCTCCCGGCCATCCATCAGCTTAGCATCATCATCGTACGTTGGTGCGATAACAGGCACATATAATGGCGATTTTGGGGTATCGGTAAATAGCTTTGAATTAAAACGCTCTGTATTTTTATCTTTTTCGGCAGCTAAATAGTTCACCAGGTTTTGGCGGGCATTGCTGTTTTCTTTAACGGTAAGGCGTAACACCTTACGGATGCAAGAAATGGTATCACGGCGACCGGGGTCAACACACGTTTGCAAGCTGGATACCATGCCAAGCAGATCATCGCGCAACGCGGATTGTTGCGCGATTTTGTCTATCAGGTCAACGGCCTCGGCCATTTCCGCCTTAATCTCACTTTCCAGTTCGCTCCACGCTTCGCGCTGGCAATTGCGCACGTGCTTTTTGGCTTCGGCTTCCAACACGTCTATCTCCTCGGCGGTGCCAATCGCGGTTTCTATCATCCATTTACGCATCTGTAATAGCGAATCATGTTCCTCTTCCCAGGCCAAACGATCTTTAGATTTATAGCGCTCGTGGCTGCCCGATGTAGAGTGGCCTTGCGGCTGGGTCATTTCCACCACGTGGATCAGCACCGGCACATGCTCTTCGCGGCAAATTTTAATGGCGCGCTCGTAAGTCTCGCAAAGGGCTACATAGTCCCATCCCCGTACTTTAAATATCTCGTACCCGTTACCTTTTGCATCCCGCTGGAAGCCTTTAAGTACTTCGGATATATCTTCTTTTGTAGTTTGCAGTTTTGCAGGTACAGATATGGCGTAGGCATCATCCCAAATAGAAATAGCCATAGGCACCTGCAATACACCGGCCGCGTTAAATGTTTCAAAAAACAAACCTTCGGACGTTGAACCATTACCTATGGTACCAAAAGCAACCTCGTTACCGTTTACCGAAAAGTTTTTAAGGTACTCAAGTTCTTTATTTTGACGGTATAATTTTGAAGCATAAGCCAAACCTAAAAGGCGTGGCATGTGGCCGCCTGTGGTAGATATATCTGCGGCGCAGTTCATTGTTTCGGCCTGGTTTGTCCAGTTACCGTCAGCATCAACATAGCGTGTAGCGTAGTGGCAGTTCATTTGCCTTCCGGCAGATGCAGGGTCTTTCTCAATATCGGGGTTAGCGTATAACTGGGCAAAAAACTCCTTCAAGTTGCTCATGCCTGTGGCAAACATAAAAGTTTGGTCGCGGTAGTAACCCGCGCGCCAGTCGCCTTTTTTGAAAGCTTTGGCCATAGCCAACTGGGCTACTTCTTTGCCGTCGCCAAAAATGCCAAACTTGGCCTTACCTGTTAATACCTCGCGCCTGCCAATAATACTTGCCTGGCGGCTCTCGAAGCCAACGCGGTAATCATCGATTACAATTTTTCTAAAATCGTCAAAACTGAGTTCGGCAGCATTTGTAGTGTTGCCTGTGTTCAATACAGTTTCGGGCATATAAAATTTTGTTTAGTCGGTAAAATTAGGAAATTCTATTTTGTTATTCGTATTGGTTAGTGTAAAACATATAGTTTTTACAATAGTTTTGTATTTAGGTTAAACCTTTTATATTTGTAATAATCAAACACGTAACCATGAAAAAAATATTAATGATATGCGCGGTAGTTTTAGGCTTTGCCTTTAATGCATCTGCCCAAGCCGACACGAAAGCCGAATTTAAATTTAACGAAGAGAAACACGATTTTGGTAAAATTGCACAAGGTACCCCGGTAACCACAGTGTTTGAATTTACCAACGTTGGTAAAGAGCCACTTATTTTAACCGATGTAAAACCTACGTGTGGTTGTACCATTGCAGATTACACTAAAACACCTGTATTATCAGGCGCAAAAGGTTCAATCAAAATTACCTATAATGCAGCGGTAGCATCTGCTTTTAACAAAACCATTGTAGTAACATCAAACGCTAAAACCCCAACAAAATATTTAAATATTGTGGGCGAAGTGGTTGCAAAAGCACCGGTAAGCAGCAAATAAAGGAAATAAGAAGCTTCTCCCCGGCCTTTAACAAAGAAAGGACGTTCAAAAAATATGAGACACCGTAAAAACGGTGTCTTTTTTTTGTTACAAAGTATTCCCATTTGGGGGAGATTTAGAGGGGGCTAATTTTTTTACTAATTTTGGCCTATGCCAAAGATATCTGAAAAAGGGCTGCGCATGCCCGCCTCTCCTATTCGTAAATTAACGCCCTTTGCCGATAAAGCTAAGCTTGAAGGTAAAAAGGTATATCACCTTAACATTGGCCAGCCGGATATCGAAACACCGGAAGGTATGCTGAACGCGATAAAAAATATAGATTTTAAGGTATGGGCCTACACCCCGTCTGAAGGTACTTTGAGCTACCGTACAAAACTGACCGAATACTATAACAAACTGGGCTACAACATTACGCCCGATAATATAATTGTTACTACCGGCGGGTCTGAAGCCATAACAATTAGTATGATGGCCTGCCTTGATCCCGGCGATGAGGTAATTATCCCCGAGCCGTTTTACGCCAACTACAACGGGTTTGCTAACCAAAACGATATTGTGGTGAAACCAATCTTATCTTATATAGATAATGGTTTCGCGTTGCCGCCGATAAGCGAATTTGAGAAACTAATTACGGATAAAACCAAAGCGATCATCATCTGTAACCCTAATAATCCTACGGGTTATTTGTATTCTCAAGAAGAACTTGACGCTTTAAAAGAACTTGCCTTAAAATACGACCTCTACCTTTTTAGCGACGAAGCTTACCGCGAATTTTGTTACGACGGCCGCGAATTTATATCGCCCATGCACCTGAGCGGCTTGGACGATAACGTAATTGTGATGGATACCGTAAGCAAGCGTTACAGCGCATGTGGCGCGCGTTTAGGTTGTTTGATCACCAAAAACAAAGCTGTACTTGCAGCAGGATTAAAGTTTGCGCAAGCGCGATTATCTGCAGGCATGGTTGAGCAAATTGCCGGCGAAGCAGCCGTGGATACCCCCGATGAATACTTTACCGCTGTAAACAAAGAATACACTAAACGCCGCGATACACTGGTTACCGCCCTTAATAAAATTGAAGGTGTGTATTGCCCTAACCCGGGCGGCGCATTCTATGTGGTTGCAAAATTCCCTATAGATAACTCGGATAAATTTTGCCAGTGGATGCTGGAAAGCTTTAGCCACAATAACCAAACGGTGATGATGGCGCCTGCTACCGGCTTTTACAGCACCAAAGGCGCAGGCCTTAACGAGGTGCGTATGGCCTACGTATTAAATAACGACGACCTTAATAAAGCCATGGAATGTTTGGCCGAAGGCCTTAAGCAATACCCGGGGCGGGTTTAGCGGGCAGATAGTGGTTTGCAATTTGTTTTAATAATCATACTTTGAGCAGGCAAACTGCAAACCAACAACTGCAAACCGAATGAAATTTAGCGACAGCATATCGCAAAGCGACACACAAAATATCAGCTGGATAAACAACCTGCGGTTATTAGCTATGTTCGCCGTAATAGTGTTGCATACTGCCTCGCCCCTGCTTTTTAAATATGCTGATAGCCCGCTAAATTGGTGGATGGCCGCGGACGTATATAACGCCATAGTCCGGTTTGCGGTGCCGGTTTTTGTGATGATAACGGGCGCTCTACTGCTCCATCGCAAGTATGAGCTAACCGATTTCCTAAAGAAACGCATTGGTAGGCTCATCATCCCTTTCCTATTCTGGAGCCTTATCTACATCGCCTACCGCTGGAACAACGAAGAATTTTATTTCACAAACGATGCCTGGGTCAACATCCGCATGGTACTGCACGACTTTAAAATGGGCAGCTATTATCACCTGTGGTATGTGTACCTGCTGTTTGGTTTGTACCTGTTTATTCCTATACTAAGCAGTTTTGTGCGCCACGCGACTGAGAGAGAGATCCTATATTTTTTGGTGATCTGGCTCATCACAATGCTCGTCAGTAAGCCTTATTTTACAAGGTTTGATACCGCTGTTGATCTGCATAATTTTAGCGGCTACATAGGCTACCTGGTGCTTGGGCATTATTTGGCTTATAAGCAATTCCGTATTCGTGGGTTGCTTTTTATTGTGGTAGTAATATTTGTAGTTTTTGCGGCTATCATCGCCGCGGGCACTTATTATGATGAGTTGGAGGGCAAAGGGCTTACCACATTATTTTATGAACCAATAGGCCCGTTTGTGTTGATCTTGTCCGCAAGCGCCTTCCTCATCGCGAAACACACCGTTGTGAAAATTAACCCAACGAGTGATAAAATGATGAACAATGCAAGCAAGTACACGCTGGGTATATACCTGAGCCATGCGTTAGTGCTTAATGGGTTTGAGTTGATGGATATTAATTACACCCTCCTTAATCCTGCAATCAGCATCCCGCTTATTGCTTTGGCCTGCTTCGCGATAGCATGGCTTATAATTTATATTTTAAGCAAAATACCGGTTATAAAATATGTGGTAGGATAAGTAATTTTATCAGTCCATCAATACCGTAAACTAATCTTTAACCACAACACCATTTGCTTTGGTTATTAACCTATAAAATGGATATGATAACAGAAAAAGCACCCCGACAATTATAAAACTCCGGGTATCGCTTATGGCAAAGCCCACAAACAATACTAAAGTAACGGTAAGCGCCAAAATGGTCATGTAAGGATATCCCCATACTTTATACGGCCGATAAAGTTCCGGCTCCTTTTTCCTCAGCATTAACAATGATGCGAAAGAGCAAGCGGTTACAACCGTTAACATTACTGCCGAAAAAGAGAAAATTTGCTCGTAAGTATTGTACAGGATAAAAACAAACGTTAATACGTAGCAGATCAGTAAAGAAACGTACGGGGAGCCTCCCTTATTTAGAGTAGCGCCCTGCTTAATAAAAAAACCTTCCCGGCTTAAGCCGAAAAGTATGCGCGAAGGGATAAGCATGTAAGCATTTAATATACTAACAACCGAAAATATAGCTATTATATTGATGATGATAGAACCCCAGCTACCAAAAGCAACCGCGGCAGCGGCAGCAGCAGCCAACGGCGATTTCGCTATTGAACTAAGCGGAAGCACATACAAAATGGCCCCGTTAATTAACAGGTACAGTATAATGATGGTGATAGCACCAATAAAATAAGACCGGGGTATGTTTTTGCCGGGATTTTCATCTTCTTCTGCAAAAAATGAAACTGCCATCCAACCATCATACGTACTTAAAATTAACTGCATGGCTTTAAAAAAGGCAATTATTAAGGCTCCGTTTATTACGGTGGGCTGTGTAACCAGGCTTGGCGACTGCAGAGGTTTAGCTAAAAAGCACCCCACCACCAAAACCAACAATAGTAGGACTTTTAAAATGCTTGTGACTTTTTGGGTAACACTGCTTGTTTTAATACCGGGTAGGTTAAGCATGGTAAATGCGGTTAAATAACCTATACCCACAGCTTTATCATGCCCCGTTAATTGCGGAAACATCAGCGCTGTATATTCGCCTAATACAATGCAGAAAAAAGCCGGGGCGCCCACATTTAGTATAAAATCGAACCAACCGGCGGCAAAGCCTGCAAAGGTACCAAAGGCCCTTTTTATATAATTGAATGAGCCACCTGCTTTTGGCACCATAGCAGTTAGTTCGGCGTAGGAACTTGCGCACAATAAAATATACAAGCCAGTTAAAAGCCAGCAGCAAAGTATAAGTATTTTGTTAGGTAAAAGCGCGGCTATGCTGCCGGGGGTGCGCAAAATACCCGCACCGATAGTACTGCCCACAACTATTGAGATACCGAATACAATGCCTAAAACTTTTTTTAAGTTTACTTCTTTTTGAGTTGCGGTTTTAGCCATTTGATTATCAATACTTTATTAGGTGCCTAAAGATAATAATTTAGCACTAGGTACTGTACACCGCTATATTTATTTCAATTGCCATCCGGTAAAAACTAAAACAGTATATTTGTGGTTGATTATTTGCAAACTGGAAACAGCAAACCCGATAGCTATTGGGCGCAAACTCAAAAAAAATGGGGTCGACCGGAATTGACAGGATGGAGATAACTAAGTAAGCATGTAGCGCGTTGTGTGAATTAGCGCTTAAAACTGAACGCTCAAACTTACAAATGGCGAAAATAACTACGCCTTAGCTGCCTAATTTAGAATTAGCATAGCTTTTGTCCCGCCGGTTTTCTGTTCTGTTGGATCGGCAACCGGGGCATCGAAAAACGGAAATAGCCTGCTTTAAGGTGTGGAAAGCAAGCGAAACAAAGCACCTAAGGATTAAGGTACAGGTAAGCGGTTAACCTTCCATAGTCCCTACAATTAAATAACAGCTAAACATGTAGAAAGCTTTACTTATACCATGTTTGGACGAGGGTTCGAATCCCTCCGGCTCCACCTCACTGGACAAGTCAGATAATTCTGCACTTGTCCAGTTTTTTTTGCCCCCTAACGCATTGTTAATCAAGAAGATATTTCCAACAATTTCATTAATCCGAATAGTTCGATGTTTGGAACCGTCAAACACCAGATTTTGTGGGTACATCGAACTAATTATCCTGCGTTTCACCTCAAGAACGTCACCTTTGTAACTGTTATTCAGCTTCTTAAGGTTCGATATTCCTCTATCAAGCAATTGTTCAGCGATACGGGCATTTCGGATAATATCAGGCAATTTGCTTTCCAGTGAAACGATCTCTTTTTCACATCCCGATTTTACAGATTGAAAGTCTATACCTGTAAATTCCCCGCTCAATAATAACTCCCTAGCCCGTTCAATTTTCGCGTTCAGTGCTTTGATCTCACCAATAACCTGCCTCTGGCTATAGTCGCCGCTACTGGATTTCTGACGAAAAGCCTTGCTTAATGAATCCACGTAAAATGGTTCATAGCCGTCCCTAATGGCAACCTGGTTAACTTCCTCCAGGAAGGAAGCGTTCACAAGTCCAGCCTTAAAACGCACTTTACACACTGCGGAACAATGGTAATAGTAGTAGTAAGCACCAGCCTGACCTTTTGAAGCACTACCCGTAAGTTTACGGTGGCACTTCGGACAGTCCAGAAACCCCCTTAAAGGAAGCTCGTCAAAGGATACGATCTTGGTTCCTTTCTTTTTCTTTTTACCGTCCAAAAACTCCTGTACTTCATAGAAAAGCCCTTCGCTGATCAATGCCTCATGCTGGCCGTTAACAAAATACTCGTCTTCATCTTTGAATTTTGGAATCAGTATCTTACCACAATACACAGGGTTTCGGATAATGTTCCAAAAGTTTTTATAACCGCAGGTGATCCCTTTTTCCCTCGCCTGCTGAAAGACTTGCGTAACCGTGTACCGACCCTTTGCAAGTTCTTCAAAGGCTTCGCGCATAGCGGTAGCGTGCGGTTCCCTGAAGCCAATATACTTTTTGCCGTTCTCGTGAGATAGGTTGGCATAGCCAACGGGGGCTGTTGCTACCCAGCGCCCTTCTTTTTTTGCCCTGCGTGTTCCGTGAAAGATATTGAGCGAACGCCTGTCGTTCTCCACCTCGGGAGCAGCGAGATAAAAAGCGAGCATCATTTTATTTTCAGGTATATCAAGATCGAGCGGCTGTTCGATAGCCTGTGCTTCTATCCCGAAGCGACCCAGCACATTGAGCATGTGGTAGGCATCTCCCGCATTCCTGCTGAACCTGTCCCATTTGGTGAACAAGACCAGATCGGCCTGCCCCCTGTGCTTACGCAGGTCTACCAGCAGATTGTTCCAGACCGGACGTTTAAAGGTCTTGGCAGAATGATCCTCATAGTAAACTCTCCCTACCTGAATTGACTTGATCTCGCAGTACCTGCGCAGCACCTCTTCCTGGTTACGCTGTGAGTAACCCTTTTCCGCCTGTTCGTCCGTACTTACCCTGACGTATAAATTCGCTGTTTTCATTTCCAATTTTTTTGATCCGTTTATAAAATAGATAACGGTTTTAACAGAGCGATCACCGTATTTTACTAAACAGAAATTATTTGTAACATGTTGATATTGGCTAATTTACGAGTTTTTTGACTTAAAAAGAAATGATTTTTTAAATACTCAAGCATTAAATTTCCCGCTATTGGGAATATTTTATATATTTGATCGTACATCAATAAAAATGGCCAGAAAAACCTACCAGGGGGTATCCAATGACAGGGAGCGCTCTGTTCAAAAGCTTATTAATGCCGTTGGAGTAATTATTAAATCCAAGGGGTATACGGGATTAAGTGCAACTAACATCGCCAACGCTGCCGGATTGAGCAGAAGGCTGATTACGCTTTATTTTGGAACCGTTGACAACCTGATCGAAACCTATGTGCGGGGTAAAGATTACTGGCTGGCTGCTTCAGGAGATGCAGTCGGGCTGATTAAAGATAACAAAGGCGAAAATACGAGGCAAATACTGGATAGCCTGCTGCAAAACCAGATGGATTATTTTTTTAGTAATGAAGAAATGCGAAAAATAATTCTGTGGCAGATCAGCGAAAGCACCGAGATCATGAGGGAGGTCTGTGAGGAAAGGGAACAACTCAGTAAATCCTTTTTTGCACTATCAGATAAAGAACTCGAAGGAAAGGATATTGATCTGCGGGCGGTATCAGCACTATTAGTTGCCGGTATCTACTATCTCGTGCTCCATGCCAAATCAACCGACACGCTGTTTTGCGAAATAGACCTTAATACGCCGGAGGGAATGGCCAGAATTAAAAATGCGATCAGTATGATATTAGAAAACACCTACAATCAAACAACACCACAAAAGGCATAAAAATAAAAAAACGAAGAAAATATGAAACATATGATAATCCGAATGCCGCTATTGCTGATCGTTTTTGTATCTGCCTTTAGCATCGCTAACGCCCAGACTAAATTCGGCATTAAGGCCGGAATGAGCCTTTCCAATGTTACAGACAAAGCAGAAAATGGGGATAAGGCCAGTACCCAATCATTGCCAGGTCTGCTTATTGGCCTTAGTGCGGATGTTCCCTTAGCCGGTAATTTTTATATTCAGCCTGCATTGCTGTATACACGTAAGGGATTCAAACAGGAAAGCGGAGGGTTTTACGGCTCTGCAACCAATTTCAAGGTCAGGGCTGATTATATAGATCTGCCAGTAACATTTCTGTACAAGCCGAAGTTGGGAATGGGGCGTTTATTATTGGGCGCAGGGCCATACATCGCGTATGGAACAGGCGGAAGTTGGAAGTCAGACACGGATATACTCATAGGAGACGTAAGGGAGAATGGAGAAGGCAGAGTAGAATTTAGGAACGACGGAACTGTTCGTAATGAATCAGAATACACTTACGGAAGACCAATAGACTACGGTGTGAATGCAACAATAGGTTATGAGATCCGGGAACGCCTGTCCCTACAGCTTACACGAATGTTCGGTATAGCGAATCTTGTTCCACCCTTCAATGGTTATCAACCAGGTGGTAGTCTCAGAAACAAAGGGCTGGGTATATCAATTGGGTATAAATTATAATCATATGATAAAAAGCCGTTCAAATATATAAACACCCTCACTTCAATTACCGTATACAGTAAATCTGTCTTCATTGGCAAATTTTTAAATGTTGCCTTCTTATAAATGAGTTTGGTTGAAAATAGAAACCTTAATAAGTTTAGTTTATTCCTGAAGGTTATTGAGCCGCCTTTCCCTGAATTTCTGCTCTTTAATAGAAGAGAATAAAATAATAGAAAAAATCCACGTTTTTCAATTCAAGATATTACAATGACTATGGAAATACTAAATAAGTTAATTGAATACCTACCACAGTTTGGTTATACAAATGGCATTGCCCCATTTACCATCTTACTACTTATGGGGTTTTGTCGTATTTATCCCATTCCTGCAAAGCGAGCGTTATGTCGAGCTAAAAATGTTAGAGAATTAAAAATCCTAGAAAAAAATCTGAAGATGGCTGAAAACATTAAGGCTCATGCACCGCTGGCAGCATTTACGACTATTTTTATTATGGAACTATTGGTAACCATAGTTGTCCAGATAAAGCATATGGTGATTTGAAAATGAGATTTATCTGATAAGACAAGAGCCTATAAAAATTGATTGGTAGGTTATTGTAACCGGTAGACCTTCCCGGCTTTTTTTGGCAGATTGTGGAAAACCGGCTTATCGTAAATGAGTTTGGCAGGGAATAAAAAGTGCAGTAATTTACGTTTGTTTTCCATATTTGCCCGCTCGTACAGAAAGACCGGGTTGAGCAACCTCCCGGCATGTTTCTTTAAAAGCAGGTTAACCGGCTCCATTGGATCAGTATTTTTAGCAAGGGCTTCCTTTAGTAAAGTTATTTTCGTTTCCGCTTCCGTTTTAATGCTCCGGTATTCCGATCCGTCCAGTTCACCCGCAAGCAATAGTTCTTTAGCCCGCACAATCCGGTTTTCAAGATCTTCGGACCGTTTGCTCCAGCGGTTAACCTCAAGACGTTTAAAGGCCGTTGCTTCTTTGAATGTGCCACGTGCAATCTTTTTAAAAAGATCAGTGATATTGACGATCAGCTTATAACGGGAAAGATCTGCAAGGAGCTGCTCATTGATGTCGCCAGCCCTGAACCGAACACCGCAAGCAGCATAGCAGTGATAATAGTGGTAATAACCGTACATGCCTTTTGACGCGCTTCCCGTTAGCATCTTTCCGCATTTCGGACAGACCAGAAACCCCCGCAGGGGCAGGTATTCATGTGATACGATCTTGGTTGTCCGGTTTCTTTTTTTTCTGTTCAGCACCAGTTGTACCTTATTGAACAGGTCACCCGTTATGATGGGTTCGTGCTGTCCATCCGCCCACCGCATCGGCTCATCCTTATAGGCGGGAACGACGATCTTTCCGCAATAGATTGGATTTCGGATCAGGTTCCAGAAGTTGTTGCGACCGCAGGGCAACCCATTGCGCCTGGCCTGTTTCCAAACCTGTTCCGTAGCATATTTTCCCGTTGCCAATTCTTCAAATGCTGATTTCATGATACCGGCCAACGGCTCTTTTATAGCGATATATTTACGCCCGTCTTCGGTTGTTTTATTGGCGTAGCCCATCGGTGCGGAGGATGTCCATCTGCCTTCTTTTTTCGCCCGGCGTATCCCGTGGAATATATTCAATGCCCTGCGGTCATTCTCTACTTCGGGTGCAGCCAGGTAAAAGGCCATCATCATCTTGTTTTCAGGGATCGACGGGTCAAGCGGCTGTTCTATCGCCTGTGGTTCTATGCCGTAACTGCGCAAAAGCCCGATCATCTGGTAGGCATCGCCAGCATTACGGCTGAACCTGTCCCACTTGGTAAAAAGGATCAGGTCGGGAACGAGTTTCTTATTCTTCTTGATTTTATTCAGCATGAGGTTCCATGCCGGGCGGTTGAACGTTTTGGCAGAATGATCCTCGTAGATCACCTCTTTAGCCTGGATGCCGTTGAGCTGGCAGTATTTGTGCAGCATTTCATCCTGGTTGCGCTGGGAATATCCCTTATCGGCCTGTTCATCCGTACTTACCCTGATGTATAGGTTAGCTGTTTTCATCTGCCTGCCTTTCGCTAATCAAGATTGCTGCGGCCAGGTTCAAAAAAGCAAGTATTGTAGCCGCTTCTTCTGCGGTTACGATAACACCCTCGCTCTTAAATTGGGCGATGATTTCATTTATATGCTGCGTGCTCGTATCCTTAACCATAACTCTCCACATTATTTCTAATGACAAATATGGCTTACCATTAATCCATACACTCGCAATCGCCTCGCAAGTTGCGAACGATTTTTTCAATGTTATTAACTGGTAACACAAATTTCTGAAAGTATTGATTAGGCCGCTTGTATTAATGATTACGAGATTGTTAACATAAGCTTAACATTATATAAACTATTATTTAACTTATATTTGTATTTATACAACTTGGTTATGAAAAAACAGAAACGTAAATCACTGGTTAAAACTGCCAGAAAAGCAGCAAGAAAGAACATCAGCCTGAATTTAATTACCGAACTGACAGCAGTAGCTGAAAAATTAGTGCCTGCCTCCAAGAAAATAGAAAAGGCAATTAAGAAGGATGCCAAGCAGTTGGCCAAAAAGATTTCCCGTGAGCTGGTAATTGATGAAGCAGCCTTAATTGCAGCCAGTGAGCAGAAAAAAGCGGCAGCCGAAACCTCAAAAACGGATAAAGCCACACCAAGTGCTACAGCTCCGGAAATTGCTAAAAATACTACAGCAACAAGAAAACCCGTAGCAACACCAACTGCAAAAGCTAAAAAAGCAGTAAAGGTTTAGACGTATCGGACGCAGATACTATAGAATTTGCATAGTGCCTTGATCCCTATTCGGTATCTGTATAAGCATAACCTCCGATAAAGATCAGTGCGTTGTCTGGCCGGATGGGACCACCTTTTGCACTAGTGCAAATGATGTTTTAACGACCGTGCCGTTGTTATAGGTGAATTCAATCGAATGGCCGGATATGCGGGAAGTACCTCCATTTGCCGATTTCTTCCAGGCCGCAGCATTTCCGGTCGACATGCCCGCGTTTAATCCCTCGTTAAAATGAGTAGCATCCAAAAATGTGATTTTTTTAATAGATAACGCATTCAGTCCATTACCATAATCACCGCCGCTTACTTTTTCGTAGGCTGGCTTCAGTTTAACAGCACCTGTATAGGCATAGGCCGGGAACCAGTTGCCCTCACCAAGTTTATAATCATTTGCCTCCCCTTTACTGTTGGTCAGTACAAACTTCTGGCCTTGTTTCTTCCAGGTGCCCCAGGCTTTAGGGTGCCTACTTTTATCGGTAGCGATATTCATGGTTTCCAGTGTTTCACCGCCCGCCTCCCAATAATCACCATTTTTGAACAGTACAACCGGCTCAAAGGTAATTGCAGCCGGATAACCGCTTATTGCCCTGAAATACCAGCGCTCGACAGCAGGTGCCATCGATTTAGAACTTACTGAGTTTATTGGCTTTTTATCAACTGCGGCATTAGCATCTAATAAAAATGAGATCATAAAGGCGATAGCCAGGCCACTTAAATATGTTTTGAATTTCATAACCATCAGATTTTATGTAATATAATTTGAGATAATAACAGCTGGCTTAGGTTTAATGTTTGGCTTATACAAGAATATCTAAATCGTTCGCAACTACCGCCGCTCTTGCGAACACCCACCATCCAACCTCGTCACCTTTGACCATCAATTCAGATAGTCATGAGAAATCCAAAGACAATAACCGACCTGAAAGGCCGAAAATTCAGCGGCACTTTGTTGCCGAAAATCAAACGCATCCGCCAGGAGCCACGGCAAAAAATCCGCCAGCTTTTAAGAAGTTTCTTACCACTCGAAACGATCCGAGTAAACGAAAAACCAGTTAGCCGATCCGCTAATTCCGGCAACACTTTATAAACCTAACCCCTAACATTTATTCATCACCTCACCAAAGTTTAGGACACCTTCCCGAAGGAGATTTTCTTTAGCCCGCGTGGTCTAAGCAAAGATGTACTTTTGCATGCGCAAAAGAATCTTTGCTGGCCTTGAGGCCAGGGGATTTGCTCGGAACTCGCAAACCCTGAACTTTCAAAAAGTGTAGCTTATGACACGAAAGAAAGTGAACGAACCCGAAGATCTGCTTAGCCACAACCTCATCATAAGGGTTACTGAAAACACTTATAACCGGCTTGAAAAACTAAGAAAGGAAAGTAAAAATCTTTCTATAGCAGCCGTTGCACGCAAGATCTTATCAGGTCAGAAAATCAACCTTTACCACCACGACGTTTCCTTAAATCCTGTCATGGAAGAACTGGCCCTGATCCGAAAGGAACTTAAGGCGATTGGTGTCAATATTAACCAGATCACACGCAGCTTCAACCAGGACAGAACCGGAACAAGCCGGGTTTACCACGTTACCAAAGCAGCAGAATTATATAACAAGGTCGATGTAAAGGTAGACCGCCTGCTAAAGATCATATCCAAACTCGCAGAGAAATGGTTGCAAAAATGAGCACCGGAAAAAGTATCAGGGGAATGCTGCACTATAATGAAAACAAAGTGACCGCGGGCGAAGCCAATCTGATCATGGCCAGCGGCTTTGCAGGAGAAATAGACCAGATGAATTTCCAGCAAAAGCTTCAACGCTTTAATCACCTTACCGAACTGAAGCCCAACGTCAAGACCAATGCCCTGCACATCTCGCTAAACTTTGATGCCAGCGAAAATCTAAGCAATGCCAAATTGCAGGACATTGCCATCGCCTATATGGAGAAGATCGGGTTTGGCGACCAGCCTTTCCTGGTCTACCGCCATGACGATGCGGCGCACCAGCATATTCATATTACCACGACAAGTGTTACAGCAGCAGGCCAGCGTATTGACCTGCATAACATCGGAAAGCTATTATCAGAACCTGCGCGTAAGGCGATTGAACAGGAGTTTAAGCTGGTCAGAGCGGAAAGCAAAAAGTTCAAACAAGAACTTGGCATTAAGCCTGCCGACCTGACCAAGGCACGATATGGACACCTGCCCACCAAACGGGCGATCAGCAATGTGGTCACTGCCGTAACGAGGGATTATAAATATACTTCACTCGCTGAACTGAATGCTGTGCTCAAAAACTTTAATGTAGTTGCCTTGCGTGGTGCCGAGCATACCGCCATGTTTGAAAAGAAAGGCCTGATGTTTTCACTTATCGATTCCAAAGGGAAAGCCCTGGGTGTGCCGATCAAGGCCAGCTCCTTTTACAGCAAACCAACGCTAAGGAATCTGGAAAAGAAATTTGAGCGGAACATTGAAAAGCGCAAGGTTTACAAAGAGCCGTTGAAGAACGTCATTGATCAAACGCTTCGAAAATATACCGCCATCAGCAAATCAACCTTTGTGGCGGAGCTTAAAAACTACAACATCCAGGTGGCTTTCCGCAGTAATGAACAAGGCCGCACTTATGGCATCACCTATATCAACCACGGTAACAAAACGGTTTTTAACGGCAGCGACCTAGGCAAGGCCTACAGCGCAAAAGCATTGATAGAGCAGTTTGCCACTACGGATAAGGTAAAAGTGAAACCGCAACAAACCTCACTGCTTACCAAAAACAGGCCATCGGTGAGCCTGCTGGAAAAGGAACAGAAAGACCTGCCGAACCTGTTGGACAGGGAATCCGATAAATTATTGCAATCCCTGATGGAAAATCCGAACAGGGAGGACGGTAGCCCACTCATGCCAAGAAGAAAAAGAAAGAAACGCAAGGGCATGCGCTTCTAATGATTCCATTAACTATCAAATAAATACAGCTATGCAGACCGGAGAAGACACCCAGGGACTAAGAAAGATCATCGACTTTACAAGGCTCATCAGCCTGTTTATACTCAGTATCCATTTTTACATCAGCTGTTATGCAGCCTTTCAGGCCTGGCACCTGACAGCGGAGATCACTACCCGCATTGTACTCAATATTGGAAAGACCGGGCTTTTTACGGGTATGCTCAAACCTAAGCTTGCAGCACTCATATTCCTGCTCATTTCCCTGATCGGTGCCAAAGGCAAAAAGGAGGAGAAGATCAGAAAGGATACGATTGCCATTTACCTGGGCGGAGGACTGCTGTTATATTTTGTCAGCAGCCTATGCTTTTATCTGGCAGCATCCCCCGTTATCATAACCATCAGCTATATAGGTTTGACAGTTTTAGGCTACTTGCTTATCCTGACAGGTGGCGTACGGTTATCCCGCCTGATCAGTCTTGGACTGACCAAAGATATTTTCAATACGGAAAACGAAACCTTTCCGCAGGAAGAACGGCTGTTGGAAAATGAATACTCGGTAAACCTTCCGGCACGCTATGCCCTGAGAAAGAAGATCCGCAGTTCATGGATCAATTTTATCAACCCGTTCAGGGGCCTGCTTGTTGTCGGTACACCCGGTGCCGGTAAGTCCTATTTCGTCATCCGCCATGTGATTGACCAGCACTTAAAAAAGGGTTTTACCATGTTCATCTATGATTTCAAGTTCGACGACCTAACAAAAATTGCCTACAACAAGCTGATCAAATACAAGGATAACTTCAAGGTGAAACCACAATTCTACATGATCAATTTTGATGACCTGTCACGCACCCATCGGAGTAACCCGCTTGACCCGCAGAGCATGGAGGACATTACCGATGCGACAGAAGCGTCAAGGACGATCCTTTTGGGACTGAACAGGGACTGGATCAAAAAGCAGGGCGAGTTCTTCGTGGAAAGCCCGATCAATTTTTTAACGGCCATTATCTGGTACCTGCGCAGATACCGTGATGGCAGGTATTGTACGCTGCCGCACGTGATCGAACTGATGCAGGCTGATTATGAAGAGCTGTTCCCCTTATTAAAAGAAGAGGAAGAAATTAAAGTGCTGATCAATCCGTTTATTTCTGCCTACCAGAACAAAGCCACCGATCAGCTGGAGGGACAGGTTGCCAGTGCAAAGATCAGCCTGGCCCGCTTGTCTTCACCGCAACTGTACTACGTCTTATCTGGTAATGATTTCACGCTGGACATCAACAATCCCCAATCGCCAAAGATTGTCTGCATGGGTAATAATCCGCAAAAGCTGCAAACCTATGGCGCGGTACTTTCGCTTTACATCTCCAGGGTGATCAAACTGGCGAACCGGAAGAACCAATTAAAAAGCAGCCTGATCTTTGATGAGTTCCCAACCATTTATTTTAATAATATCGACAGCCTGATCGCTACCGCCCGTTCCAACAAGGTATCTACCACTTTAGGGATACAAGACTACAGCCAGCTAAAAAAAGATTATGGGCGGGAACAGGCGGAGGTGATCATGAACATTGTCGGCAATATCATTAGCGGACAGGTTACCGGCGACACGGCCAAGCAGCTTTCCGAGCGGCTGGGCAAGATCATGCAGGAACGTAACAGTGTCAGCATCAATAGTTCGGATACCTCGGTCAGTAAATCCACACAATTGGAATACGCGGTGCCCGCATCAAAGATTTCTGGCCTGTCTTCGGGTTCCTTTGTTGGCATGTTGGCAGATAACCCGGACGAAAAGATCGAGCTGAAAATATTTCACAGCGAAATACAAAATGACCATGCGGCCATCAAATTGGAGGAGGATAATTACCAACCTATTCCGGCCGCTGCAAACGTGAGCGCATTGGATGTTGAAGAGAATTATAAGATGATCAAAGCAGACATCGCAGACCTGATCGAAAGGGAAATTAGTATTCTAAAAGCCAGAAAGGAAGCACAGAATTCGCCTAAAAAAGCTTCTAATCCTAATACAGAAAACAAAGAAATAGTTGAAAAACTAAAAAGCCTGCAGAAACCGACCCGAAAGAATATATCAAATTCGGTAAAACAAATTAAGACAAAGCCCAGGACGGAAAGTGATCTGGAAAAACCGATTTCAAGATAAATATTAAATCTTGATTTAGAGGAGCTGTTACCAAAACGTAAAATAAACGAAGATAAGTTGCCGCAGCCGTTTCTTTTGTGCTTCAGCTAAACAAAACGCGGAACCACTTACTCAAGATACTGGAGAGCAACAACACAAACTTAATGAATGATAAGCAGGGTCAAAACAAAATCAGATACGGGCATATACAAATACAACTTCAAGACGTTGACCATAAGCAAAAGCAACTAAGTAAATTGGAGATAATAATGACTGAAACCACAAAAGCCGAAGCACGCGATAAATGAGGTTATTTAATGATTGGTTAACAATAGTAGATTAGTTTTGTAAAAACATTCGCATATGCAGCCTGCCGTAAACATTAAAATAGGAACTTCACAAATGTACTTATGGCTAATCCTTTTCATTTTTTTTGTTCAGAGTTCCTGCAAAAAAGACAATAACAGTAAACCTGATTATCTCTCCGGAACTAATGAAAATATCAACACTTGGATACTGGACAGCCTGAAAAGATATTACTACTGGAGTGATGCACTTCCTCCGAATCCTAATATCAAAGAAAGTCCAAAAGATTTTTTTACCACAGTACGCAATACAGCCGATCGGTTCTCTTACATCATTATACCTAATGACCCTTCAACCAACGCTCCAAACAACAAAAATTTTGGGTTTGATTATATTACTGTTAAAGAACAAAGCACAGGACAGGTCATCGGAATTATTAAGTTAGTATTAGATGAGTCGCCTGCTTTTAGAGCAGGATTAAAACGTGGAGATTATATCCATAAGATTAATGGTAAACCGTTAACAGAGGCTAACGCACAGGCTTTACAACAGGAGATACTTAGCAGTACTCACTTCCAGCTTGGTCTTGCTGAACTTAGTAATAATACATGGGTCGATACGCGTTCTGTTGATATTAATACAGGTATTATATTAGATCAATCGGCAATTAGTAAGGTGATAGAAAACGATGGTAAAAGAATAGGCTATCTTTATTTTCAAGACTTCAATCCTGGACTTGCAAACTCATTGAGTAGTGTATTTAAGGGTTTTAAAAGTGCAGGTATCACAGAATTTATTCTTGACCTGCGCTATAATTCAGGCGGACAGGTGGCTGAGGCGGCCAGCCTTTGTGCAATGATAGCTCCCGGCATTACTTATGATAAGCCTTTCATCACGTATAAAGGTAATAGAAACGGCGGCGTAAAGACAGAATCAATAGGAAGCGCTGCGACTTTTGACGGCACCGTTAATTTTAATACATTGTTACAAAATAACCTGAGTTTAACCAGGATTTTCATTTTAGGTACGGGTGCAACGGCATCAGCATCCGAAGTAATAATCAACAATCTGAAACCCTACATGCAGGTAGTGCTTATCGGAGAAAAAACTAGAGGGAAAGATGAAGCATCTTTCAGGATTTTTGACGCTCGTGTCCCTAAAAAAGTTCAATGGGAAATTCACCCGATCGTGTACAAGCTATTTAACGCTTTAGGAAACGGTGGTTACAGTTCGGGTATTACTCCTGATATAACTATTAATGAATTGGCTTCATTGCCATTATTGCAATTAGGTGAACCAGCAGACCCTTTAATTAAAGCCGCCATAGCAAGAATCACCGGCAAGGCTATTGCATCGCTAAATAACTCGAATCCGCTTAAAATAAACGGTTTGACCGCAGGAAGAATATTAACAGATACACGTACACAAACCGCTCAAAATAGCATGGTTATTACCCATCATTAACGCTAATGAAAAATCTTGCAAGCTTAACATTAACTTAAAACTGGACAGCTATCTTGCCTTTGTCTAAATAAAACCTATGAAACAATTAGATGAATATACAAACGAGCAACTTTTGAGTGAGGTCCTAGGTGGGAATTGCACTGCTTTCAATGAAATTTATCTTAGATATCGCCTGAAGGTTCTTCATCATGCACACCGCTTTACCCGTTCAATGGAAGAAGCGGAGGAACTCACGCAAGACGTATTTGTCCGCCTTTGGGAAAACAGATCCAAAATCGATCTTTCTAAAAATTTTGAGGCATTTTTATTTACCTTGATTCGCAATAGCTTTTTGGAAACATTAAGGAAACAAGCCAGAGCAACCATTTATAATAATCGATACAAAAAAGAAGAGCCGTTGTGCAATTCGGTAGAAGATTATATAGACTTTAAAGAATGCCAGCAGATTACCGCTTATGGGATTGAAAACCTATCACCTCAGGTCAAGATAGCTTACCTTTTAAGCCGTGAGCAAGGCAGGTCGCACGAGTATATCTCCAGGCAGATGGGTATCTCTAAAAATACTGTAAACAATCACTTAAAGCAATCACTTAAAATCCTTCGCAAGTGTTTTAAGGTATATTCCCCGGAAACAATTCTTTCGTTAACAATTATGCTTTTCTGGTAAAACTGGTCTGTCACGCTTTTATTCGTCTAAATTTGATCAATACTATGTTGCCCGTAAGGGCAATTCTTATTTATTAACTATCTGCCTGGTTTTCTGAAACCTATCTAATATCAACACTTCGGCTAATCGAGCCTCAATAATACTAAATTATTTTTCTCTGATTACCAATATGTTATATACTATTTTCAAAAAAGTGGAAGTAACATATAGCCATCGTTGGCATTTCAAACATATATACCTATAGAAGCAATTGAAAGAGAATTATTACAAGAATAGAAGTGAAAGAAAACAAAGAAATACAAAGATTATTTAAACTTTACCTGGAGGGCAAAACCAATGCCCGACAGGAAGAAATATTATTCCGCTATTTAGCCGATAACAGAAACAAAAATACGGAGTTCCATGAAAAGATCCAGGAAGTCTGGCTGAATGAACCTGCTTTGAAGGATCACTCGGAAGAAGCCAAAGATGGGCTTAAGCAAGTATGGTCAAAATTAGAGCAGAAAGAACAACATAAAATTAACCGTTACCAGATATTGAAATATGCCGCGTCTGTTGTACTTGTGCTTTCGGCAGCTTTTGGATGGTACAGCCATCAAAAGCATCAGCCGTTAAACAAACAGCCGATTGAACTTTTGAGCAAAATAACAGGAAAAGGTGAAAAGTTAAAGATGATCCTGCCGGATAGTTCAGTAGTTTACCTTGCCGGGGAAAGTAGATTGACTTGGCCGTCACGTTTTGTCAAAGGAGGCCATAGAAATATCTGTTTGGAGGGAGAAGCTTTTTTTGAAGTAAAAAGAGATACCTCCAGCCCATTTATTATTAGTACAGGAAAGATACAGACCCAGGTATTAGGTACTTCATTTAACATTTATGCATACCCGAAAGACCGGACATTCAGCGTAGCAGTTCGTACAGGGAAAGTTAAGGTATCTGAACGTATAGGGAATAAGATATCGACCCTTTCGATGTTAACACCGGGAATGAATCTGGTATACCACATTGAAAATGGTAAACATGTCGTGAATCTGGAACGGAAAGATGAAATAAATAGCTGGATTGAAAACCATTTTGTGTTCCGCAATGAAAACATGCTTCGCATGCTCAAACGTCTCGAAAGATACTACAATGTCCGTTTTGAGCTAAAGGGCAACGAAATGACCGATTGCCGGTTTAATGCTACTTTTTCTAATAAAAACATTAAAGATGTAATGGAACAACTTAAGGTGATGAGCGGAGGCAATATGCAGTACGTAATCAGTAAGGATAGCAAATTAATTATTATAAGAGGGAAAGGATGCCAATGATAGCATAATATACTTAATACTTACAATTTAAGTAAGGATAGACATCTACCCTTACCGCATAAACGAAAGGATAAATTAACATAACTAAAAAGCCGCCCTGCGTCAACAGAACGGCCCATAAACAAAAGTTTTTAACTCGTGAAAATTAAAAAACGTCTTGAACCTATGAAAGTAGGATTTTACACACATATAAAAGAATATTTTAAAAATTTGAATTGGAGGCCCCTGCTTGTCATTACGGTGCTATTCTGCTTATTATGTACTAACGGAATGGCTGTTGCTCTGAGCCAAGTGATTAAGGAACGCGGCATAAGCCTGAAAATAACCGCGGTAAGTATTCCGGAGGCTCTTTCAACGCTTGAGGAAAAGGCAGGTTGCTCAATTAACTACAATAAATCTATTTTCAATATTAACAGTAAAGTTTCAATCGAAGTAAAGAATATGGAGCTCGCCCAGGTATTACAAAAAATGCTTGCAGGCACCCGTGTAACCTTTAAGTTTGCCGATCAGCAGACCATACTGCTTTATAAACTTCCGGACCCGTTAAAGCCAGGCAGAATCTCGGGTAAAATCCTTGACGAAAAGGGAGAAACGCTTCCCGGCGCAACCATTAGGGTTATAGAAAATGGAACTGGTACGCAAGCCAGTGTAGACGGGGCCTATATTTTAAATATCAACCCTGGAACTTACACATTAGAGATCAGCTACCTGTCTTATCAAACGCAGCGTATTACCGGTGTCATAGTTACTGAAGGGAAAAATACGCCTTTGGACATCTCCATGAAACCGACAAACTCATCTTTGAATGAAGTAGTAATTACTGCAAGCTACCGTAAAGCTTCTGTAGAGGGATTGCTTGCACGCCAGAAGAATGCGTCAGAGATAAGCAACGGCATCAGTGCCGAGCAAATCGCCAGAACTCCTGATAGGAATATTGGCGAAAGCTTAAAACGTATTAGTGGGGTAAGCACTATTGATAATAAATTCGTTATAGTTCGTGGGATAGGCGAACGTTATAATTCGGCAATGCTGGATGGTGTGATTTTGCCTAGTACCGAAGCGCAAACACGTAATTTTTCTTTTGACCTGATACCTTCCAACTTAGTAGATAATGTAGTGGTAAGCAAAACGGTTACGCCGGATATGAACGCCAGTTTTGGAGGTGGATTAATCCAGATCAATACGAAAGATATTCCAAATGAAAACTTCTTAAGTTTTACCGCCGGTACCTCTTATAATGACCAAAGCACCGGAAAGGATTTTTTAAGCCATAAGCGGGGTAAATATGATTATTTTGGATTTGATGACGGCAGGCGCTATTACCCTGAAGGTTTACAGCATACCAGCCTAACTACAGAACCAAATACTGGTTTAACCGACGCCGAGTATCAGAAAAAAGTAGATGACCAAAGCAAACGGTTCAAAAATGACAATTTTACCTTGTATAAGTATAAAGCCGCTCCCTCACAAAATTACCAGTTTACCATCGGCCAGTTATATTCATTAGATACTACCGGAAAAAATAAATTAGGATTTACGAGTGCTTTGAGCTATCGCAACATACAATCCATCAATCAGTTTGATCAGCAGCGAAGAGGTGATTGGAATTTTAATGCTAATAATACCGGTGCCTCATATGATTTTAATACCACCTTGGGGGCCTTGTTAAATGTGGGTTTACAGTTAGGTAATAACCGGTTTAGTTTTCGTAATACCTACACTCACTTGTACGATAATACCCTGGTAAGAACCATTGGTTATGATAGCAATAATGGAACAGATGATATAACTAAAGGTTTACTCGCTAACCGTATACAAGAAGTGGACGACCCTACCTTTACTGATCTTTTACAAAACAAGTTAGGCGGTCAGCATCAGTTAGGTAAAGTTAAAATAGAATGGAACGCAGCAAGGACTTCTATTGACCGCAAGGAAAAGGACTTAAGTATAGCAACTCAAAGGCCATTACAGGTAGGAAACGACTATCAATATTTTTATTATACCTCGCGGGTTGGTGACCCTCAAATTAATCCTACCTCCCGTCATAATTATCATAATCAGGAAAAAAATTATTCCTGGAACATAGATGCAATCGTGCCACTTTCCGTAGCCAAAATTAATAATTCTGTAAAGGCGGGATATTTTGGCATACTTAAAAAAGCGACATTCGACTGGCAGATTGCATCGTTAGTATCCAGCGGTCAATTAGCGGACAGCTTGAATTACATTCCAATAAGTGAAATGATCAATCCCGCCAATTTTGGAGCAAACGGCTATAATTATTTAATTACGCCTTACTTTTTAGATGCTTATGAAGGGAAGAGCATTACCCAAGCTGGTTACCTGATGCTTGATAGCAGGCTTATGGAAAAATTACGGCTTGTTTGGGGGATCAGGGCGGAATATTATAAATATACCGAAATTAAGAATGGCTCTAATGTTCCTGGCACAGAGTTTAAATTGCCAGCAGATCAAGCCTGGCAGTGGTTGCCATCAGCCAACCTTACTTACAGCCCAACCAGCCGAATTAATATCCGTGCAGCGGTGTCAAGCAGTGTAATAAGACCCGAACTTATGGATAATAGCCAGTTTTTTAAATATAACCCCAACTTAGGTGCACTATTTGGGAACCAAGGTTTAACAAGCACCAGAATTAATAGTTATGATATTAAAACCGAATGGTTCCCTGGTGCCGGAGAGATTATTTCAGCCGGGGCATTTTATAAAAAATTTGATAAGCCAACAGAACTTACCTTCATATTGGTAAATGGAAATATTAACTATTATCTTCAAAATGCAGACCAGGCTCAGGTGTATGGATTGGAATTTGAAGCAAGGAAGAATTTTGGCTTTATCAGTCAAAACAAATTTCTGAGAAACCTAACAGTTTACAGTAATCTCACGCTGCAAAAATCAAATGTAGTAGCATCTTACCGCATTGTTAATCCCGATACAGAAGTCGGTGGCAATATCACCGTAAACGTTAAGCAAAAGCGAACCATGTATGGCCAGTCGCCTTATCTGATTAATGTTGGCTTACAATACACTGGAAATCATTTTGGATTTAACGTCTTATACAATAAATCTGGCTATAAAACTTATATAGTAAGTTCTTTACTTGATCAGATAGAATACGAAAAACCACGTGAGCAAATAGATGCGCAGGTAAGTTATAAATTTTTTCAAAACAAATTTGAGATCAAGGTAAACGCGGCAAATCTTTTAAATTCCGCATCTACTTTTTTTGTAAATACGGGTAGTTATGAAGCTAATCCCGATGATAAGGGCGATGGTGACCAAAGTGATGCCAAGCGCTTGAAACCAGGTTTTACTAACAAGTATGAAGAGGGTGACCAGATCAGGTATAGGCAGAAATTCGGCCGTACCTACAGCACTTCCCTAACTTATAATTTTTAAAGCGAATACATGATGCATGTAGAATATCATCAATTAATTAACATTAAAACAGAGAGGAGACAAGAATGAAGTTTCTGTATATCCGCCATTAAATAACGAAGGGCCGTATCAGAGCCCTTCGTTTAAAACCGATGCATTGTGGCACCCGGCAGGATCAGGAACACACCTGAAATATGATATACTACCACTTCCGAAAAGGAAAAACCTTTAATAACCAAGGGTTGATAAAGAATGGCAGTTAATTTAACATGAATTGGCTGTGAAGGTAATAAAAAATGAATACAAAAGAAAAGAATTGCATTTCTAGTCTCGAAAGATATGTGATGTAGAGTCATTCGTTTCTTAGACTATTCGTTATGAACAAATTATAAAAACATGGGAAACATAAAAAACAGACTGCTTCCCGGAAAAACAAACAAAAACATGAAAAATTATTTAGCAATAATGATGATTCTGGCTACAGGACTTTCATTTACCTCATGCAAAAAAGATGCAAATTCAAACAATGAATTTACTAACCGCAGTACATCAGCTGCTGATTACTCTCAATCATCTCTTCCCGTGGTTACCGTTAGCGGTGACATTACCACCAGTACAACCTGGACTTCTGGTAACGTGTACGAACTTAGCGGAGTAGTTACGGTAAAAAGCGGTGCAACCTTAACCATTCAGGCAGGTACCTACATCAAATCAACTGTAAATACAGTGGGGGGTCCAGCAAATGGCGTATTGGTAATTGCAAAAGACGGCAGCATCAATGCAACTGGAACTTCAACCAACCCCATTGTTTTCACTAGCCGAAGCTTACTGGATGGTAATGCAACAACCGTTGGAAAACCTGGTGACTTTGGTGGTGTGATCATTTTAGGAAATGCGGTAGTAAACGTAGCAAATAAATTGATCGAGGGTTTGCCCGACCAACCTCAATTCCATTATGGTGGTTCAAGTGATGCAGACAATCGCGGTACATTTAAGTATGTACGTATAGAATTTGCCGGCTTTCAGTTAGCACCAAACATTGAGGTTAACGGCTTAACCCTAGGCGGTGTAGGTTCAGGTACTACTATCGATCACGTACAAACCTCTTATGGCCTGGATGATGGTTTTGAGTTCTTCGGTGGAAAAGTAAACCCTAAATATTTGGTTTCACTTGCATCTGATGACGACCAGTTTGATTTTGACAACGGTTACACCGGTTCTATCCAGTATGCTATTGCAGTGGCTGACGCATATTCAACACATAGCGCAAGCAGCGGCAACAGTGATTCAAACGGTATGGAATCAGACAACAATTCACCAACTGAAGATGCTACGTTTACCTTATTGCCAAAAACACACCCTGTGTTATCTAACTTCAGCATCGTTGGTACATCTGCAGCTACCTTATCGCCAGCTATTACAGCTCCTGGCTTTAAATATGGTATCCGCGAAAGAAGAGGTTCAGAAATTACGCTGAACAATTCACTGATTACTGGTTATCCTTCGGGTTTAGTTTTTGATGCTGATGCAAGTGCAACACCGTCAACCATTAATAACATCAGCGTTCATGGTTTTACTGCAGCAATATCTGTAGCCGCAGGTGCTTACACTGCAACCGGGACTAATTTAACATCAACTGCATTGGCAGCAGATAAATGGGGTATGTCACAACCATTTTATAACTCTGGAGCAGTTAATTTCCTTGCTGCCAGCGGTACAAAAGGTGCCATAACTACCACTTCAGGTAACTGGGTTTCAGGTTGGACTAAATTCACTTTCTAATCTATTCGACTGTCAACAATTTGACCGGGACGCGTTTGTGTCCCGGTTTTTTAAAATACAATCAAAATATATGAAAAAATCAAAATACTTATATCTGTTATTCAGTTTGTTTTTGTTTGCCTGCAAAAAAGAGCAGGTTTTTAATCAGGGTCAAGGACAAAAAGTAATAAGTCTTAGAGTTAAAAGCGCTAACATAAGCTCCGATACGCTACAGTTTGTTTTAAATGGTAAGGTAATAATTGAGAAAGGGGGCAGTTTTGATATGGCAAAAATCCTTTTGAGAGCTAACGATAAAGTGCAGATCCGTAAAAAGGCCGATGGTAAGGTAATCGGCGCCATTGATATAGCGGAAACCCCATTTAATCAAGAAAGAAGAATATTCTACGATGGTACAACTTTATTAGACAGTATAGTTATAACTCCCGTTACTAACACGCAAAACATGGGTTTAAGATTAAGTTTTAATACACCATTTGCGGATTTTTACGGAGGTGCTGTCGATGTTGAGATATTTCACAGAATATTAGATTTAAATACCTTTGAATTTACCTATATACCTGTAACGAAAACAAATAGTGTGACACGTTCATTCGGTGACTTTTTTGAGCTTCCTCCCTTACCCACCAGTGATGACTTCGTATCACATAATTACGTATTTAAAGTATATAAAGCGGGAACAGACGAACTACCTTATACCAAAATGGATAAAGTCCAATTGTCTGATCCTAATAATAATTACGGAGATATTGGCTTTACTGCCGGGGCAAGCCAACTGCTTATTGTATCACCATATATTTATGATGGTTTTGTCGTCGATGGTTACGCAGCGGACGATATAGCAGGTCTTTTTAAATAAAGGACACATGGATCGTGTTAACAAACCATAGGTCTAATATCATTTAAATGGCAGTGCTTAAGGCCTGCCTTATTCTAAACATAGATGCAAACAACAACTACAGCAATCTGGATTTTTTCTATTCTTGACACAATACTAGTTGCAATAACATGTCTGCTGAACAGGCGCTGGTACGGACATGTTCCCAAACCAGCCTTCCAGCATTTTTTTTGCAACATCAAATTTGATGAACCAGTTAATCATCCCGTACTCGGTAAGGGCGGATTACTGCCATTGGCTGTCGGCTGCATAAGTCTTATTATTCTAACACAACTTAGCCATGCCGCATCGATCTGAAAATACATGCTACAATCGACATCTGCTGGCGATGGGTTTGTTTACCATAGCATTTGGTATGTTGTTTTTTTCACTGTTCATTTGGTTATGTTTGGTATGGATTCGTTGAGGCGTTTGAACTTGTTTTGTTTGACAGCTATACTTTCACTGCTCAGTGGTTGCGCATTACAAAAGCAGCACAAACCTGCCGTATTGGACAGCCGGATAACCATGAAAGTCTATAGTGCGGAAATCCTGGAAAGTGTAATCAACAGATTGCAGGCAAGCTCCGGACAAAATTTTGAATATAATACACTGATGCTTTTGCCTTATAAGGCAAAAGCGGCGGAATATAGAGACGTTACGGTTAGAAGCATATTGGAGGAACAGCTTAAAGGTACGCCGATGGTATATGAATTTAGAAAAAAGAAGCTTGTGATCGGACTAAAGAACAATGACGCTGCTCCAAGATAAATGAATACGCCCGAATTGCAGTACCTACACTCAAGGAAAACGGATACCCAGAGCTTTCTCGTAAAATAGCTGTTCGGTTTCTCCCCTTGCAGCGGTTCATGTGCTACAGGTGTAAACGAAGTGATTACAGCATTATCAAAAACCAAATTATGGACATCGCATCTGTAATTAACATTATCAATAATTCCACATTCCTGGTAATGGTCATCAGGATTATCTAAACAGGGCGTCGCAAACAAAATCTAGAATAATCAAACTTTTAAAAAATTATAAAAACAAAGATTGCCTATGGAATAACAGTTACGAAACCATTGATAAATAGCTCATTGTTACGACGTATGAAAAGAGCAACAAAAGAAGACAAAAACCTGGTAATTGATATACTAACAAAATCTTTTATCGATAACCAAAGTGTAAATTATATTGTCCTTCAAGACGATAAACGAGAACAACGCATCCAAGCCCTAATGGACTATTCATTTGAGGTCTGCTACCGTTTTGGTGAAGTATGGCTGTGCGAAAACCGCAAGGCCTGTGCACTGACCCTGTATCCGCATTTAAAGCAAACATCCCTGGCATCTGTGGGGCTGGACATCAGGTTGATCTTTCAGGCCGTTGGATTAGGTGGCATCAGAAAGACAATAGCTCGGGAAGCCAGGATTAAGGCGAAGCAGCCAAAGGAAAATATGTGCTACCTTTGGTTCATCGGGGTTAATCCGCTTTCCCAGCACCAAGGAGCCGGCAGCCTGCTGTTACACAACATTATATTGGAGGCACGAAGTAAGGGGTTACCCGTTTATCTGGAAACTTCTACCGTTAGCAACCTGCCCTGGTATGCACAATTTGGTTTTGAGGAATATGATACCCTTAATCTGGGCTATAACCTCCACTTTCTCAAATGCGAACAAGCCAAATAAGTACAGCAATGATTTTGGGGACGGAGATGCATTGGGTGACCTTTATTTTTGTATTGCTGGAAATTATCATGCTGATCTGCCAGTTACTTATCTATTATCTGCGTCCGCAAGACGGGCACCGCAGGTGGTATTTGATCCTGTTGTTATTATTGATTATTTACAATATTACAGGTGGTTTGTTTCCCGATCCTGCATTTCATATTCCTGTTAATGCCCAGAACATCATTGCCTATGGCAGCGGTTTTATGGTCGCATCCTATTTCCCTTACTATTTTTATAAGGCTTTCGACCTTAAGCTGCTGCGTTTCCATGCCCTTTATGGAGTTCCCCTTTTCCTATTATTACCATACCTAATTTTTTTTGTTATTACTTACCTTTTTACCGCAGATCTGGATCTTTCTATCCGCTACGGTATGATTTCGCCTTTTTTTTACTCTCTGGTACTTTTGCGGGCAATATTTAGGGCAATCAGGATCGCTTACCGAGAAAACCGGAACCAGAATTACTATTTTGAGGAAATCATGGCTTACTGCGCGGTTGCGCCCTGGTCAGCAATGACTGTTATCGCCTACTTCGGTTTCAGCCAGCTAACCGAAGTGCTGTTTACTAACCTTGGTTTTTTATTTATCACCTGCATTTTTATTTTCCAAACAGTTCGCCGCGTTAGACGTGAAGGTGCACATTATGCTGGGCTGGAATTGATCATTATAGACACCTTGGCAATTGAGTTGAACTGCAAACGGTTCGGACTTTCTGCAAGGGAATCAGATGTGATTATGCTGATCTGCCAACAGCTTCGGTACCGGGAGATTGCAGAAAAACTTTTTATTTCCGAAAGGACGGTCAACAAACATGTCCAAAACATTTTTAACAAGGTAAACGTAACCACCCGCTCGAAACTTATCGAAAGAATGAACAACATTTAATTCCATCTAACCTCTTAAAGTATAGGAGGTCTAACGTTTGCTAATGCAAATTACGTACGCTATGCGTAGTAAAATACGCATTATTTGCTAACCGTTCTGAATAAAATCTCCTACATATTTGTCGTTTAAATTTTTAATTAAATTCTATGGAGGAACAACTACGCATCTCCTGCTTGGTTGAGGTAGCCGGATAACCGGCAAGACAGCAGGAATTACTTAAACTGTTTATTATGTTAAAAAAGATGAGTGAAAAGCTGTACGGACAGCTTACCGGTGAAATTGAAAAAATTGTTGCAACGGAAGCCGAACCGTTTAAGATCCTGTCCGCCGTGCTGAAATGTGTCAGAGAAGCACTAAAAAAATTAAAGGATCATGTGCTTAAAAACCCTTTTGAGGATGAAGCTGCCCAGATCCATTTCTTTAAGCATATCAAGCCCAAATTCTTTTCCCTGCGTATTTACTACCAGGAATGGTACGGGACCGTAACCGGCATCCCTGCTGGGGACAAAGATGTGCTGAAAGCCGCCTATAACGAGGAATTAAAGGTGATCCAGCGTTTCTTTAGGCTGATTGCTTTTTATTACCAGTACTACCGCCTGGGGGCAACTGAACTGGATAGCCTGTTATTTGTGCGTGGCGTAGAGGTGCAAAGCGTGCTGATCCCTGAAGTGCCGGAACTTGACCCCGAGTTTGCCACCAGCTGCGATTACCTGTTTTCCAAGATCAGGGCATTTGAACAGTTGCAGGAATTTGTATTGACCAGGATCAGGGAACTTGACCCGGCTTCGATCCCACCGGAGATTCCGGCAAAAAAACAGCCAGGCGAGAAACTGGTATGGACGGGCGATAAAGTGAACCTGGTAGAGATCATTTACGGCCTCTTCTTTACCGGTCAGTTCAACAATGGCAACGCCGATATCGCGCTGATCATCCGTTTTATGGAAGAACACTTTCATGTCGATCTTTCCCGCACCTACCGGGACTTTATGGACATCCGCAACCGCAAGACAACTGCCATTACACGGTTTCTGGAGCAGATGCAGGACGCTATTTTGGCCCATATTGATGAGGCCCTTTCATTGAAAAAGGTTAAAACTTGAGCTGATAATCAATTGTTTGCAGATAAATCGTTCGCAAGTTGCGAAGTGCTTGCGAAACGAAAATGGGCGGTCTCCAGACCTTTGCTTTTGTAATTCCTGCCGCAATGGAGCGGCAGGACAAAAGCAAAAGATTATGTTAGAACAATTCACCTGGCAACAATTTCTGGTTGCCGCATTCGTACTCTCGCTGGTCTGGTACCTGGCCATTTTCCTGCTGTATTATCGGGACAAGGCAAAAGTCATTTTTACGCCAAAGACCAAGGAAAAATCGCCGGAAAAGCTGCGCAAGGAATGGGCACACGAACTGGAAGATGAACCTGAACTGAAGGAAGCTGAAAACGGTGGCCTGATGGGAAGACCCGTTGAACCGGAAGGAATGGAAACAGTAGCGATGGACGGTATCCGCTTCGCTGAAAAACCGCACAACAAAGAGCAACAGCTTGGGCTGGTGCCCGATGTGCTGGAAGAACTGAAAGGCGTTTTCCGTGATCTGGAAAATAAGGATGGCGGTAAATCTGACTTCTTTCCGCTAATTCACCGGATCAAGGAAAAGTACCCGAAGATAGCTGCAAGCGACAACCTGGAGGATATCAACCGCAATATCCGCGACAATGCGCCCTTCCTGCTTACCGATGAGGAACTGGAAGACCTCTGGGACTAAGCATGCTTTCCTTTCAAATCAATTCAATCCGTCATTTTAAACAGCAATTCCCATGAAAAATCAATTCAATAGTCCAAAAAAGCAAATCTTCGCCAGATTCCTGCTACTATCTTTCACCCTTTGCGCGTACAACATGCTGACCAGCCTGTCTCTTTTCGCGCAAGACGGTAATGCGGGTATAACTGAAGCCACCAACAAGGTAAAAGGATATTTTGACACCGGAACCGACCTGATGTATGCCATCGGTGCAGTAGTCGGCATCATAGGTGCCATCAAGGTATTTAACAAGTGGAATGCGGGAGAGCCGGACACCAACAAGGTAGCTGCTGCCTGGTTCGGCTCCTGTATCTTCTTGGTGGTCGTGGCCACCGTACTCAAATCATTCTTCGGTATATAATCCACCCTTACCTGCCGCTGGCAGGTATTTAAACAAAAGAAATCATGAGTTCAGTATATCAGATCAACAAAGGCATCAATAAGCCCATAGAATTTAAGGGATTGCGGGCACAGTACATCGCCTACCTCGCTGTAGGGTTGGTATTGTTGCTGATCAGTTTTGCCATCCTGTATATCTGCGGCCTAAGCCTGTTCATTATCCTGCCGGTGATCTTCGGCTTGGGTGGCGGCCTGTTCTTTACCGTGTTCCGGCTCAGCCACAAATACGGGGAACATGGCCTGATGAAGTACTTTGCCAAAAGGCAGCTGCCACACTACCTCAAGTTCAGTTCAAGAAAAATATTCATTCACTTAAACAAAAAGTCCTCCCTACCGGGAAGGATTTAGGAGGGGCTCATGACCGCAATCGAAAAAATTATGCCGATCAGCACGGTGGAACATAATGCCATCGTATCGGCACAGGGCGACATCACCATCGCCTACGAGGCAAGCCTCCCGGAGATCTTTACGCTTTCCGACAGGGATTACGAGGCGTATCACCAGACACTGATCAAAGCCATCAAATTGTTGCCTGTTAACAGCATCTTTCATAAACAGGACTGGTTCACCGAAACCAGGTACCAGGCCAACTTTGAAACTGACGACAACAGTTTTTTATCACGATCAAGTGAACGCTTTTTTAATGAGCGCCCTTACCTGGACCACCGCTGCTATATCTTCCTGACTAAGAAGCCAAAGGATAGAAAACTCTCTAGTTCGGTCTATTCCAACATCCTGCGCAAGTCCATTGTGCCACAACATACCGTTAACAAGGTTTTGTTTAACGACTTTCTTGACAGTGCTGGGCAGTTCGAGCGGGTGCTGAAGGACAGCGGCTTTATCACGCTGCGCAGGCTGAGCGATGAAGAGCTTGCCGGTACAGGCAACCGCCCTGGCATCATCGAAAAGTATTGCTTCCTGCAAAAGGAAGGCGAGAAAACGATCCGTGATGTGCATGTTAAAGACGAGCTGCGTATCGGCGAAGCGCACTGCAAGTTGTTTACCTTATCCGATGCGGAAGACCTGCCCGCTTTATGCGGCAGCCGGATCAATTACGACAAGTACAGTACCGACCGTACGAAGTTCAGTATCGGCTTTGCCAGTCCATTAGGCCAGTTATTGCCCTGCAATCACATGTACAACCAGTACATCTTTATCGAAGATGCGCCCAAAACGCTCAAACGGTTGGAAGCGAAAAAGCTTCGCCTGCAATCATTGTCGGCTTACTCCCGTGAAAACGCCATCTCCCGCGATGCGACTAACGATTTTCTGAACGAGGCTATCGGGCAGCAGCGCCTGCCGGTCAAAGCGCATTTCAATGTATTGGCCTGGTCAGAGGACGAAGCCGAGATCAAAGACCTGAAGAATAAGGTGAGTTCCGCATTGGCGCAAATGGATGCCACGCCCAAAGAGGAAACCGACGGTGCGCCGCAGATCTGGTGGTCAGGGCTGCCGGGAAACCAGGCCGACTTCCCGATGAATGACACTTTCGATACCTTTTTGGAGCAGGCTACTTGTTTCTTAAACCTGGAAACGAATTACCGTTCTTCGATCAGTCCCTTTGGTATCCGCTTCGGGGACAGGCTTAGTGGCAGGCCGGTACACACGGACATATCGGACGAGCCGATCAAGTTGGGTTATACCACCAATCGCAACAAGTTCATTATCGGCCCCAGCGGTTCGGGTAAATCATTTTTCACCAACCACATGGTGCGCAGCTATTATGAGCAGGGTACGCATGTGGTACTCGTAGATGTGGGTCATAGCTATAAAGGCTTATGTGACCTGGTTGGTGGTTACTACTTCACTTATTCGGAAAAAGACCCGATCAAGTTCAATCCTTTCTATCTGACCGATGGTGATGTGCTGGATACCGAGAAAAAGGAAAGTATCAAGACCTTGCTACTGGCCCTTTGGAAAAAGGACGATGAACCCTTTAAACGTTCGGAATACGTGGCATTGTCCAATGCGCTAACCTTGTACTACCAGCATCTGGATACACACCCCGATATCTTCCCCTGCTTCAATTCTTTCTACGATTACCTGATGCAGGAATACATGCAGGTGCTGGAAGACGGCAAGGTTAAAGAAAAGGATTTTGATATTGGTAACTTTTTGTACGTGCTGAACCCTTACTACAAGGGAGGCGAATATGATTACCTGTTAAATGCTACCGAAAACCTTAACCTGTTAAACGAGCGATTTATTGTCTTCGAGCTGGATGCGGTGAAAGACCACCCGATCCTTTTCCCGGTGGTAACAATCATCATTATGGAGGTGTTTATCAGTAAGATGCGCAAGATTAAAGGTATCCGTAAGATGATACTTTTAGAAGAAGCCTGGAAAGCTATCGCCAAAGAAGGCATGGCCGAATACCTGAAGTACCTCTTTAAAACGGTCCGGAAGTTCTTTGGCGAAGCCATTGTCGTAACTCAGGAAATTGAAGATATTATTTCTTCTCCCATTGTAAAGCAGGCCATCATCAATAATTCGGACTGCAAGATCCTGCTCGATCAAAGTAAGTACCAGAATAAGTTCGATGCGATACAGGAACTATTGGGCCTTACTGATAAGGAAAAAGCGCAGGTACTCTCCATGAACAAAGCCAATGATCCAAAACGCAAGTACAAAGAGGTATTCATTTCCCTGGGCGGACAGTACAGCAAGGTTTACCGGACAGAAGTTAGTTTGGAGGAATATCTCGCCTACACGACTGAGGAAAGCGAGAAGATGAAAGTGCAGCAATATGCCGAAAAGTATGGAAGCATTCAAAAAGGCATTGCGGTATTGGCACAGGAACTCCGTAACCAGAATTCTTAACCCTAAAATCTATAAACATGAAAACACTATTTTATCTATGTGCAATTGCGGTACTGTTAGTTACCGCCTGCACCACCTACAAAACAAGAGAATTTATTCCCGGCACCTATGTCAATAGCGCCGGAGGCGAATACAGCGTAGCGAAAGATACGCTGGTCATTGAACATGCGCAAAGCAACAATTTCTCTATTCAGCGCAAGACCGGCTTTAACGTCATTACCGATGGTAAAAAAGGAAAGCGGCAACACGAAACCGAGCAATGGAGCGCCATCTATGATGAGGGCACCAAGACCCTGACCGAAACCCGCAAGGGTACGCTCATCACTTTATATCCTGAAACAGGCACGCTGAAAGTCGGCAAGCGGGAATACAAAAAGATCAATTAATCAATTATGAACACATTATTAAAATTAATAAGTCTCCCCTTCCTGGGGAGATTTAGAGAGGGCTTTATGAAAAAATACATGGTCGCCCTGCCTTTAAGCGCTATGACGCTGTTTGTCGCTTTGCCCTCCCAGGCAAATGCACAGATCGCCATCGTGGAAGTCATTAAGGCGGGCGTAAAAAAAGTCATCAAGGCGGTTGACCTGAAGGTACAGCGCCTACAGAACTTAACCATCTGGCTGCAGAATGCGCAGAAGGTGTTGGAAAACCAGTTGTCAAAACTGAAACTGACCGAGATCGCTGACTGGACGGAAAAGCAAAAGGAATTGTATAGCCAGTATTACAATGAGCTTTGGCAGATCAAGTCGGCTATAGCCTACTATAAACGGATCAAAGACCTGACCGAAAAGCAGGTGGCCATTGTGGACGAGTATAAATGGGCCTGGGGCCTGTTCGGCAAGGACAAACACTTTACGCCGGAGGAACTCACCTATATGGAAACGGTGTATTCCGGCATATTGGATGCCAGTATCAAGAACCTTGACCAGATCCTTTTAGTCGTGAACAGCTTTAAAACCCAGATGAGCGATGCCAAACGGCTGGAGATCATTAATGCCGCCGCTGACCAGATGGACATTAATTACAGCGACCTTAAAAAGTTCAATTCGCAAAACATCGCTTTAAGCATCCAGCGGGCTAAGTCCCTGGATGAAGTGGCCAACTTAAAAGAAATATATGGAATCGATCAGTAAGGTAAAAGCGGAAAGGCGAAAGGTAAAAGGCTTGTTAAGCATACTTGGTATTTTCGTTCTGCTTTGCGCCTTTAGCTTTCAGCCTGCCCGGGCGCAGACCTTTGCCGAATGGTTCAGCCAGAAGAAAAAGCAAAAAGAATACCTGCTAAAGCAGATCGCGGGCTTGCAAGTCTATATCGGATTTGCTAAAAAGGGCTACGACATTGCAACAAGCGGTATCCACACCGTTCGAGATATTAAGAACGGTGAGTTCGGTTTGCACAGTGCTTTTTTCAGCTCGCTAAAAGCAGTCAGCCCGTTTATCCGCAACAATAGCAAAGTCGCCGAGATCATCGAGATGCAGATTTCGATCAGCAAAAGTTTTGGTGGCATAAAGAGCAATGAGCTGCTGTCAGATGGTGACTGGCGCTACATCGCTACGGTCAGGGAAAAGGTAATGGATGAATGCCTGACCGATCTGGAGGAACTGCTACTGGCCATCACTTCAGGCAAGGTGGAAATGACCGATGATGAGCGCATCGAACGGCTGGATCAGGTCTATGCCGGAATGAAGGACAAATCCGCTTTTACCCAAAGCTTTACCGGCGAGGTCAGCTTATTCATCGGCCAAAAAGAGAGCGAAGAAAGATCCATTAATCAAAAGAGGAGGTTTTATGAAATCAATTAGAATGCTGCTGCCAATGCTTTTAATATTAGCAACTGCAAGTTTTTCGAGAGCTCAATCCACCGAGATACAGCAACTACTTTTGAACGTCGAAAAGCTGAGCCAGTTCAAGAACATACTTTCCGACATGGAGAAAGGATATCAAATCCTGAATACGGGCTACAGTGCGGTAAAGAACATCTCCCAGGGCAATTTCAGCTTGCATGAAGTATTTATAGACGGCCTGATGCTGGTTAGCCCCGAGGTCAGGAAATACCACAAGGTGGCAGACATTATTATCTATCAAAAGGATATTGTTTCGGAGTACAAAACCGCCTTCAACCGTTTCAAATCATCCGGCACTTTCAATGAACAGGAGATCAGCTATCTCAGCAAGGTTTATGGGCAGCTGTTCGATCAGAGTTCAAACAACCTGGACGCCCTGATGAACGTGATCACCTCGTCCAAGCTTCGGATGAGCGATGATGAACGCTTGCAGGCCATTGACCGGATCTTTGCCGATACCCAAGACAAGCTTTCCTTTTTGCGGGATTTTAACAAACAGGCAAGTCTATTGAACCTGCAAAGGCAAAAGGAAAAGAACGATATACAAACACTTCAAAAAATCTATCAACCATGAAACTAAAACATAAAATCAAAAAATCCTCCCCGGGAGGGAGGGTTTTGGTGGGGCTCAAAAGCTCCCCCTTCAGGGGGCTGGGGGGCGTACTGCTTTTGCTCTTACTACCCGGCTTATCCCACGCCCAAGGCATCGCCCACGAGATCGGCAGTATGCAGGGCGAACTGGACAAGGTGTACGACCAGATGCTGCCGCTCTGCTCCAGGCTGATCGGCGTTGCCCGTGGCATAGCCGGGTTTGGCGCACTGTGGTATATCGCCTCACGGGTATGGCGGCAGATCGCCGCTGCCGAGCCCATCGACTTCTATCCGTTACTACGCCCTTTTGCATTGGGGCTTGCGATAATTGCCTTTCCGGCAGTCATCGCCCTGATGAACGGAGTATTACAGCCTACAGTTTCAGCGACCGGTGCTATGGTAGCAGATAGTAACAAAGCCATCGCAGCATTGCTCAAACAAAAGGAAGAAGCCGTGAAGAAATCCAAGCAATGGCAGATGTATGTTGGTGAGGACGGTAGCGGAGACCGCGAAAAATGGTACAAGTACACCCATCCAAAAGATCCCGGCGGCGAAGAGGAAGGCTTTTTTGATGGTATCGGCAACGACATGAAATTCTGGGCGGAAAAACAAAGCTACAACTTTCGTAATAGCATTAAGCAATGGCTTAGCCAGGTGCTGGAAGTGCTATATGCCTCGGCAGCCTTGTGTATCAATACCATCCGCACTTTCTTTCTGATCGTCCTTGCCATTCTTGGCCCATTGGTATTCGGCTTCGCCGTGTTCGATGGTTTTCAGCATACGCTCACGGTCTGGCTGGCCCGATATGTCAACATTTTCCTGTGGCTGCCCATCGCCAATATCTTCGGCAGTATCCTTGGGAAAATTCAGGAGAACATGCTCAAACTCGACCTGTCGCAGATCGGCCAGCAGGGCGATACCTTCTTTAGTTCGACCGATACGGCGTATCTCATATTCCTGGTGATCGGCATCGTCGGTTATTTCTCGGTGCCGAACGTAGCAAACTATGTAGTACATGCCGGAGGCGGCAATACCATTCTGCAAAGGGTCAATACCATTGTGAGTAACACCAGCTCTACTGCAAGCGGTGCGGCGATAGCTGGTGGCGGTATGGCGGCAGACGCTTTGGGCGATGCCTACCGGAATATCAAACAGGGTTTCTCCGGTTCGGGCAACAGCGATTACTTTCCTGACAAATCCGGCGGTTCACAGCACCAAAGGGATAAACTATCCGGTAACTAACATTCACCATTAATCCCCCAATTATATGTTCAGTCAATTTAAAAACATAGACACCGCCTTTAAGCATATCAAAACGTTCAGCATCTTCCTGATCCTGGCCAATGTGCTGACCATAGGCTTTTGCATCTACAAAAGCTACGATATGGTGAACCAGGCGCAGAACCGCGTACATATCCTGTACAACGGAAAAGTGCTGGAAGCCATTGCCTCGGATCGGAAGAGCAACCTGCCGGTAGAGCTGCGCGACCACATCAAAACCTTTCACCAGCTGTTCTTTAACCTCGCGCCGGATGATAAGGCCATACAGGCGAACATTTCCAAAGCGCTTTACCTCGCCGATGAATCCGCTAAAAAGCAGTATGACAATCTGAAGGAAAGCGGTTATTACAACAACCTAATTTCCGCCAATATCTCCCAGGACATCGAGGTAGATAGTATAAAGTTGGATGTGGAAGCCAGTCCCTATACCTTCATCTGCTATGCTACCCAGAAACTGGTACGTTCCAGCAGTACGGTCAAACGCAAACTAGTATCACAGGGAACGATCCGGGACATTAAAACCCAGACCGACAACAACCCGCACGGTTTTTTGATCCAGGGCTGGGAGATACTCGAAAACCGCGACGAAGACCCTAAAGCGATCAAACCATGAAACTATTCCGAAAAAAACTACTGGCGGTTAACGCAAAACAAGAGGAACTGGCCGCAGGCATTGCCCGAAAGATCATCGGCTTACAGACAAAGGCAGCAGATTACCTCAACGGCAAGGCAGCTCACCTGTCAGCAAAGTCAAGGCTGTTTTTACTGATCCTTTTCTGCGTGTTGTTTGCGGCGATCAACCTCTACCTGCTTATTCACTCGATTTAATCATCATTAAAAAATAATCAAATGAAAACACAAGAAGAAAGAACCAAAAAGATGCTGCTGGTATTACCGCTATTGGTACTGCCTTTCCTGTCGCTTGGCTTCTATGCCCTGGGCGGTGGCAAAGGTAAAAGTGCTGCACAGCTAACAGCAAAACCCGGCATCAACACCAGTCTGCCCGATGCAGCCTTTAAAAAGGAAGACCCGCAAAGTAAACTAAGCCTTTATGAACTGGCCGGGCGTGAGCAATCAGGAAAAGCGGATAGTCTGCCCGCTTCGTTTACAAAACAGGGCTTTGGTTCGGCAAGTGTGCCTGATCCCAATGAGCAGCACATCAATGAAAAGCTGGCGCAGATCAACACTGAAGTTAACCGGCCTGTTCCACCTGTCGATTATGGCACCAGGTATTCGCAGCCAGCAAATAACAGCAATATGACTGGCGATGTTGATCGCCTGGAAAAGCTGATGCGCACCATGCAGGAGGACAAGGCGGAAGACCCGGAAATGAAGCAGCTCAGTGAGATGATGGATAAAATTATAGCCATACAAAATCCGGAAAGCGTGGCTGTAAAACAGGTGAAGCCAGCTAATACCGAAGGCGATACCAAGTTCAAGGCAATACCAGCACAGATCGTTGATAAGCAGAAAGCCGTACAGGGCGCTACCATCAAGCTTCGCTTGCAGGATACGGTTACCCTGTATGGTTACCTGATCCCCAAAGGGCACGAGATCTTTGGCACCTGCCGGATTACCAACCAGCGTTTGCTGCTTGACATCAAGAATATCCGCCTGGGCACTTCCATCATTCCGGTTGACCTGTCGGTCTATTCGCTCGACGGAATGCCGGGACTGTATGCGCCGGAAGCTGAATTGGCAGGTGCCGCAGGTAGCGGCGCGGATGATGCGGTGCGCAGCATTGGCATGTATGGCATGGATCAGACCATCGCCACACAGGTAGCAGGTGCCGGCATTGATGCCGCCAAATCCCTGTTCAGCAAGAAGATCAAAAAGATCAAGGTCAAACTGGAATCAGGCCAGCCGGTATTGCTGCGCAATAACCAGCAGAAAATCAGGTAAAAGCAAAGTATATGGCACAGTTAAACGATCCGGCCAAAGCAGGCGAACTGCGTGAACATTTGCAAGAGCAGTCGAACAAAGGATATGAATGGGTAGTGTATGACACCGATAACCCGATCAATACAAGATATGATCTGACCTGCTTTTTAGATGAGCACGAAGCTATAAATCATGCAAGAGAATACCAGCAGATTTTCAATTGGCATGAGGCGGTACCGATCAGCAGCCTGATCTACGATCTGAAGCAACTGGAAAAAAGCCAATTACAGCCACTGTCGGATTTGGCTATAAACAATCTGGATTTATCATTAAAAACAAATAAAGCGATGAACTTAAACAATTTGGACAACCTGAAAGAAGAGCTCAAAGAGCTCGGCTTTCCCAAAAAACTTGCGGAAGACATGGAAAAGAACATGCAGAAGAATGTTCCCGAGTTCAAGCTCCGCCACCAATTGCCTGCCGATAAGGGGCAGGTAGATTTGCAGCTGCACTTCAAGCAGTCCGGCCAGTCCGATTATTACTACTTCAATAAATACTCGGTAACCCTGAACAATGCCAAACCGTTGGAAGCCGACCAAAAGTATTTGGTTATTTCTCCCGGCGAACAGAACAAGCCGGTATTCCGTAAGTTCGACAGCCCGCATGAAGCGATCATTTATTTTAAGGAACAAAAAGGCAACAGCGAACTGGCCGTAGGCAAAGACATTGGCCATAAGACCACTTTGGCAACCATGGAAAAGGATAAGGTGAACTTTGTTGCCAAGGATTTCCAGAAAACCTTTTACAGTCCTGCGGTCACGCAGAACGTGTATGTGGAAAAAGGCCAGGGTTTTTCTGCTGAACAGTCGGCCAACCTGATACAGGGGCGTTCGGTTTATCGTGATGATCTATTGAATTTGGGCGGTCAGCCTTACAAAGCGTGGATCAAGCTGGATTTTGACCAGGCCAAAGACCGCTTTGATAATTTCAAGACCAAGCAGTTCCACGACCCTTCCTATGGTTTCGATCTTAAAGCGGTACTGGACAAATACAACATCAAGGAACTGGCAGACCCTAAGCAGCGCGAAAAACTGGAGGAATCGTTGAAGAACGGTAACCGCCCTTTGATCACGACCGTCAAAGAAGGACAGGAAGTGAAGCTGCGCATCGAAGCGGTTCCCCGTTATGGCCAAGTGAATATGTTCCAGGAGAACGGCAAGCCGGAGAAAAGGGAACAGTTCCAGATGGCTGTTAAAAATGATCCACTGTTAGAGAAAGGCAAAAATACCCAAAAAGACCTTTCACAAAGCCGCGGGGTAAGAGTGTAAACAAAAGACATAAATACTAAACAAGAATTCATTAATTTTTTAACTTAAAAAAGTATATCATGGAAAATTTCCAGAAATTAAAAGAGCTGATCTTATCAGCGGAAAGTGATGCTACAGCATTTTTTGAAAAAAGTAACAAGGCAGCCGGTACGCGCTTACGCAATGCGTTGCAACAGACCAAAGCTTTGGCACAGGAACTTAGAAATGAGGTCACCGATGTAAAGAACAAGGCCAAATAGCCACATTCAGCCAATTTTATTTCCCAAGTAAAGCCCGGTCTTTTTCGACCGGGCTTTACTATTTGCTATACAGTTCCCTAACAGAATACTGTGGGTGGTTTTTAGAATAAATCGTTTTAAACGCATTTGGACATTATTCGCCCTTTGCTTTTAATCAATGACCCGCTGCTTTTTCTTTGCTATAGTAAGCTTCCAGTTCCTTCAGTCGCTCCAACTGGCCGGGCCTGGGATTAATGAAAGGCCGGACTTTCCGGATCAGTACCAAAGCATCTTCCAAGGTCAGTCCGGTTTTTAACAAATATGCAATCGTCATGGTTGGCCCCCTTCCCAATCCCTGGCGGCAATGGATATAAACCTTGCCATTTTTTTTGATCTCGGTATCGGCAAAGTCAGCACCCTGAACTAAAACATCCAGCGGCGGTGGGGTATTATCGGGGGTAGGCAGGTGCAGGTAACGGAAACCTTGGTACTGGGCTTCGGTATATACCGAATGTATCCGCATATTGATAATGGCGGTAATACCCAGCGCTTTCATTTTCCGTAACCCCACCCGGTTATATTGGCTACCTAAAAACAGATCCGCCGTGATCTGGCAGCGTTTAAGCCGTGGCATTCCGAAAATAACCCGGTAGATATTGTCATAATTATATTGAAGGAAAAGTCCTGTTAACTTTAGCGAGCTTTTAATTTTAGTTAGCACCATTGTTTATTTTATTTTGGCGGGCACCAGCATCCGGATAGAACCGGGGACGATCTCCAGCTTAAGTTTTTCAGCAAAATGTTCAGTGTCATCACAAATATAGGATTGTTTTGCAGGCATAGTGATTACCACCTTTTTGCCCTTCCAATGCTGCAAGGCATCCGTTTCCTGGTGCAGCAGGGCACTTCCTGCCACCTTAAGAACAGAGGCCAAACTGTTTTCCTTCATAAGAATAACGTCTAATAGTCCGTCGGTGATGCTAATACCCGGCTGTAGCGCAAAATCACCGATCCCCATGTTCCCCGAATTGGTTACGGTCAAGGATACGCCGGCAGTTGCTATCTTTTTGCCGTCGATCTTAAGCCCATAGTTAATACTTTTCGCCTCTGCCAGCGTTTTGACCGCCGTTACGCCATAAGCCAATTGACCGATGCTGTTCTTTAAATTGCGGTCGGCACCAGTCACCATATCGGCCATGATACCCATATTGACCCGCAAAAGGAAAGGTCTTCCGTTCGCCAGTCCCATATCCACTGCGATGATGCGATGTTTTCCTTTTCCCAATAGGGCTAACGCCTCAACGGTATCTATGGGTATACCGAACTCTTTGGCCATAACATTTGACGTACCGCCAGGGATAATCGCTATCGGCAGGTTGGTGCCATGCAGCGCCGAAGCTACCGCAGTTACGCAGCCATCCCCGCCGTAAACCGCTACAAGATCTGTTTTACCGACCAGTTTCCTGGCGAGTTCATCGGCATTGACATTTTTTTTGGTAACAGAGATATCCCAGTTAACCTGGGCCATAGTCATTGCCTTATTAATATAGGACAAGATAGGTTCTTCTTTGCCGCAGACCGGATTGATAATAAAATGTATATGTTTAAATTTCACCGTTCGCTTTTTTATATTAATTAAGGTAACAGGTATTCAGCCTGGTAGTTTAATCAAGTGGTTAAGTTCATCAAATGGTTATAATTAATTAACCCTTCATTTAGGTAAATCTACGCTATACCGGTATTTAAAATTGGAAACAGTTAAAACTGAATAACAATGTATATAGTTGGCGTTTATAAAGCTTGACCGCCCCAGGGATATTAATTAATCATTTTGGCATTGTCTTGTTGTTTCAAATCATGCAAACATTGTTATGCCATTATTAAATCACGACTTAAATTTAAGAAGCCGATACCGGTACTGTACCTTTGAGATGAAGTAGAGCTGATACTTTAAAGCAGAGCGCTGAATTAGGGCAGCATCAGAAGGTTCGAGCCCTTCCTCTGCATCTACATTACCCCAATCGTTATGGAAATAAACTATCTGATTGTAGTCCCGGTCGTCCTTGTAGCCATCCTATTGATCTTCTGGCTAATCAAAAGAAATGTGAAGGATGAAAAGAAATTTGAGCAAGAATCCAACCAGTCTGATCTGAAGCCAGAAAAGCATGATGAAGACCAGGTTTAATTTATTTGATCCAAGTAGATTTTGAACATGGAAGTAACACCTGTAAAAAATTCACATCCTGTTTCCGAACAGTCCTGCCCCTGCGGACGTGGAAACAGGTCTGATATGGAAAGAATACCGCGCACGTCTTTTATGAAAACAGTCCTGTTCTGGCTTCCGCTCAAACGGTACCGCTGCCATAGGTGCTTGCGGAACAAGCTGCTAATAGACAAGTAATTCATGTTTTCATGTCCCAATGCCTTCGCTATAAAAGTTTCTAAAAAAAACAATAAGCAGAAAAGCTATATGGACGAGTTGAGAGGTTTAAGCCTGTACATTCTCATTGGCTGCTTTACCGGCTCTGATCATCGTAAAGATTGCCCAAATACCCGGAATCATCGGTAGTATAGCTGTGTACATCCCTGAAAAATAATAGCTTCCCGTTACCTCCGTCCAATAATTGTGCATGCCATATATAAAGGTTCCCTTTACATTTTGGGACAAGGTTTGCGTAACTTCAGGCAAAATACTCGGTTTAATCAAGGGGAAAATGAAGTGTGTGAACTCTGCCACGCCCGGCCCGATGAAAATAAACCAGGCGATAAACCCAGCGATCGGAACACGGTAATAAAGACCAAGCGCGGTCAGGGTATAAAGCACAGGGCCGATGAAAGCGAAGATCAGCAGAAATGTCTTTTCAGTCCAGGTGATGTCAAATAGCCTGCTCATGGATGGGCCGAAACCGGTAAGATACTCTTCGCACATATGAATTTCCAAAGCCGCTACGGTCAATAGAAATAAGGGCAGAATGATCTTAGGGTCTATCGGGTGCTTTAAGTAGGTTCTGTACCACATGATAAAGCCAATAATTCCTGAACCTCCAACGATGATAACAGGTGGCAAGCCGATATTCCGGTAGCCCTGGATACAGGCGATCATAATAAACAGCAGCGCAACGGCCATGCTGATGTTTTGGGTTCTCTTAGATGTTTCCATAGTCAGTATTTAATGGGTAATTCCATATGTTAAGTTATAATCTGCTCAGTATCTCTTTGATAATGTGCATTTTCCTTGATTGTAGCAGATCTTTATACTGCTGGTCTGTTTTATAGAGCATCAATTTAAATATAGGGGCCGCTATGAACGGGTATATGCACAACGCTACCATATCCACGAACAAAATCTCCGGATCGACCTTTCCTTTGGTTTGTTTTTCAACCTGCTCCCTGAAATTATTAAAATTGACCATATCCTTTCCGGCAAACAGTTCAGTGATCCTCTGGGGATGATGGGTAAGCTCGTTCAAGACAAACACAGGTATGCCGGGATCTTTGGTTAAAGCATCAACGGAATGGTTCACATATTCGGTGATCTTGTCTTCCAGTTTGATATCGCTATTTAAAACTTCAGCAATCTTTCCGGCAAAAGCCTGGAAAGCTTGCGCAAACACCCTGTCAAATAATTGCTCCTTTGTTTTAAAATAATAGTGAAGCATCGCTTTATTGATACCCGCCTTGTCGGCGATTTCCTGCATCCTTGCACCTGCAAGCCCCTTTTGGTAAAAGATCAAACTTGCCTGCTTTAATATATTTTCTTCAGTTGTCATAAAATTTAGTTAATCAACTAACCAGTTGGTTAACAAATATTATTAGGTTTTGTTTTAATTATGGATTTTTAAGTAGGCCAACGGCTATTCATACTGGTATTATAATTCGGCAGTGTAGCCGCTTCTTCGTACCTGCATTCAGCCGCTTCCTGCAAATGGCATTAGTAGCTCTGTTCCTCCGCTATCTAGGCTGCTGTCATTTATAAACTTTTAATAACACAAGTAAACATGTTCTGGAAATAACCCTACAATTATTTATCTCATCAGTTCCAGCCACCTCATTTCGTTCCTCCATTCAGCAGCTTCACCGCATAGGGCATAAGTGGCTCCGTTCCTCTGCCACCCATGCTGCCTGCCACTTTATATGCTTTGATAAGTGTCTGTTACCCCAGGTCAATAATTCCACCCATCTTTTTGGTAGCAAAGCTCTCAACAATCCCTTTGACGTCAAGACCGGTGCCCTACGGGTTTTCAGAAAAAAATCTTCCCTGCTCGCTACGCTCACGAGGTTTTTTTTTCTGAAAAGTCTTGCCTTACAAAGGGATTGGTTTAGGTGAGGGTGCTTATCAAAAAGACAGGAGGCCCCTGCCGACTGACCTATTAAAAAAAGAGATAGCACCATGAACACAAAAACAGCAAACGGCAGAAGCCCACCCACCGCAGGGAGTAAAAGCAATGCAAGAACAGGAACAAACGCCCACAGGGCAGAATCAAATTATTATCAGTAAAAATTTAAAATCAAAATCATGAAAACTACAGTAATCGAATCCGGAAAAACAGCTAATAAAGTAAACAGTTCAGCGGTAAACGCTAAGGTAGAAAACAATGGTGCGCCTAAAACCAACGGTTTGCCGTTAAGCAAAGAGTTTGACGACAAGCCGAAGGGCGAAGCCGAAGCTAAGAAAGCGGGAACACCTGCACCGACCGAACAGGCAAAGCCCGAAGCACCCAATGCGGAAGCCGAACAGCCAAAGGCAGATCCAACCACAAAAGAGGTTAAAGTTGAAGCACCACAAAAAATAGTGCTGAATTTAGAAAGCACCCTAAAACTGGTGGAAGAACTACACCGCAGAAAAATACAGCGTGACAGGTTGTTAGATACCATTGATACATTGGAAGCCTTTGAAGTGGCGCAGATCGATGATGCCGACGAAACCGATGCAAACCATTTTCAGGGTTGCGTTTTGACCATTGAGGACGATAACCGCAGGAAGTTCACCACTAAGAACCCTGTAATTATCCAAGCCGTAGCACAGTTTGTAAACAGCATGTGCGTAAACCGTTTGGCAGAGATCGAAGCGGGTATTATTATCCCTGCATAATTGTTAAATGCCCCTGCTTTGTGGCAGGGGTATTTATTCCTTTTATCTAATCAGCAACAACATGGAAGCAGCATTTATAGACCACCTAGACCAAATCTATTGGCAGGGTTACGGGGAGGATTTCAAAGCTGACAACCCCCAAGCCTTTTACAGGCAGTTGGCAGAGTTCAAAAATCAACATCATTTAGCATGAAATACGAAACCCTTTTTATTATGGTTCGTGTGGCAGTCCACGCCGACCATATCAGTATTGCAGAGATCGTAAACGAGGTAGAAACCCAATCAAAGCTAAGTTTAACCGATACCGCAAATATCAACATACTGGAAACAGAGATTTTACTATCAAGAGTACGTAACATTAAAAATATCAATCATGGCACACAACCTAAATTATAACGAGCAGACAGGGAAGCACAGCTTTTTTTCTGTCAAAGAAAGAGCCTGGCACGGCCTGGGTACAATTATAGAAGATTACCCGACCAGCGCAGAGGCGATCAAATACGCACAGTTGGATTATACCGTAGAGAAACGCCCTTTGTTTACCTACGATACCGAAAACCACACCGCAGACCCCGAAGCGGATATTATTATCCCTGAAATAGCAGTGCCCGACTTTTTCGCTACCGTGCGTACTGATACCGAGCAGGTTTTGGGCGTGGTAGGCAATGACTATGAAGTGATACAGAATGTAAACGCCTTTGATTTCTTTGATAATATCGTAGGTGGTAAGGATGGCATTTTATACGAGACGGCAGGGGCATTAGGCGAGAACGGCGCACGTATTTTTATCACCGCCAAACTGCCCGATTATATCAGGGTTGGAAAAGACGACCTTATTGAGAATTATCTCTTTTTGACCACTTCGCACGATGGTTATAGCAGTATAACGGCAGCATTTACGCCAATTCGCATTTGCTGCAACAACACTCTAAATGCCGCTTTGAAAGGTGCGGTTAATAGTATTAAGATACGCCATACCGCCAGTGCGCACGATAAACTGAAACAGGCGCACCAGCTTTTAGGTATTACTAATTTACTAGCTAATGAACTGGAGGAAGTGTTTAACCACTGGTCTAAAATCCGTATTACAGATAGTGCCGTTAAACGTTTGGTACAGGTGGCAATGGCACCGAGTAAGGAAGTGTTGCAGAACCTGCAAAATGGAAAGCATGAAGAATTGTCCAGCAATTTTAATAATATGGTCAGTTCGGTAATGGACTATCATTTTACCAGTTCTACGCAGCAGGAAGCCACCACAAAAGGCACTTTGTATGGTTGCTATAATGCAGTAACTGGTTATTTCCAAAATGTGCGTAATTACAGGGATGAAGAAAGCAAGCTAAATTCCATCCTATTCGGGACGGGCTTACAGCGTTCCCAAACCGCTTTTAATCTATGCGAGGAATTTGCTATACATGGTAACTTGACGTTAAACTGATGGTTTAGAATAACCACAGGGCTGAATTACAGACCTGTGGTTATTGCTTTGCTGCCTGAAAATTCCGGGCGGCGCCTTGCGGCGCAAAAGCGTCATGCTTTAAGTGCCTGATAAGTGATTTAATTTCATGACGTAGTAAGCCAGCAGTTAATACACTAGTGGGTTAGTGCTAACTTTCAGAATTTATAACCTCATTTATAAAGAAATTTAACCTGTTATGAATATGGGAGCAGGTTTTATTTGTTCATGTGCAAAACCGGGTCATTCTTTTGGGCTTCCGGGTCAATAACCACATTCTCTCCGGCTGTCATTAGCCATTTACCCTTTAGTTTTACATATACCAATAAGGCTATATCGTCACTACCTGGTATCTTGTGACCATCGGGGGTGGTGAACTCGCTTACATAACTTTTAAAGTGCACTAAAGCCGTTGTCGGGTTAATGATTCGTACAAAAACTCCTTTATTGGTCATGGTAGTGTGCTTAAACATGTTAGTGTGATAAAATTGAGTAGAGTATTCAACTTCTTTTAGATTTTTCCACCACATGCCTACAATGTTCACCCAACTGCAATCTGCTGTGCAGTAGGTTTGCATATCACTATGGTCGTGCGTGTTCCAGCTGTTAACCATCGCGTCAACTTGCTTTTCAATGGCTTTAACATCTGCATTTTTTGTTTGGGCCTGTACAGATAAAACTGATAAAATAATTGCTAAAAATGTTAATTTGCTTTTCATGATATAAATGTTTTTTGTAAAACTAATTGATCACCATGAGCAGAAATAGTAAAAACACGACATCTTATATACGCATGTGTTCTTGCAATAGCGCTGGCGCACTATTGATCTGTTTGGCGAGCGCACCGGGAAGTGCGCCCGTAAATTCCTTAAAATCCCTGATCAAATGCATTTGATCGAAATATCCGCAAGTATAGGCTATGTTAGACCAGTTTAACCGGGGGTAGCGCTCTTTTAACCGGTAGGCTTTGGAAAAACGAACTAGCCTCGAAAAAACTTTTGGTGAATAGCCCATGATCTCCTTGGTCCGCCGTTCATACTGCCGCAAACTAAGGCATGCTAATGAAGCTGAACTTTCTATGGATATATTACCTTGTAATTGGGCTTTCAAAGCATGTTCCCATGGCATAAGCAAAGAGTAATTAAATTTGTACATAAAAAAGCGTTCCACCACATTTTTCATATCAAAAGCTGTTTGTGCCTCCTGTAACTGTTCATTTACCTCCGCTATTTCGCGGCCTAATAATAGTGTGGCATCGAAGGGTTCATCATATAACTCATGCATTGGCATTTTAAGTAACCTGTGCATACCACCAGGCATAAATGCCACGGAAACAATAATGTGATGCAGGCCCATCGCAATATTAACCTGGCTAACTTGCGGGCCTACGATGATACTGGCCGGGTGTTTTTGAATGCCGTTTTTATCATTACGAACAACAACTGCATCCCTTGGATAGAAATGGATGGCGTGCTGAGGGGTTGGCGGAAATGGACTGAACTCAAGGGTAACTTTATCAAGCTTCGCTTCAACAACCATAATATGACTGATATGGTTTCTGAGCGCAGGATGAGGAACGTAAAACGATGGTACCATGTTCATTTGTTCAAGGTACGACACTAAATCTATAAAGTCTAACCAAAAAATTATAGCTCTAAATCAGCGATCAGACTTTCAAAAAGCTGAATATCCCAGGAATACCTATTATGCTCCCGATTTGAAGCCGTCAAGCAGGTCCAGTATCTCATGCTGGCTGATCGAGGCGGGATCGTTGAACTGCCTCTGTAAAATATCGTCGGGTATGGCGATAGAACCGCCCGTGGTTCTCACCAGGATGCCGTTATCCGTTTGTTTATTGAGAAGATATTCACCGACGGCAGGGTTCAATTCCTGTACCCTGATGAGCAATTCGTAGATTACGTATACTGCAATTTGCATCCGGTAAAATTACGATAACTTTAACGTAACAATAAATTATCATTATGTTAACACAAATCGACGGCTTAACCTACAAAAAGCACGGTGAAACGATAACGCTTGTCGGTAGTTTGTCAGGAGAGGGGAACGTAACATAACATGAATCCACTATTGAGTTAAAGTGCTTATACCTCTCCAATTGCCCGTAAACAGGTGAATGGAGAGGTATTTTTTCGCGCGGCCCCTTGCGGGCAAAAGTGCTTGCTTCGCATTGAAAACATATAAGTCTCTATAATTAACTAAGTCCAAAAGAAATTTATAATTTTCTGAATCGAATTTTACCTGTTTCTTTAAGGTCAAATTCATTTATTGATTGATCTATAAAATCTAATCTAACATGAGGAATCAATGTACCAGAATTTCCGTCGTAAGAAAGATAGATTAGTTTATCTTGCTGTCCAGTCCATCCTGTAACAATATCTACAAATACGCCGATAGCTTGATATTCCGGGGATGTTGACCACCTGATTCCGTGGCAAATTGACCAGGCAATTAGCTGGCGAACGATAGCAGCGAGAGCTGTAAAAGCGTTTT
>NZ_JBSRZI010000015.1:0-118324 GCF_054057495.1 Mucilaginibacter sp. UYNi724 | reverse complement strand
CATGCTTTTATAGCATTTGCTGCAACCCAAAAGTCAGCTAACCCCTGGGTCAATTTGGCCCGAAATAGGGTGGTCTCTATCTCCATAATATACACACTTTGGGCTATTAACAGAGCTTTTTTGTCGTTAAAACGATCTAAAGTGCCATTCGCTACAGCATCCGCAAAAAGATCACTGAAATTATGATAGGCTGTTTCTTTGGTTTCATTAATTTCCATTGCAGCTAATATTTCATTGACGTCAATATTATGATTAATGGCTGTTGTAAAGGCAATGCCATATTTTTCAAATTTATTCCGCATAGTCTGGTCTGCTTTACAAAACTGCTTTTCAGGTGTATCGCCGTCAAAACTCAAAAACTCTTTCTGTACAAGTTTTAATGTTTTATCGAAATCCTCATTTAAATTATTAACCGGATATCCGCCAAACCATTTAAGTATAAAGCCATATAGTGTATGCTTTTCGCGAACGGGCAAAGGTAAGTTTTTTAAATGTTGTACTACTAAATCCCCCTTCTGAAAGTTAAGTTTGACAAATTCATTCTGCTTATCCAAAAGATTCAGAAAGTCTACAGGTTGAAATAATTCTGCACCTTTTCCAATCTTGAAGTAATTAATGGTATCGCTTACCAATTCTTGATTAGGAATATTTTTTTTATCTGTATAGTGATCTAATGTATAATTTGATGAAACATTTCCTAAAGACGGTGTAGTGAAATTGGCATCATGATCGTCAACGAGTAATACAGTTTCATTTTTTAATATTTTGATCAAACTTTTCAAGTCAAAAATCCCTTTTCTCCATTCCCGTTTTACATGCTCACGATCTGTAGTGATTATTTTGATTGGGCCGATTTTAGCGTCAAAATCAATGTCATTCCAAGCCTTAACATGTCTTTCGCATCCAGGAAATTTTATATTTATAAAAGCGGCTGCTTCTTTCAAAATATCATCAAGCTTCGCGTATGTATCAAGTAGTAATTTTTTATCATCATTAGTAAACTGATAACCAGGTGCCGCCGCACGCAGGTGCAAAATTTCGGGGAGATCTTCCGTGCGTTGCATCAGATCATCCAGTATTTGAACATTTTTTTTATTCATTTGTAATTTGTTTAACCCCAAATATTTTTCTCAATTCAAAATTGAACTAATCATTTAATAAATGCCGCCATTGTGTTCCCCCGGAATTAGGGATGTTATGGAATAAAGACGGTTTGAAATATAATTGGTCAATAATATCAAGATAGTAATTCGACTGTTTTAAGCCACCGCAAAACTCAGGTTCTGTGGCTATTGTTATACCTGCTACTTTTTTTAAAACCCATTCTATGACCGGATTTGATAATCCCAATAACCTCAAAGTTTCCTTTTTTGATAGATAAGTGAATTGTTTCTTTTGTTGCAACCCGCCTACAGATATAGGATTAGAAAGGGTGAAATAGTCTAAATCAATATCGAAATAGACCTTTTGATCTGAAATGTCTGGTAAATGCTTTTCAAATTCGCTTAAGCTATCAAATGTCATTATCGAATGTGAATTGCCATAAAAGTCTATTACAGTTTCCTGTTTGGGTCTTGAGCACTTTTGCCGACAAATTGCATATACATCTTTAATTTTATTGAGTAGTAATGCAGCTTTTATCTGAACATCATTTTGATGTGATATTTTAGCCCAGGTGTAGATAGCTAACTCCCCTTTGTGCGTATTGTCCAACGATTTAAGCTCATCCAACTCATCGCTATAAGGCGGGCATAAATCCTGGTGCCAGTCAAAGGTTACGAGTGATGGAATTTCATTGTTTAACTCATTTGTCCAGATGTTCCAATAGTAAAATGCAAATCGATGTTCTTGAAACAAAGCCAATTCAATAGTTTCTTTCGGGATAAAAGGATGCAAGAGTATTTCACTCCTGCATCCCGGTGGCTCTATATAAGATAGCCGCTTTAAATCATTTTTGTTGATTTGAATTGCCATACTACCGAAATAAATGATAAGCAGTAACCACATCCTTTTTATAAATATTAAAGCATGGGTTGGGGCTCCCGTCTTCAATCGCTGAATTAAAGCCCTCAAGTGCGAATGCTTTAATCAGCGTATCATTACTGCAATATTTGTATCCATGACCTTTCGACATATAATTGCTGATATGTTCAAGCCTATGTTTTAAACCATAAGAACTACTGCCGTGATGAATCTTTTTGGCTTTAAATGGAAACAGGATTTGTATCACCTTTCTTGCCTCATCTATCGTGAAATGCTCCCTGCGATCTTTAAGAAATTCAAGCTGTGAAAGTCCGCAAAGTAACTTATCATGCTCATGAATAGATTGATAACGTCCCGATTCGTTGAACCAAGTTGGAATTTCTTTTTGAATTTCCCACACATCTACAAATGATTGTTCTTCTTCCCAAATTTCAACAACACTTGTGTGAATTAAATTTCTTTTTTCGTCGAATTTAGGTTGGACAATAAATCGGGGATGTTGAGTATGGACTATGAAAGGTCCAGAGGATTTTGCGTTGCTGGGATTACTCCACAGGAACTTAGGGTACTTGCGTGCCATATTAAATAAACCAGTTTTTATGCAGGTGGTGCCCCTGTTCAAATGTTAAGTGTTAAAGATAATGATATGCTTTAATGATGATATAGCATGTTGATAATAACACTAAATTTATCTGATAATAATATTATACTATGAGTCAAAGCATTGGTAAAGAAATAAAGCAAATAGAGCTTTATTTAGAATACATTGAACTTATGGCTGCTGTCCTTCCAAATTTTGATTATCACACTACAAAGAAATCAGTGGAACAAACTCGGCTTTTTTTAAAGGCAGGAACCAAATTAGAATTAGCACAACGCTTGCCTGAACTCAAAGCTTTACTGGAAAAACAGGCCAAATCTTTGATGAAAGATTGCCCGCCGAAAAAAACCATAGAACATATCGCTAATGAATTTGCGGGGTTGAAAATTAAAGAAGATATTATCAACACAGGTGTGACCTACGCTTTTTTAAATGAACTCTTGGATCTAAAAAAGTTCAATTGGTATGCGGATACGCCATATCATTATAGAATTTCGGTTGGTGCGCTTAAAGGTGGCGGCGGAATTGAAGAGGAATTTCTTTTGAAAGACGCTTTTACGCTTTACCAAAAAGCAGAAACAAATTTCGCTTTATTAGAAACGTTGAGTAAAGTATTTAATCGTCAAAAGCCTTCAGATAATACTATTGATGGTAACGTAACGGATATTAAATATGAAGTCGCGAACTACAGCCGCTTATCGGTATTGACGTTTTACTCTTTTATTGAATGCCTGATTAATAGCATCGGATTTGATTTTCTATATCGCAACGAGAAAAATCTTTCAGCCAGTGAAATATTGATTTTAAAGGGGCTTAAGAAAAATGGCGGCTACATGAACTTAAAACACCGGATCGAAAGCTTACAAATAATTATTCGACAAGACAAGCAACTTGTACTCAATGTAACAGACGACCAGCAAAGAAAAGAACCATTTATATCTTTCTTTGACCAGTTTGAAGCATTGAGAAATGCGTCCGTCCATTATTCGCCTATTAAACACAGAATTTGGATGTCACCACAAGACTGGATAGAAAAATCCCGTAATTTTTGTGATGTTGCTTTACAGGTTGGTCTTCAAGTATGGCAAGCCTGTTATCCTGACTCGGATGGACCTCTGTACATGGGCAAACTGAATAAGGCAAAACAATTACAATTAGCTAATCGTCGAATGGCGGCTGTATCGGAATTACAGAAAACCATATTAGAAAAAAGTGAATAAAAAAATTACAAGTTTAAATTAGCGATTAAACGCAAATCAGACAGGAAATAGTTCGAGATTTGTAAAGTAGCCACCACACCTTAAATTAGAAAGCCTTTAGTCGAAAGATTAAAGGCTTTTTGCGTTCTTATTAGTTAGAAAGTAACTCGCATGTAAATGTAACCGAAACAGATCATCGGTTAAATGGAACTGCTGTTTTACCGCTTCATAATTTCTAAAGTTTACAACGGACTTGTATGCACCCACCCGGGATAATTACGTATCTGAAGCTGGGGGATTTGATATCCACTATTTCAGTTAAACGCTTAAAGTAATTTAAGTGGAAGTTGCCGGTAGAAAACTTGGTTATGACGCAACAATATAATTTGTTATGCGTATAACCGTACTTTATATAACTTATGAATTTTTTAATATACTTTGCAATCTTCTTTTTGGCGATTGCCATACTCCTTATATTAGCAATATTATTCTTTAGCTTTCTCAAGTTAATTAAAAGGAAATATTATCCAAATTGGAAGTTCCCTGATTATGTTAGCGTAGGGTATGCGGAATACTTATATCATAAATATATTAAAAGAGACTTGAAGTAGAAATTTGACAATTTTTACGTTTATTGAAAGGTTATACCTGCCGATTTACTATATCACAAACCACTATAGCCATCAAAAACCCAAAGCATTAACTTCAACGCCAATAACGCTTTACGTTGGGTAATTATTTTATTACCATTACAGCCGGCCCTCCTATTTCATGGGCATAATTATTGCCGCAAGTTTAATACACATTTTTTGGCAACTTAAAAGCTGCCGGCATGCCGCGATATAATTAAAGCATTGTATAATATTCCATAATAATATCATGCAGCAAAATACCGAGATCATCTCATTTTTAGCAGATTCTTCTTTTTTTTACTCTATAGGGATAGGAATGGATGGCAATTACACTTATGTCAGCGCTAATTATGACAGGAATTTCGATTTTTTGAATGAATCTTTACTTGGGAAAAATTTTTCTATCACCCTTCATCCCGATGACATCGCTATTTGTGAAGAAGTTGGGGGAAAGTGTTTTGCAGAACCAGGCCGGCTTTTCCCGGCCACTTTGCGTAAACACGATGGAAAAGGCGGTTTCGTTGTTACCCAATGGGAAATGAAAGCCTATTTTGATGAAGATGGGCAACCGGGCGGCATATTTTGTATCGGCTATAACATTACAGAGTATATGGATACAAAATCAAGATTAGCTGACGCAAATTCGGAATTATCAAACAAAGAAACGAGGCTTCAGGAAATCGGTTTCATTCAATCCCACCTCGTTCGTAAACCGCTGGCAAATATCATTGGGCTGGTCAATATTATTAATACCATGGATGTAAGTAAAAACATCAAAAACATGAATGAAATGTTATTGGAAAGTTCCGTTGAATTAGATGGTGTAATTAAATCCATCTCTAATAAGTCATCATCAGATTAGTATTATGGAAATGGTAAGTGTGAGCAGATGTATGGATAACACTCTTTAGATATATTACTTACAGAAAAAATTTATCTTATATCTGTGGGCAGATCTTTACCTTGCTCCTCCCCATGCAAACGCCCACCCTCGAATCCTATTACCTAACCAAGCCCGAGCCTTATCAAAGTTGCCTGCTGGCTTTGAGGGATATTATTTTGCGGGTGGATGCTGAGGTAATTCACGAACGTAAATTCCAAATCCCGTTCTTTACCTACCGTGGCAAAAAGCTGGCCTACCTATGGCTGGACCGCAAGAAACTTAAAATGGGCTTTTGCCTCGATAAAAGTTTACAACCTATACAGGAGGGCATCAAACCAAAAGACCAGTATGAATCTATTCTGATAGACCCAAATGAAGATCTCCCGGTAGAACTTATCTTACAAAAACTAACCGATTATATTAACCAAATAAAAAACCGATAGCTTGTTTTAAAAGGATATAAACCAAGTTTGTATCTTAGCGGGCACTAATCCCTAAACTGATGAAGCAAGCGCTTACCCGGCTTATTTATAATAAGCCTTTTGTTTACTCTGTATGGTTTGGCGCATGCCTGCTTTTGGCTTTAAAAGGCCTTTTAACACACCAGGGAATTAACAACTACATCATATTTAAGCATAATTTTTTAAATACTATCTCGCAGCAAAGCCTGTTTCAGTTGCAGCCTGAGTTTTATTTTGATCGTAACCATTACGGGCCCGTATTTTCTTTAATATTTGCACCCTTTGCCTTACTGCCGGATAGTATCGGCATTTTACTATGGGTAGCATTTAGCGCTTTTGTGTTATTCAAAGCCATACAGATGCTGCCTTTAGGGCCAAACAAGTATGTGATTGTTTTGCTGCTTTGCGCTAACGATCTTGTGGGATCTACCATCTATTTTCAGTTCAATCCAATTATTGCAGCGCTTATAATCCTTAGCTTTAATTTCATTAAAAGGAAGCAAGATTTTTGGGCTACGCTAATGATAGTCCTCGGTGCATCCACCAAAATTTATGGTATTGTGGGCTTGGCGTTCTTCTTCTTTTCGGATAACAAACTGAAATTTATTGCCAGCTTTATATTTTGGTCGGCAGTGTTATTTGTGTTGCCGATGGCTATCTCATCGCCATCGTTTATCATACGCACTTACCACGATTGGTTTTATGACCTTATTGCCAAAAACGCGGAGAACGAGGCCTCTAAAATGCAGGATTTTTCCCTGATGGGAATGATCCGCAGGTTGTTTAATTATCCTGCTTTAAACAACCTGTTTGTAATAGCCCCCGCGTTGGTTCTTTTCGGCCTATCTTATTTGCGTATCAAATATTACAAGACCACCCAATACCAGCTGCTTATCCTGGCATCGGTATTAATTTTCACCGTAATATTTAGCACATCGGCCGAGTCGGCAACTTTCATCATTGCTTTCGCGGGTGTAGCTATCTGGTTCATGAATTTGAACAAACCTACGGGCTTCGAGATCTTCCTGCTGGTTTTTGCCATTATCTTTACCAGCTTTGCCGCGTCTGATCTTTTCCCAAAAACCATTAATAAGATTTATATTCAGCCTTATCGATTAAAGGTGCTGCCTTGTTTCTTGATTTGGCTTAAAATAATTTATGAAACCTTATTCCGCGATTTCTCGCGCCAACAGCTCGCCGAAAAGCATGCATAATTAGCTATCGTAAAACAAATGTCATTTAAATAAGTAGCCGCCTTTTGCAGGTGCTATTATCGTAATATTTTTATATTTGTAACGTGAATGTTACGCTAATTGATTGTTGTATCATTCCTGTTATAAAATGATTATTTTAACAAAGCAATGTAGCGTTCCAACTTAAATTAGCGTAACATACTTATTACAATTACCAAGCGACTACAGAAAATAACCGATCACAATTATCCCCTAACCTATTGTTTAACATGGCATCCCTTGTAAAAAAGAAGATCTCTATTGTAATCCCCTCTTACAATGAAGAAAAAAACATCGCTTTTTTGATTGGACAGATCAACGAAACGCTGATGCCCACCGACTATGATTTTGAGCTTATTTTTGTTGACGACGGAAGTAAGGATAATACCCTTAACGAACTGAAATTTAATGCAGAGCTGCACCACAACATTTACTATATAGAACTTTCGCGAAATTTTGGTAAAGACCACGCGCTTAAAGCCGGCATTGGCATGGCAAAAGGCGATGTAGTTATAACCATGGATGCAGATATGCAACACCCGCCCGAGATGATCTTAAAGATGCTGAACTATTGGGAAGATGGCTATGATATTGTTTACACTTATCGCCAAAACGCAAATCCGCATGCCAAAGGTTATCAAAAGGCAACATCAAAAATGTTTTATAAAGGCATCAACATGCTGTCGGACATTAAGCTGGAAAATGGCACCGCCGATTTTAGGCTTATGGATGAAAAAGTGGTAAAACAATTAAAGCAGATAGATGAGTACGAAATATTTTTACGGGGAATTATTAAATGGACGGGGTACAAACAGCTTGGCATCCCTTATACCCCATCTAAAAGGCATACCGGCGAAGCCAGTTACTCGTTTTTTAAACTTTGCAAACTGGCTATCAGAAGCATCACCACGTTTAGCGCCCGCCCGCTTTACCTTGTAAGCGGTGTTGGCCTAACTTTTTCTACGCTTGCTATTCTCTACATTCCGTATGTGCTAATAAGTTATGTTACCGGTAATGCTGTTACGGGTTGGGCATCTATTATAGCTACTATAGCGTTTTTTGGCGGCCTGCAACTATTGGTATTAGGTATTATAGGTATCTATGTAGGTAAAATATTTATGCAGTCAAAAAATCGCCCAAATTATATCATCCGTTCCACCAACCTTATGCTTGTTAAAAATGATCTTGTTGGGGTTTGATGTAGAAGAATTTGACATGCCTTTTGAATACGGCAAATCGCTCCCTTTTGATGAGCAATTAGCAATTTCTACGGCCGGCACTGTACAAGTGTTAGCCATGCTGCAGGCCGCCGGTATAAAAGCAACCTTTTTTTGCACTGCTAATTATGCCATCCATCAGCCGGATATGATTCGCAACATTGTTGACCAGGGGCACGAGATAGCATCGCACGGATATTATCATTCCAATTTTGAGACAGCACATTTAAAAGAATCAAAGCTTAAACTCGAAGAAATTTCGGGCACACCAGTAACCGGCTTTCGTATGGCGCGGATGATGCCGGTGGATGAGGCAGAGACTGAAAAAGCAGGGTACACCTATAACTCATCCCTTAACCCTACCTGGCTACCAGGGCGCTATAATAACTTTAATAAACCGCGCACCTGGTTTTACGACCATAAGGTTTTACAGATCCCGGCATCGGTATCGCCCCTGGTACGGATCCCCCTTTTTTGGCTCAGTTTCCATAACCTGCCTTTGCCGCTTATTAAATGGTTGAGCAGGGCTGCTTATAAAAAAGATGGTTATTTAAACTTGTACTTTCACCCCTGGGAATTTACTGACCTGAACGATAAAGATAAATTAGGCCTGCCCGCCTATGTCACCAAAAACTCCGGGGAACCATTTGTAAACCGGCTGAAAGATTTTATTGGCTGGGCGCAGGGCAAAGGATATGCTTTTGGTAGAACCTGCGATTTTGCTGCTGATATAAATAAAAATAAGCGTTAGTATTATTAACAACTGTTAACCGACGTCTTATTTACGGTTGTCTACAGCCTTATGATATTCCTCAAGCGCTTGGTCCAGCGGGACGCCTTTAGTATGTACGATATCGCAAAAATGGTTACAAGCCCCGGGGTTCTTGCTGTTATTGCAACGGCTTTTGCAACTCGCTAAAGTATTGCGGGGCATAATATCATACATATGGGTCACCACAAATAGCACAAGGATGATGGTTGCCAAGGCACCACCAAAAAATCTCCACGGGAATTTTTTATCAGTAGTTTCAATTTTAGGCGGTGCATCATAATGGTTGAACGGGAGGATGAATTTCCATTTATCGTAATACCAGCAAAGCAGGTACAGGTTTGCCTGTATCATTAACGGCGCTGTTAAAAGCGAACCTTCAAACCGTACCGCTATGGATAGGATAAAAATATTTAAGATGATGGGCAGGTATAAGAATGCTCCCAAGACCACTGTGCGGGGTATTAGTAACAGCATTGCCGCGATCACCTGCAAAACGCCGATAAATGTATAGTAATATCCCGTATGGAATAATGCCTCCAGGTAGTGCCCCATGGGCTGGTTGTTGTGCAAATCCGTAAAGCGTTCGCCCATTATCTTTACAAAACCCGCCGGTAAAAAGCCTGCGGCAAGGGCCAGGCGGTTAAACACAGCGAAGTAGCCCATCCATTTATTTCGTCTGGTATGGGTTTGTAAATGATGTAACTTGAGGGTTAGGGTCATGCTTTTCTTAATCAAAGTACTTTGCACTACAAAGTTAATAATAAATCCGTATTTTCAAATTTTCCTCCTGATTTTTGTTGTGGAGTATTCGGGATCAAGCTAAACTACCTGCCTTAACTACAAACGCCTTTTTGTTTTGCCAATTTAGTTTGTAGATTTATCATTCAATATAAACCATTTATGAAAAATACACCTGTTTCAAAGCCGGGGCTTGTTGCCCGCTTTTTCGGCATCACCCTGTTGGCGTTAACCTTAATTTGTGGTAGTAAAGCTTCGGCACAAACCGATGTATTGGCTAAAGATCCTGATGTGATTGGCCGCTGGGATATTACTATGGAGAAAGACGGTAAAAGCATCCCATCGTGGTTAGAGGTTCAAAAATCGGGCACGCATACGCTTATTGGCCGTTTCACTTATGCTTTCGGGAGTGCCCGCCCTATTTCAGAAGTTAAACCTGCCGGTGGTAAGTTCAGCTTTTCTATCCCGCCGCAATGGGAACAAGGCGACCGCAATATGGATTTTGAATTTGACGTAAGCGGCAACAGCTTAAAAGGCACCATGGTTTATACCGATGGCAAAAGTTACAACTTTACCGGTGTACGCGCGCCTGCACTTATCCGCAGTAAAGCACCGGTATGGGGCAAACCCATTCGCTTGTTTAATGGTAAAAATACTAAAGGTTTCCACACCGATGGCAAAAACCAATGGATTGTGGAGAATGGCATTTTACGTAGCCTAAAATCGGGCGCCAACCTTATCAGCGATAAAAAATTCAATGATTTTAAACTGCATATCGAGTTCCGTTACAAACAGGGCAGCAACAGCGGCGTTTACCTGCGCGGCCGTTACGAGATACAGGTGATAGATACCAAAAGCGGCGAACCAGAGCCTATTAACAACCAATTCAGTTCGGTATATGGATTTTTGCCGCCAAACAAAATGATGGCTAAAAACCCCGGCGAATGGCAATCATATGATATTACACTGGTTGGCCGCATGATAACCCTTTCGGCTAACGGCACCGAGGTTATTACCCGCCAGATAATACCCGGCCTTACCGGTGGCGCTATGGATAGCAAGGAAGGCGAACCAGGCCCATTATTCATTCAGGGCGACCACGGCCCTATAGATTACCGCAACATTGTGATAACCCCTGCTAAGTAACCGGCTAACTGTACACTTATTCGCTATATTTATGAAAGGGCTGTCTAAATAATAGACAGCCCTTTCTGTTTTCTGTACATCAAATTAAGGCATTTAGGTTGATCAATATTGCCGGATTAAAATTGGCACGGAATTAGATTAACCCTTATCATGAAAGTTGTACATATCAAAACAATCAGCACCGTAAAAACAATAGAAGCTAAAGTGATAAGCTTGTTCAGGAAAAAAGCATTTAGCCTGCGCGCTTTTAATCAACAGCAATTTACAGGCTTTATTGCCTGATCTATATATACCATCTACCTATGGAAAATAAGCTTCTCACAAGGGGCTTTTTTTATGAGTAACAATTATGAGCACCAAAGTAACTATATCATACTACTGTTTTAACAAAGCCTGTTTTGGCTCGGTTTATAACCATAAATATGCACAGGTGCTTCGGTTACCTTACGAGCTATCTACCTTTCGCCAAAAACATACCTGCCTGTTATGCTGCTCTAACTTAATATCTCTTGTAGACCTTGATATAAGACAGGTAATGGGCGATGGCATATCATTAGCTGCATAATCACCCCTTAACTCTACTTATTTACAATACCGTTTACTGCACTTCGTCCAGCTGGATCACCACGCTGGTATGGTAAGCGCTCACCTGCGGGTTGATGCCTACATTCATTAAAAAGTCTCCTTTGTATTTAGGTTCAGTTTCCAGTATAGTGGCTGTTCCAGGATAAAGGTTTATCTCTTTCACAGAGTAGGTTTTATTAGGGTCGAGGCCTTTGAAACGGATAGGCGTTTTGGTACCGGCATTGTAGCGGTTGTTCACCAAATAATTAAAAACCACCGCCTTTGATCTCGCTTCGTTCACATACATCAATGATGCTACGTCGTTTGCCCACGGGTTTTGCAGGCGATATTGGTCGCCGTGCCAGATTACATCTTTCAAACCATCATAGTTTTTTAGGGCAAGATGGGCGTAAGCCAGTTCCTGTTCGCTTAGTTTACCTACTACAATATCAAAGCCCATTTTACCCATCATAGCCACATCTATCTTAAATTTAAGCGGCTGTTTACCCCAATCTGTAACGTGGTTAGAGCTGGCTATCGCCGGGAAGAAATAAGAATACTCCCATTGGATAAAGATGCGTTCCAACGGATCGGTATTATCGCTTGGCCAGTACTCGGTAAAATATTTAAGCGCGCCATAATCAACCCGGCCGCCACCGCCAGAGCAAAGCATCAGCGGCACTTTTGGGTATTTGGCACGCACCCTATCCAGTATTTTATAAAGCCCGCGAACGTAATCGGTGTACAGATGTGATTGATCTTTCTTTAAGTAAGCCGAGTTAGCATTATAAATAACCGCGTTGCAATCCCATTTAATATAGGCAAGTTTCGGGTTTTTGGTGAACAGGTTATCAACCACGCCGAATACAAAATCTTGCACCTTAGGGTTGCTCAGGTCAAGCACCAGCTGGTTACGAAAATACTTTTCGGGGCGGCCGCTTTCTTTTATTACCCAATCCGGGTGGGCTTTATAAAGGTCGCTGGCGGGGTTAACCATTTCAGGCTCTATCCAGATCCCGAACTTTACGCCATTTGCATCAGCCTCTTTCACCAGCGAACCAATGCCATTTGGCAGTTTCAGCTTGTTTTCCTGCCAGTCGCCAAGGCCTGCATTATCGCCATTGCGGGGGTGGTTATTACCAAACCAGCCATCATCCAGCAAAAACAGATCAACGCCAAGCTTTTTGGTATCTTTAAAAAGCTGCGCCAGCTTGGTCTCGTTAAAATCAAAGTAGGTAGATTCCCAGTTGTTGAGTAGTGTTAGCCTGGTGCCTTCGCCATCCACAATTTTATATTTGCGTGCCCAGCGGTGCATTTTGCGGCTGGCATCGCCTGTACCGTGGTCGCTGTAGGTATAAACCAGCGCCGGTGTTACAAAATCCTCGTTAGGTTTTAGGTGATATTCGGCAGCGGCGTTGTTAATGCCCGCAATCAGCCGCAGGTAGTTTGACGGCTCGGGGCTTAATTCAAAATCAACCCTAAAATTCCCAGACCATTCCAATGAGCCCAGCAACACTTTGCCTTCGTCCTCGGTAGCCGGTTTATCCATCGATATCATAAAAGTAGACGGCTCGTACAGGTTGGCACGGGTGCCCAGTTTGCTGTCGATGGTTTTGATGCCGTGGGTAAGCTTGCTTTCTTCGGGCTTCATTTCTGATGCCCAGTTGCCGTGATATTGTTTCAGCCAAAAACCATCAGCCTTAAAATTAAGGTTGGCCGATGCAAATTTATTCAACGTTACCACACCCTTCTCGTTGTGTTTGATTACGCTCCATTGCTCGGTAACGTCCTCTTTAAAAAATGTTTTATAGTATAGCTTCACCTCGAACGGGTAAGCAGGATCTTTCAGCGTCACTGTTAATAACGACACGTTATCATCAACCTTGGTTACGGTGTGGCTAACATACTGCAGGTCCAGCGATTTATTGCCATCGGCATGGGTAACCGTAATGGCAGGCTCTGCAAGGTTGGCCGAGCCCGACGGCGTGTAAGCATCATCCAATATGCCCGAATCATCATTTGGTTTGTACATTTTTGCAATGCCTGCATACTCCTTAGCATAGCTAAGTTTGACGCCGAAGTAAACCATCTTCAGGTTTTTGCCGGCATCGGTCTGTAACACCAGGGCATTGTGCTGGGTTTCTACCGGGATCGTCACTACTTGTGCATTGGCTATGAAAGAGGCCGCAATAAGGCATGCGGTGAACAGGTAATTTTTGCTTCTCACGTTGGATAAATTGATTGTATTGGCTATAGGCAATATTACGGTAAAGTAATTTGTAATTATTGCGCGCAAATAAATTTATCATTTTTGCACAACACATTACCAATATCGCTTATTAAATTGATGGGTAAATTTAGCCATTATAGTAACTTTTATAATGGACAAAAACTATAATATGATGGACATTCTTGTTAATTTACACCACCCATGATACGACAAGCAACCCCTGCCGACGCACCTGCCATATCCCGCCTTATTGCACTGGCCATGGGCCCGCTTGCCGCCAAATTCGCCAATAACGATGACCCGGCAAAAGCACTCGAACTATTTGAACGCTTTGCCCGGCTAACCGGCAACCAATATAGCTATACCAATATTTTAGTTTGGGATGAACAAGGCGAAACCACAGGCATGATCATGGCCTACGACGGCGCAAAACTTGACGACCTGCGCAAACCCTTTTTAGATTACACCCGCACCCAACTTGGTTTCGCCGGTACACCCGAAGATGAAACCCAGCCCGGCGAATATTACATCGACTGCCTTGCGGTATTCCCCGGTCACCAGGGTAAAGGCATCGCCAAAAAAATCCTCACCGCTTTGTTTAACTACGCCGCGGAACTTGGCCACCATACCGTTGGCCTGTTGGTAGATAAAGGCAACGATAAAGCTAAAAAGCTCTACACCGATCTGGGTTTTACCGAGCAAGGCGAAAAGCGATTACTGGGCGGCTCTCATTACCATTTGCAACGCCGGGTGTGACTGCCAAACATCCCGCAGGCAACAGCTGTTAATTGATTATGGCCGATAAACCCTCGTACCTTAATTTTGATAAAGCCGCCTATCCATGGAAACCGGATATCGATTACCGCAAGCAGCCCGGGCATTACCGTGTGGGCAAGGGCGAACAAGGTGTGCTTATTTGCGAACCTTACAAAAGCGAGATAGGCCAGCACTGGCGTTTTAAAACCGAAGCCATCGCGCGGCAAAGCAGCGAGATAATTTACAGCATGTTTAACGACTATCTGGAACACGATAACTTTGTAGGCGCCGATATGGCCCGCAAGTTTTTGCAAATGGGCTACACCCGCGCCCGCCGCTATGCCAATTATAAAGGCGGCAAAAAATACGACGAACAAAATAACTACGCACAGTTGGAACGCGGCACCGGCGAGGACGAAAAAGCGCGGGCAGCGGCCGTATTCTACAAGCTATACAAACAGGCCGAAGCCAATCCAAAATACAAAGCCATGAAAACCGCATGGAAGAAAGACAAAGGATAGCCCGCCAGGCAATACCTGAAAAATTATAAGGCGGGTAAATTCAATCAGCTCAAGTGACCCGAATAAGTCTCCCTTTAACGAAGTAAAAAAGTCATTAAATATTATCGGTTGAGAATTAATGCATTAGCAGGTAAGTACCCAAATCAGACAATTTACCGACAAACAAACCACAATATCAGGCGTTTTTATACGTCTCTATAGGACATCGCTCTACAACTACCTGCTACATATGAAACACAAAATTAAACTGCCCGATGGTACCGCTCAACTCATAGAAATTACCAGCGCTTACTTTAAAACCTGGCACGTGTGGAACATAAAATTCGCCGACGGCAAAGCCGCCACCCTGTTTAAACTGGGCAGCGAATGGATGCAGCGTAACGAAGATTTTTTAGACGAACAGATCCTTAACGCTATTGGTAAGCGCATAGATAGCATTTTGGTGAGAAGGAAGATGGCGTTTTAAGCCGGCACACCACTCCGCGCGTCATTGCGAGGTACGAAGCAATCTCTTTGCTGTACAGAGCACACTATTAGTTCTTCGTTAGGAGTGGTCGTTCTAAATTGTAGGGCTTGTGGATGATCATTTTTTCGTGTTTTTTTTTCAGCCTCAAGAGGTCTACGCCGTTCTTTTCTCTCAAAAGAAACAAACCAAAGAAAGTCGCGGGTTGGTAACACGCTGTGAGTGCTGGGGTTTTGGCATTGCCTGCGCCACCCGTGTGTTACATTTGGACGGTAAATTCAGGTTCGTCAAACTCAATTCTCTGAACCAGGTCCTCTTATTTATACTATTACCAGGCTTTCCTTTCCCCGTCAGTCAAAACAGCTTCGCCTGAAATTGGGCAGAACACTGGTGGCCCTGTTGGCGGTATGGGTGTAGCATTTTTTCTTCTATCTGATGAACCCAAGGGGTCCACTCCTAATGCGGCATTAGCGTGTCGCGGATAGCACAGGCACTGCCCTCCCACACCCTTAAACAGCAACACGGTTAAGCCGCGTGTTTTTTCTTTGGTTCGTTTGTTTTTTGCGACAAAAAAGAAACGAACATCTACTGACGATTCATAAAGCAAACCCATTACTAACAAAGAACTAATTAATTCAAAGCCATTCATTACCCCAATCTATCAGAAGCAGATCACCTTTTTAACCTCTATGTAAATCGGGGATTGCCACGCTATCGCTCACAATGACGGCTTTTTTAAAACCCCAACCACTCACTCCTCACCCACTCCCCACTCACTAAAACCCCCACTTCACTCATTCCCGCAAAACCATAACAAGCAGGCCTTTATACTTGTATCAACAAAACAAACAACCGCCATGAAAACATTAAAACTATCCATTGCCGCACTGCTCACCTTCGCCATATCGGCCTGCAGCCAAATGAAAACCATAGGCCAAAGCATGCAGATGCCCGCCGGCATCGATAATACCGCGCCCCTGCCCACCGGCACCTATTTTATCGTGAATGGCTCTAAAGCCCTTACCCCTTTGCAGCCAACGATTGCCCAAAACGTATTTCTGCGGCCATACAGTGGCAGCGGGATGCAAAAGTGGGAAGTAAAACAATTCCGCACTAAAAAAGGCTTCAGCTACACCATGCGTTTGGCGGGGACGGACAACATGTTCTTTCAGCCAAATGCCGTTAAAGACCATACCCCAATGATAGGCCCTGCAGGCGCGGGCACAAGCTTCCGCATCTTGGCCGGGCCGGGCGCCAAAGAATGGTTCATCAAAAGCACATTTTATAATGGCGACGCCCTGCGCAGCTTTGTATATAGCGCCGATTCGGCAACCGAGATCCGTTTCGAAGCGGCCGAACCAACCGATAAATTCACCTGGAAATTTATCCCCACCACCACCGAATAATAAGCCGAAACAGTTCATAGTTAATTACCAATGCAAAGCCGCGTCCACTCGTTTGAGGATGCGGCTTTTGCTTTTTGGAGTCAATAAGGTTTTTATCCAAAGTAACGGCAGTTGTGCATGGGATGGGGTGATTCCGCTATGCGCTTATATGCACATAGTCCTTGCTTCCAATTATAGCACGCGCCATGCATGCGCCGGCAGGGGGTCTAAGCAACGTCAGGCAACGTGAACCAAAAGGACGACCCCTGCCCAAGTACACTATCAACTCCCATTTCGCCCCCATGCTGTTTTACGATCTCTGAACTAATGTAAAGCCCTATTCCGAGACCGGATTGGCTGTGCTGCCCATTGTCCGCCTTTTTAAAACGCTTAAAAATCGAACTAACATCCTTATCGGCTATCCCGATACCCTTATCCTTCACCGTAATTTTAATAAAATGATCTTTATGTTCAACGCTTATCGAAATAGTTTTAGAATTGGGTGCATACTTTACCGCGTTATTAAGCAGATTAATCATTACCTGGTCAATTTTATGCTGGTCAGCAAAGATCGGCAGTTTCATATCACCCGACTTTTCTACAGTATTTGTTCCATTCATAGCGATGTGGTTACAGCACCCATCTATTACGTCAGAAAATAAAAACATCGTTTTATTGAGTACAAGTTCTTCGTTAGACAGCACCGTCGTGATCAGCAGATCGTCAACCAACGCTCCAAGTTTTTTAGCATGGCGTTCCGAATTTTTCGCTAATTCAATCAGGCGCTTATCTTCTATTTTTTTCTCCTGAATGATCCGGTTCATCAATTGAAGTGTTGCCCGCAAACTGGTGATGGGCGTTCTTAACTCGTGGCTGGCAAGGTTTGTAAAAGCATCTTTTTGCTTTTGCATTCTTAACTCCAGTTCTAAGGAAATCTCTTTCTGCTTTCTTAAAGTAATATCGTTTTGTATGCCGATGTAATGGGTAACAATACCCTCCCTATCCTTTATAGGGGCTATATACAACTCGTTATAAAACATCGAGCCGTCTTTACGGTAGTTTGCCAGTTCAACATAACAATCAGAGCCGGCAGACAAGGCATCCTGTACTTTGTATCTTCCTATTTGTTCGCGGTTTTCTAATTGCAAAAACCTGCAGTTTTTTCCTAATATCTCTTCCCGGCTGTAACCTGTCATTTCCTCAAAGGCGTTGTTGCAATATATAATAGGGTTATCCTCTTGCTGCCAGTCGGTTATTACCACTCCGCTTATAGATGCCCCCAAAGCTGCGATAAGTAATTGCTCCTGCCCCTCAATATTTTTCAATAATAATATGCCACGATTATCCATTTTCTTTACTGTATGTATAGATATATACAGCTAAAAAGCTGATTTGTGACAATTTTTTTAATTTTTAATTAAAAAGCTCCCATCAAAAAAACCACAAAAAACCTGGGTGTCTCACCCTGTACCACTCTGTACCGTTTTTCGCAAAATTAGACACCCATTAAAATATTTAAATATCTTATTATCAATTAACTATATTTTATGCTGACTATTATTGCCAATTAGTCAATATTTCAAATATCTCATTATCAGTTTATTGCATTTAATTTTTCATTCCTGTCATAAATAGTGGGACACCCCGGTACAGCAGACAGAAAAAGAGGGCTATTTGCGGCTGCTTTTTTGGTGGTTAACGGCTAACCTGCCTTGTGGTAAACCATAAATACCGTTATACTTGTATAACATTACCACCGCCGCATGACTAACGTAACTTTGGCCGATTTAAAGGCTTTCCCTGCCCTGCAAGATGTCCCGTATGATCAGCTGGAATGGCTGCTTGCCAACGGACAAACCATGGAGTTTGAAGAAGGCGTCCGCGTTTTCGAAAAAGGCGAGGCGCTGGACGGTACGATATTTATGATAGAGGGCCGCATCCGCGTGTGTGCCGAGCAAAATGGCAAACTGCGCGAGGTGTTCGTGATAAAGCCGCAGTCCATTACCGGTTACCTGCCCTTTAGCCGCGGCACCAATACTTTTGGCTATGGCGAGGCAGTAGAGGATTGCCGCATGCTACGCGTGCCCAAGGTAAAACTGCACGATGCCATCAAACTGCATTACGAACTTATTGCCGCCCTCGTCCACACCATGACCACCCGCGTGCGCGATTTTACCTCGCAGCAGCAACAAAACGAAAAGATGTTCGCGCTTGGTAAACTATCGGCAGGCTTAGCGCACGAGTTGAATAACCCGGCATCGGCTATTAGCAGGGGCGCATCGTCGCTACAAAGCCAGATAAAACGCCTGCCCGAAATTTTCAAGGAGGTGGCGGCGCTCAATATCGTGCCCGAAAAATTGGATACCATAAACCAGATCCTCATCAGTAAAACCCACCAAACCGACCGCCCCGCCCTCAGCATGATGCAGCGCGCCGACCTAGAGGACGAACTGAGCAACTGGCTAAACAGCCACGGCATAAAAGATTTCGACATAGCCGAAAACTTAACCGAGTTTGGCTTTACGCCCGAGGACCTGGAGCATATGAACACCTGTACGCCGCAGCCCCAGTTAAGCGTTGTGTTGGATTGGATGAGCAACTACCTGCTGCAAGAAAAAATGGTGTCGGATATCAAAGAATCTTCCGGCCGCATTTCAGAACTGGTTAGCTCGGTAAAAACCTTTACCCACATGGATAGGGATACCGATAAGCAGCCGCTGGATATCCACGCCGGCATCCGCAACACCATCACCATGCTCAACTATAAATTGCGCAAGGGCAACATCAAGATAGAGGAAGATTTTGACCTGAAACTGCCCCTTGTAAAAGCCCTGGCCGGCGAGCTTAACCAGGTTTGGACCAACATTATAGATAATGCCATTGATGCCATGGAAGCGAACGGCAGCGGCATAATAACCATCCGCACCCAACTGGACAGAGATTATGTGTGCGTTTACATCAAAGACAACGGCGTGGGCATCCCGGAAGATGTGCAGTCGCAGGTGTTCGATCCGTTTTTTACCACCAAGGATATGGGCAAAGGCACCGGCCTTGGGCTGGATATGGTTACCCGCATTATCCGCCAGCATAATGGCACCGTAAAGGTGGCCTCGGCACCCGGCAATACCGAATTTACTGTTTGTTTCCCCCTAAAAGACAACTAAGCAATGGACCAACTCCCTATCATATTTGTAATTGACGACGACCAGCAAGTACTGCGCGCCATAAGCCGCGACCTAAAAAACCATTACCGGCAGGACTACCGCATCCTTAGCACCGACTCGGTCAAAGAGGCTTTAGACAGCCTGCTTGAACTAAAAAATAAAGGCGAAGTGGTGGCCCTTTTCCTGAGCGACCAGCGCATGCCCGAAATGGAGGGTGTAGACTTTTTATGCCGTACAACTTCCATTTTCCCGAATGCCAAACGCGTTTTATTAACCGCTTATGCCGATACGGATGCCGCTATCAAAGCCATCAACGAGGTTAAATTAGATTACTACCTCACCAAACCCTGGGACCCGCCCGAAGAAAAACTATACCCAATACTAACCGATCTGCTGGAAGACTGGCAAGGCCATTACCGCCCGGATTTTAGAGGGATAAAGGTGATAGGTTACCAATACTCTCCAAAATCGCACGATATTAAGGAGTTCCTGTCGGGTTACCTGGTGCCTTACCTTTGGATGGACGCCAATACCGAGGACGCCCAAAAAATCGTCGCCCTTAATAAACTGGATACTAAAGAATTGCCCGCTATTATTTTCGCGGATGGTACGTTGTTGAAAAACCCGGCAGTAAAGGATATTGCCGCCAAGATAGGCCTTAACCAGGAAGCCAAAAACGAGCTTTATGATGTAGTCATCATCGGTGCAGGCCCTGCCGGGCTGGCTGCTTCAGTTTATGGATCATCTGAAGGATTGAAAACCCTGCTGATAGAAAAGAAAGTACCCGGCGGACAGGCGGGCACAAGTTCGCGCATCGAAAATTACCTCGGCTTCCCGGCGGGGCTTAGCGGCGCTGATCTTACACGCAGGGCCATCACCCAATCGGCCCGTTTTGGTACCGATTTTTTGTCGCCGCAAGCTGTAAAAGAAATTAAACTGAAAGACAATTATAAAACTTTGATACTGGATGATGGCAAGGAGGTGATCACCAAAGCGGTTATCATAACCACAGGCGTAGATTACCGTCATTTAAATACGCCGGGCATCGATAAATTTACCGGCGCGGGCATCTACTATGGTGCCGCCATGACGGAGGCTGCATCTTGCAAAGACAAACACGTTTTCGTGGTAGGGGGCGGCAACTCTGCCGGGCAAGCGGCCATGTACCTGTCCAAATTCGCTAAAGAGGTTTTCATCCTGATAAGGAAAGAGAGCCTGGCAGAAACCATGTCGTCATACCTGATAGACCAGTTGGGCAACCAAAGCAATATTACGCTGATGCCCTACAGTGAGATCACCGAGGCATTGGGCGATAGCAACCTGCAGCAGTTAAAAATTCAAAACTTGCAAAGCAAAGAAGAAACTACCGTTGAAGCAGAGGCGCTGTACATTTTCATCGGCGCAAAACCATATACCGACTGGCTTTGCAAGGACATCATCACCAATGGCAAGGGTTTTATAGAAACCGGCCGCGATCTTAACCTGTGTTCGGATTTTGAAAAGATTTGGAAAGGCAACCGTGACCCTTACTTGTTAGAAACCAGTTGCCCGGGTATTTTTGCCGCAGGCGATGTACGTGCCGGCGCCATGAACCGCGTGGCATCTGCCGTAGGCGAAGGCTCTATGGCAATAAGCTTTGTGCATAAATACTTGAACGAAGTATAATCAATCCGATAAAAAAACAAAGGCCGGGAGCTCTCACAACTCACCGGCCTTTTCATAAACAAGTCAACGAAACTAATTATAGGATATAAAACACTTTTGATTTATTGTAGGACGCCCCTTGCGCTGGCTCTTCGTGTTTGTAATTCTCTTTCAGCATTTGTTTTATATCACGCTCTATGGTGCGGGATATGGTTGTAGTTGGGGTATCGGTAGGCTTGTTCTCAAATGGGTCCTGCAGGTGGATGGCCATATTCTCTATCAAAAAGAAAGAAGAGGCTATCGCGATAACCAGCGGCACTTCTATCACACCAAAAAACTCTATCAACCCAAACGGCAGCAACAACACAAACAACAATACCGACAGGTGGATATAAACACTATACGTAGCCGGGAACACCGTGTTCTTGATGCGTTCGCAGCCACCCATTTCGTTACTGAAACGGGTTAAGGTTTCGTCCATAGCTACTTGTTGGTACTCGTTTATCCAGCCCAGTTTGTAGGCGCTGCGCAAGTCGGCACCTTGTATTTCTAACAAACCCATCGGTACGTTATCGTAACGTTTAACATGCTCCAAGTCTTCCGGGCAAAGCAAGCGGTCGAGGCCCTGCAAAGGGTTCTCTTTACGCAGGTGATGGCTCAGGCTGTAGCACCAGGCTATCTGGCGTTTGGCTACCCGTTCGCAAAAGTCTTTCTGCTCGTGCTCGGCATACGGGGTATCTACAAAAGTTAATAGCTGTCGGGTTAGGCTGCGGGTATCGTTCACAATTGCGCCCCAAAGGGTACGTGCTTCCCACCAGCGGTCGTAAGCCTGGTTAGATTTAAAGGCCAGCAGCAGCGATATAACCGTACCCAAAATGGTAGGCACGGCAATGGGTATCGAGATGCGCGTGAAGTGAAAAGTACTGTACATAACGGCTATAAAAACCGAGTACACGGTTACCAGCAACACTTCTTTTTTGATCTTCCCGAAGATGTAGGTAACGGGGATATTTTCTTTTAATAACATAATGGCAGATGTTTTAGGGGTTATACTTCTAACAATTCTTCGTGCTGATTTGCAGGAACGGCGTCTTTTTGTTGGCGCATCATTTTAGCGTAGTCGCCTTTGGGGACGTTAATTACTGGCAGGCCCGAGCGTTTAATGAGCAGGCCCGGGTCAACGCTTGATTGATGGATGGGCGTGAAAGTGTAGCTGTCGCTTTCTAAAACTACGTCCACTTCGTTATGCTCAATAAAATCCTTAAACATGCTTAGCGTGCTGCCGTAAAGGAAATCTATCCTGATGTTTTGAATCTGCGGGTACTGGGCGCGCAGCACATTGCAGTAGCGGTAAAACTCGTCGCTCACCTTTTCGTAATCGCGGCTGCGGCGGCTAAGCATCAGCAGGTCGGTGTAGGAGTCTGACAGTTTAAATACGTGTACAAATACAAGGTTTAGTTCCTCGTTTTTAAATTGGCGGCAAACCGTGTGGATGCTATCTAATGAGGTTGCCTGGTAATCGGTTGGGATCAATATGGTTTTCATGGGTAGATGTTTTAAGTTAAACCTTGTGTTTTTGCTTATTACAATACTACCTACAGCCCATTAAAATGAATTAAGAGCGCTATTAGAAGTTTATTAGAATGTCACGGTTATTGTGTGGTATCAAAGAATTGATTATCAGTTAATAAAACCGGTAAGAATAATGATTGAGGACGACTTATTAGAAAGTTATTAGAAGCGGGGTGCCGGTTCTTGGTCTTCTAAAGGTTGATTTCCTTTTCAAGAGCAGGATTATCCTGCTACCGGTAGCAAGATCTGGATCTCTGTCCCCACCAGCTCTTCCGAACTGATGCCAATACTGCCTTTGTGCAGGCGGATGATGTTTAGCGTTAGCGGCAGGCCAATACCGTGACCCTTAAAATCGCCGGTGTTTGACGCGCGGAAGAATGGTTGAAATATGTGCTGTTGTTCCTGCTCGGGGATGCCGATGCCTTTATCGGCTACTTTAATAACAATGTGGCCGTCCTGCGCGGTAACCTGTATGCCTACCGGACGGTTGTTGGAGTATTTACAAGCATTGAGCACAATATTGCTTACAGCCAGTTGCAGCAGGTTTACATTGCCTTCGGTATAAAGCAGGCGTTCATCATCCGGCAGGGCCGAAAAATCAAGATCGATAATGCTGTTACGGTCTATCTTTTTTACCGAATCGGCGACACCCATTACCAGCTCATCTACCCTTATCCTGGTCCAGTTTTGCTTTTTACCGTCGAAACCTGTTTGAGCTAAACCAAGCAGACTTGCTAAAATATGCCCAAGCTTTTCGGCCTCGGCCAATATTGTTTTGGCAGACTCCCGGCCCTCTTCGGTAACCTTATCCCCTTTCAGCAGCAGCTGTGTTTCCCCGCTGATGATGGTTAACGGGGTGCGCAATTCATGCGAGGCGTTACTTACAAAGTTGTTCTGCGTTTCAAAGGCGGTTTCCAATCGGGTTAGCATATTGTTGAATGTAAGCACCAGTTCGGCTATCTCGTCCTTTCCCTTTACCTCGTCCAGCCGCATGTGCAGGTTATTAGCTGTTATATTTTTTACGCTTTTGATGATGCCGCGTACAGGCTGCACCGTGTAGTATGAGAAGATCTTACCCGCTACATACGTAAGCAAGATAGAAACCACGAAAATTATAAGGAGCACCCGCTTCAATTGTTCCAGTTCCTTAAAGCCATAGGGATCATTAGCCGTTACAATTACGATGTATTTTTCGCCGTGCACGGTAAACAGCCCCCCCGCATAAAAATGATTTTGCTGCGTATATCGTTCTTTCTTCTTTTTCAGTATGTTTTGGTAAAACTCATCGGGCAGGTTTAAAACTTTTTTGTATGATGGCGATCTGGTGGTGTCTAACTTAATGATATACTCCTGCTCGTTCGCCAGTTTTTCGAGATAACGGGTACGCACTTCTTTGTAGGCCGCCGATTCTTTATCCGGGTGGATGTTGGTTTCGGCGGTAAGGTTTACGCGTGCTTCCAGTCGTTTAAAAAAGTCCTCGAAGCTAAATTCAGATACAAAATAAAATATAGACGCGTTGAGTAATACCAGGCCTATGGTAGAAATTACGACAAACAGCAGGGTTATCTTAGTTTGAAGCTTCATCCCCGCCCTCTTTAAAAATATAACCCATCCCAAATACGGTGTGGATCAGTTTGCTATCATAGCCCGTATCTATCTTTTTACGCAGGTAGTTCACATACACATCAACCACGTTGGTGCCCATATTAAAATCGATATCCCAAACATTCTCCAGAATTTGGATGCGCGATAGCACCATATTTTGGTTCTTGGCAAAGTACTCCAATAAATGATATTCTGTTGCGGTAAGCGAAATCGCTTTACCCGCACGTTTGGCTGTTTTTGAAACGGTATCTATCTCCAGGTTGGCAATGGTAAGTACATTTTTGGGCGCGCTGCCAGCCTTGCTGCGGCGTACCAATGTACGGATGCGGGCTTCGAGCTCGGCAAATTTAAAGGGCTTTGCCAGGTAATCGTCTGCCCCGCTGTTGAGGCCGGTAACAATGTTTTCAGTACTGTTTAGGGCGGTCAGCATCAGAATAGCCACGGCATCATCCCGCTTGCGGATCTCTTTACAAACCTGGATGCCGTTCATGCCCGGCAGCATAATATCCAGCAAGATAATGTCGAATTTATGCGCCTGCGCCATCTCCAACCCCATGATGCCATCGGCAGCTACACTCACGTCCATACTTGCATCAGTTAAGCCGCGCACAATTACCGATACCAATCCCGGTTCATCCTCTACAAGCAGTACTTTCATTTAATTGGGGTTACGGAACTTAGAACCATCTGCCCAAAATAAATGTTTTAACTTATTAAGGCGATTAATTTTTGAGCAAAGCGTCTTTTGACAGCCAAAAAAGGCAAAAACAAAAAGTGCCATACACGAAAAATCCCCCGAATTTCCGTTTATGGCACTTAATTGTATTAACTAATAAGGTTTAGGTGTTCCTATTAACGATGTAAAGCTACTTCACCCGCAAAAAAATCCATAGGCTGTAAAACACCTTTAATTAAGTTATTTTCCACCTGTTAGAATTACACAGAAAGTGCCTTGCAAATTATTGCGGAGCACTTTCTCATATACCGCACTGCTATTGTTAAGCTGTTTTGCCAAGGGCAATGATATCCTTACCCTCTATAACTGGTTTGGCGTAACCATCCCGTGTAACCTTTATCATGGCCTCTGCTATCTCCCTTACCTGGACAAACCCGCCGGAATATAACGATCTGCCTATAGGGTACATCCAGGCAATAAATTTAAAAAGCTTGTTTACCCGCGTTTGCCCTTCTATCGGTTTTATAAAACCCGGCCTAAAGGCAAACACCTGTTTAAATGGCAGCTTCATCAGGTCATTTTCGGTTTTCCCTTTTACGGCTGGCCAGCTTGTCCCTTTTTCTTTACTATCGGTACCTGCGCCGGATACATAGCAGAAGGTCATATCCGCGTTTAGCGCCGCAAGTGTTTGGGCAACACCAAGGGTAATCATATAAGTAGTTTTGTAATAATCGTCCCTACTTACCCCTACCGACGAGATGCCGAGGCAAAAGTAGCAGGCATCATAACCCACCAATTGATCCTCAATAGGCATCAGGTTATAAAAATCGGTGTGGACAATCTCGGTTAGTTTAGGGTGGTTATATCCCGATGCCTTACGGTTGATGATGAGCACTGCCTCTACATCCGCGTGTTGTAAACACTGTATCATTACGCCCTCGCCAACCATGCCGGTGGCGCCTGTTATAATCACCTTTAACTTTTTGCCTGCCATGTTTGTAAATATCTATTTAAACAAGCGAGTTATGGTAATGGTTTTGCAATAATCAGGCAGGTACGTTTACTGTAACGGTTGTCCCCTTGCCAGGTGCCGACTCATAATCTATCGTTCCTCTCAAATATTCTATCCGGGTTTGGATATTTTTAAGGCCGATGCCTTCGAAGCCGCCGGGCTTGGTGGTGTCAAAACCAACGCCGTTGTCTTTTATCATTGCTGTTATTTCATCAGCATCACGCCTCAAAACAATGTCCAGCTGGGTAGCATTGGCATGTTTAATAACGTTATTTATCGTTTCCTGGATGATGCGATAAAGCATTGTTTCCACATTGCTTTCCAGCTGATCTTTAAAGCCTGTGGTTTCCAGTTTTATTTTGAGGCTGTCGGCATCTATTTTCTCTATAAACTTTTTCAGATCCGATGCTATGCCTGATCTTAGCAAGGTATTTGGCATCATCTGGTGCGATATCACACGTACCTCCTTACAGCTTTCATCCACAAGGGCCAGGGTATTCTCGGCCAAAAACCTGTCCTCCTCGCGCTGTAATGTGATCCTGTCGAACAGCCCGTTCAGGTTCATTTTCACTGCCGAGAATAGCTGCCCTACACCATCGTGCAGGTCGGCACCAATACGTTTGCGCTCATGCTCTTCCGCGTCAATAACCGCTTTAGTCAGTGTGTCCTGGTGTTGTAGCATTTGGGCTTGTAGCTGTGCCTTTTGCTTCAATTTGTTTCGGTTGTAAACCAGGCTGGCCACCACTATCGCAACCACCAGCAGGCCTATAATAATGGCAATGGTAGTTTCTTGTTTGCTTATGGATAGCTTTTGGATGGTATTCTCTTTGTGCAGCAAGTTTATCTTTTGCTCTTTCTTTTCTGTATCAAATGTGGTCTGCATCAGGGCAATTTGCTGGTTACTCTTCTCGTTGATCATCTCAACACTCATGGCCTGGAATTTTTGGTGCGTGGCCAGCGCATTTTTATAATCGCCCAGTTGTTCGTAGATATTACTAAGCGCGCCCCAGCCTTGCTTTTCGCCCTGTTTGTATTTACTCTCCTGCGCATATGTTAGGCCTTTCTGCATCCAATCGAGCGCGGTTTTGTATTGCTTTTGCTCGGTATAAATGGCGCTGATGTTCATATAGGTATCACTGATGTTCTTTTTATCGCCAAAAAACTCGTCGATCTTTAATACCTCTAACTGGAATTTTAACCCTTTGTCATATTGTTTCATTGCGGTGTAGCAATTCGCCATGTTGGAGTACACCTGCGACAAGCCGCGCATATCGTTATGCTGCTTACAAAGCACCAAAGCCTCGGCATCGCGGGCAAGGGCTTTGTCATACCGGCCATCCTGCCCGTAAACATTTGCCAGTAACTGTAAATTGCTGACAACGATGCTGCTTTTATTTATTTTTTTAGCCAGTTGTACGCTTAGCAGCGCGTTATGCTCAGCTTCTTTAGAATTTTGATTATCGAAATACACCAGCGCCAAATTGCCCAGCGAAGTAGCTATCCCCGCTGTATCTTTCAGCTTTTCGCGAATGGATAATGCTGTAAGGTGGTTTTTTATCGCTTCGCTGAAGTTGCCTGTTTGCCAGTAAAATATCCCCAACCCATTATGGCCTTTTGCTATCCCTAACGGGAAGCTGACTTTTTTAGATATGTAGATACATTTTTCGCTGTAAATCCTCATTGAATCAAACTCTCCCTTGTAGGAACTTTGTACTGATTTAAATGAATATATATTGGCGAAGCCTTTCTGGAAATTTTCTTTCTGCGCGATAGCCATGGACCGTTCTATCATTTTTTGGGCATCAACGGGATCCATGCGTTGCAGTTCGACGGCTATTTTGTAGTACAGGTCACACCGGGTGGTATCAACCTTGGTAATGGCAAGCACCTTTTTTAAACTATCAACAGTTTTGTTTTGGGCAAGCGCAAAAACAGGAGCGCACAGCAACAGCATCAATAATAACTTTCTCATCAGGGGAATAAGATTTGGTTATTAAAGATATATATTATTGCTATTAATAAAAATATTTACTTGCAGAATAATAAGCTAACCGGCTGTACCTAAGCCTTCTTCATGGTTTGTTTGCGCAGCAGGTTAAGCACCACATAGGCGCCTATCAATGCCGGGAAAAACAACAGGAACGAGCGCTGCAACAGTGTAAAAATGGGTATCAGCGTGGCAGGCACTATCTTACCAAACAGGGTAGATATAAAACCTTCGGCAAAGCCACTACCACCCGGGGTTGGTGCAAAATAGATCATAAATTGGATCAGGATCTGAATAGATATTACCTGCACCAGGTTAGCATTAACGCCTAAGCCCATTAATAATACCCATTGCAGGCAGTATTTATTCAGGTATAATACCGTTGTTATCAGCAAACTCAGCGGGAATAAATATGGGTGTTTGCGAATGATAACACTGCAGGTTTGCTGGTATTTGGTGATGCTCTGGAAAGAACTATCGGCCCATTTTTCCAGCTTTTCTTTACGTTTAGGGAAGATCTTTGATAAGCCGTTAGCCAATTTCTTAATGATTGTACCCACCCATAACGGCTTCCAAAATGCCATTAAAAATGCCAATAAAAAAAGCAGGAAAAAACTAAAGCCATACTTAAGCATGGCGGGTACCAGGCTTCCAACTTCGGTTGTATCCATTAGCATTATGGCAATAAACCCTGCCAAAGGCATAAATATCAACGTGGCGCCCAAGTTTAATAACGTTACCGCGAACGAGTCTATAAACGTTACGCCATTGCTGGTGTAAACAAAAATTTGCGCGGGGCCTGCGCCACCATGCGCCGGGGTTACCGCCCCCATAAACATATTGGCAACATTGGCCCTAAAACTTACCCAATTTGATACACCGGGCGCCAGTTTGCGAATGTAGATATGGTTACGCCAGCTGCCCAGCATCAAATCGACAGCGATCATTACAAAACAAATTGCAATGTACTTGTATGAGATGTGCGATAGGGCCTTTAACGTATCGCCGGTGTTATTATAAAAAAATACAACCGCGATTGTAGCAATCGTGATCAGCGCGAACCAAAAGGCGCCTTTGACTATCACCTTTCTGTTAAATACGCTTTTCGCGTCCTGCTTTTCGGGTTCGGCGTTATGCTTATTAGTTTGTGTCATTTATACTTTGGCAGTAATAATTAAAATAATGGTTCGCCTTCAGAACTTGTTGGGGTGATGCCTTTCCATTTCAGGATGCTATCGAACAAGTCGGCGGTACGCATTGGCTTCTCGTCCCAACCTTTTTGGTTATAGATCATCGGCACATGGATGTGGTATTTGTGTAACGAACCGTGCGAGCCTTTGTGTTCCGGGTACTCCCAAAAATCGCGCAGGTCATAACCCAAGGCCGCGCTGATCACAATATCCCCCGCCCTACGGCTTTGGAACAATTGGTAGATCTGGAATATAGCGTCAGGGTAATCGGTATCAAATGTAGCGGCAAGTATGGCACGGTGGCCGGCAGCTTCTATTTTGCCGCCGTATTTTAGCACATCGGCAGTAACAGGCTCATAGGTAAATATACTACCCTTAACAGAGATCTTCGCCTTACCTGTTTTGTTATGTACAATAAATGTTTGCTCCTCATCGCCACGGTAAATAGCAAAATCAACGGCGTCTTCCTTCAGGAGTAAAGCTAAGCGGTCGGCACCCATGGCTTCCATAATTCCTTGCTCGCGCAGCACGTGGTCGCCCTCATGATTTAGGAAATGGATGCTCCCGAACGAGTTACCCGAGATCATCACCGCACACTTTGGGTTGCTTTTCCAAATCACCGGGTAATACACAGATTTTATTCCATGATCGGTCATCCAGTCGGCAAGGTCAAGGTGCTTGGTGGTTGGTGTAAGGCCGTGGTCACTTGTCATTATAAACAGGATATCGTCCCATTTACCTTGCTCCTCTAATTTGGCGCGCACTTCACCTAAACTGCGGTCGGCAATTTTATAAGCTTCAACTGTGCGTGGGTCGCGGATGTGGTGATAGTGCGAATCCCAATCCACGCTTGGGAATACCGCGAACAGGAAATCGAAATCCTTGCCCGAGTTGAGCATTTCCATGATACGTGCATGCCCCTGTATATCAACCGGGTGGTGGCGCAGTTTAAAATGCGCGCGTGTGTACATTAAGCCTTTGCCTTTTTTACCCAAATCGTACTCATCGGGCACGCTACGGGTTATCATGTTGTACAGGTTGTAAGATTCGCCCATCAGTTCAAACAGCGTGGGTTTATCTGCGGGCATATCGGTATTAAACCATGCGGCTTCGGGGCCGCAGTAGCTGCGCATAGCCATTTTATTTAGGCGGCTGCGTTTAAATTCTTTTTTATCGAACCATCGGATGCCCGTAATATCCATAGTACCCGGAAAATGCCCGGTTAAAAACGGCAGGTATGCAGGGCCGGTGGTAGATGGGAAACAGGTAGTAGCCTTACGGTAAGTTCCCTCGTCTATTATCCGTTTTATATTTGGAAGTTCGCCTTGCGCTATCAGCTCTGGTAAAACTTCACTGTGGGCGCCGTCGACTAAATAGAACAGCACTCGCTTTTTGCTTTGCATCAATAGAAAAATATTATAAAAAACCGACTTTAAAGGGGTTTAAGGCCGATATGAAAATTATGTTTGTAACTGTAAAATAACTAAATAATTATTAATTTTTGGGATATAACGTGTAACTAATATGCATATTATGATACCGATGCAATTGCTTTTAACTACAGTTTCCTGAAAAACCATCAAGTTAACTTCAATATCAATAACCTAACAGATCAGAAATACTTCACCAGCCGTGTAAAGTATCCCGGCCCCGGCATTTTGCCTGGTGATGGCATTTTCGCTTGGTAATGGGTTAGGTATGAAGTTGTAACCTGAGGTTAAAGTTAAAAGGCGCGAAGTTTTAAAACCTCGCGCCTTTTATATGATGTTAAAGCCCTTTCTCCTTAACCTTACAGGTGTTTCTTAACTATCCCAAACAACTCATCAAGGTTGAATGGTTTTTTGAGATATCCGTCAGACAGGCCCTCTTTCGCTATCTCGGCAATGTTGCTAACTGCCGATACGATGATAACGGGGATGTGTTTTGTTTTTGGGTCTGATTTTAATTCGCGGCTTAATTGCTGGCCGTTGGCATCACTTTTCCATTCAGTAAGCCAGTTATCTATCATGATCAGGTCGGGCTGGTGTTGGTCTAACGATTTTAGTATACGGGAGTTATCAGACGAGATCACCTCATACCCTTCGCTTTCAAGCGCGAGTGTTACCGTGTCCCTAATATCCTTATCATCCTCAATTAATAAAATCTTCCTGGCCATAACCTTAAAAATATTGCTTTAAATGATAACAGTAAAATGTAAATATTGTTTATATCTACGAGGACAAACGACACGTTAAACCAATCGTGTCAGGATCTTTACATCAGCAGGCGTTTCTAAAAGTGCCGGCGATATATGTACAAAATATTTATGGTGAGGCGTTTCCATGTGGCGGCTCAGGGCATCTTCGTCGGCCCACTCCTCTTCAATAACATACTTGGTAGGCTCGTCTTTATATTGGTAAAGTTCGTAGGCAATACAGCCCTCTTCTTTTAACGACGCTTCAACTAATTTTTTCAATTCGGTATCAAACGCTCCCTCTGCATCTTTTTTGCAGTGTATAGAGGCAAGTAAGCTAATGCTCATGGTGTATCTTGTTTTGTAAGATAACCTTTATAATCGGTGTATTGTTTATTTGAGGAATGTAATTTTATTTATACAAAGTGGATTTGTGGGCTGTAGGCGAAGATTTTACCTCCCTGTCATCGCTACGTTCGACCTCCCTTTTTTCGCTGCGCGGAAGGAGGGGAAAAGACTTTTTGGTTTACTCCTCTTCTTCAGAGAGTGGGCGGGGACAGGCTTGTGTGGGGGGGGAGTAACTCACCAGGCTAAAATATATGCTATATACTTCCGTCCAAATTAAAACAATTGCGGCAACGGGCTTCGTAGCTTTCTTTTTCGCCTAAAAGTATCTGGCTTTCGTTGGGTACTAAACGGTACGAGTACATGGCTTGCTGGCCGCATTTTACGCACACGGCATGCAGCTTGGTTACCGAATCGGCCATGGCCATTATCTGCGGCATGGTACCAAAGGGGCGGCCTTTAAAATCCATATCTAAACCGGCTACAATTACCCGGATGCCGGCATCTGCCAGGGCCTGGCAAACTTGGGGCAGGCCATCGTCAAAAAACTGCGCTTCATCAATCCCGACAACCTGGATATGGCTGGCAAGGGGCAAAATTTCGGCAGCTTTACTAACCGCTTTAGATGGGATAGAATTGAGGTTATGCGATACCAGGGCGCTTTTATCGTAGCGTGTATCGGCCACGGGGCTAAAAATCTCAACATTTACTTTCGCTATCCGCGCGCGGTTTACCCGCCTGATCAATTCCTCGGTTTTACCCGAAAACATTGATCCACAGACAACTTCCACACTCCCGCCAATCTCATTTCGCCTCTTAAAAACTTCCTCGGTGTACAATCTCTCAAAACTTTAGTGAGGGGCTAATATCAGAATTTTATGCTATTTTTGGTAAGCATTTTCCTAACATTACAGCCATGAAGCAGCAGGAAGTATTTAGAAAGACCGGCGCCATAATAAAAGAACTTAACGAGCAATATGAGTACCTGCAAAGTACTGCAGATAACCTTAACGACCTTGAACTTGAACTTTTTGTTGCCAACACCCACTTTTTAAAAGACCACGCCGAAATTTTAAGGAAACTAAACCTGCAAAAGGTACAGTTGCAGCATACCCTGCCCCCGCATGTGGAGGAGAAAAAGCTTGATTTGCCAAAACCCGCAGATTTAAGACCGGCGCCTGTAAAAGCCGTTATTGAGGAAGTAAAAAAGCTAAATACCAACGAACCCAAATATTTTGAACCGCTTGTGCACCAGGCAAGGCCGGTAGTTGAGCGTACGCCGTTTAAGCCCGAAAACCCTGTTGAACAAAAGCCTATTCAAATAGATATTACCCCTGTTGAGGATGAACAACCAACCCCGCAGATAGACCTAAGCAGCGGTACCGATAAAGACAGCTATTCGTTTGAACGCGAGGAGCCGGAAGTTATTAAGCATGACCTGATCCTGGATGAAGCCGATGACTGGGACGAGGAAGACGAGGCCCCGGTTGTTATCACTGAGAAAGAGGAAGAGCCAAAAACTAACGCGGTTACCATGGAAAGCATCCTGGATGGCGAGACAATTAATACCGACGACGAAACACAGGAGCCTAACATAGTACCAACCAACCCCGAGCCGGTTATTGATAATACGCCAAAGGTTAAGGAGGAAGAACCTGTACCTGCACCCGAACCCATAAAGGAAACCAAGCCACTATCGTTTAACGAGCGCATGTCGGCACAATTGAAGGGAACACAGGCGTCAACAAGCGCAGACCCTGCCCAAGCACCGATAAAGGATATTAAAGCAGCCATCAGCCTGAATGATAAGCTACTTTTTGTGAAAGACCTGTTTAACGGCTACAGCCTTGCCTACAGCGAGGCCATTGAAATAGTGAACCGCTTTGCCAATTTTGAAGAGGCCGACCGCTTCCTGAAAACTAACTACGTCACCAAAAACAACTGGGAAGGCAAAAAGGCTACGATGGATAAATTTTATGCTCTACTAAAACGGCGCTACGCGTAGTTATTCGCTATCGCCATTAATTATCCGTCGTTTATATACCTGCGTTAATATGGTATTTTGAGTGCTGTCTATCACCTTTTTGATCTGTAGTAAAGTATCGCCGGTTAGTTGGTATTTGCCTTTGTAAAACACCGCGTTTCCACCAACAGTATAAAAATTTAAGGTCTTTTTCTTTTCGTTTAAGCGATACGTTAATTGTTCACCGTTTTTGCCGGCCGAATCCAATTCCGAATAACTACCGTAAGAACCGAAGTAAACTTTCAGTTCCCTTGCTTTTAATGTACTATCGCCTAACTTTTCACTTTTAAGCACCCACTCATTGGGGTGGCGGTTTATCCAGTCGCCGGTTAAAAAGTTTCTTTGTTTTATGTAAACGCTTAAGCCGCGTACAGCCATGTAACCTACAACAACAATCACTATAAAATTTATGGCAATTTCGGCTGCTGTGAATTTCAATTTTACTTTGCCTATGATGACCAGAGCTGCATTCCATAGTTTTCTCCACTCGAATACCAGCACTAAAATATTCAGCACAAGTAAGATCAAGGCAATCACTTTGGTGTTATGCGATATGTTTAGCGCCATATTAATGAGGAACACATTTAGTGTAAGTGGAAATATCAATATCGCCCCGGTGAGTGTAGTGCGCCTGAATAATAAAAGCACCGCAGGGATAAGCTCAAAAAAGCCAAGCATTATCTCAAACCAAGTCGAATATCCTAAAAATGCCCACGCCAATGATTTACCAGAAAGATGCTCTAATGGTGTTTGCCAGGTTTCGAAGGGTATAATTACAAACTGGGCTTTTAATATTTTGGGGATGGCGTAAGCGATCATGACCGAACCCAGCAGATAGCGTTGTATCCCCAGGTAAAGGTCTTTCTTTTTGAGGAAGTTAAGGATTGCGCTCATTGTAATCACCTTAAAGTTAGGTATCCTAAATTAACGCTTTTTTGCAGTTATTAAAACCTATCATTAGATAAGCCCATCCGGTTAGAATCGAGCTTTAGCATGATAAACAGCAGGATAGTAAAGCTCCATAATGAAGACCCGCCATAACTGATGAATGGCAGCGGAATGCCAATAACAGGCATGTAACCGATAGCCATGGCTATGTTTATGATAACGTGGCAGAAGATGATAGAGGCTACCCCATATCCATAAATCCGCGCGAAAGGCGCACGTTGCCGCTCGGCAATAACAATTAGGCGCAATAGCAGGAACAGGTATAAACCAAGTACCACAACAGAACCGGCAAAGCCCCACTCTTCGCCTACGGTGCAAAATATAAAGTCGGTGCTTTGCGCAGGGACAAAAGAGTATTTTGTTTGGGTGCCCTGCAAATAGCCCTTACCCCAGACACGGCCCGAGCCTATGGCAATTTTTGATTGATTTTGATTATACCCAACCCCGCGCAAGTCTTTACTTAAGCCCAAAACCTCATCAATACGTACGCGCTGGTGTGGTTTTAAACCATGCAGGTACAAAGGTTTCGCGGCAAAAACAAAGCCGATAGCTACTACTAAGCCTATAATTATACCGGTAGCAAACTTGCGGTTACGGCCAAACATAAACAGCAGTAAAGCAACTGCAATTACCAAAACGATGATGATATACCAGGCGTTCACCAGCAATGCTGAAATTAACAGGGTAACCAAAAGGCCAATAATAATGAGGAAATAAACCGATAAACCTTCGCGGTAAAGCACCAATATTAACGAACAAAATACCAATGTCGACCCATCATCGGGCTGCATTTTAATAAGCAGCATGGGCAGGAAAATGATCCCGCCGGCTATCAGAAACGATTTTGGGTCGGTAACTTTTACGTTGGTGGCGCTTAGGTATCGCGCCAGCAAGAGGCAGGTAGAAAACTTGGCAAACTCGGATGGCTGCAGCCTAAAACCGCCGCCCATATCTATCCAGGCCTGGTTACCGCCAACATTATGCCCGGCAACAAGTACCACTATAAGCAAAAGTACCGTTACAATATAAAACACGGGCGCCAAGGCGGACAAAAACCTGCTTTCTAACAACAAGATCACGGACCCTATTACCAACGCCGAAATGATATAAACAAGTTGTTTACCGTATTCGGTATCCATATTAAAGATGGTTGTATTACTCTCATCATACATCGCAGCATGAATATTGAACCAACCAATTGTACACAGCGCAAGGTACAGCAACACCGTTAACCAGTCTACATTAAAAAAGAAGCTGCGCTGGTTATTCATTGTCCCTCCTGTTTGGCAGCATGGCAGTTAACCTGGTCTGGTCAGTTTTTTTTGCCGGTTTGTTTTGTGCCGATTTAATTCTTTTTGCGGAATCTGCCGCTGCTTTTTTTAGTGAGTCGGCAGTAGCTTTTTTAAGGCTATCAGCTTTTATCTTTGCTTTATCGGCAGGTTTCAAAATTATTTCGGGCAGCAGGTTCCTCCCAATATAATACTCCGGGAAAATACCCGACGGGCGTTTAGAGATGCTCTTTTTTAAATATTGCTCAACAATAAAACTGGCAATGGGCGCTGCCCAGGTAGCGCCCTGTCCCGCGCTTTCAACAACCACAGCTATAGCTATTTTCGGATTGTCGCGCGGGGCAAACGCTACAAACACCGAATTAGATTCGCGGTTCTTAACCTCGGCTGTACCTGTCTTTCCGCACATTACAATGCCCGGTATTTTTGAACTGCTGGCCGTACCAAAGTCAACCACATTTTGCATTCCGTCTATAACAGGTTCAAAATATTGTGCATCAACACCTACATAATTCCGTAGCGTATATTCTTTCCTGATCACTTGTTTATCGCCAACAGACTTAATTAAATGCGGTTTGTAATAGTAACCGTGGTTAGCAATAGTAGCCTCGATATTAGCTAACTGCAGTGGCGTTGCAGATAATTCACCCTGGCCTATACCCAACGAAATTATAGTACTTGAACGCCAGCCGCCTTTACCGTAAACTTTATCGTAATAAGCTGCTTTAGGCAAATTGCCACGGTTTTCATTTGGCATATCCAGGTCTAATTTTGCCCCCAGGCCAAACTTGGCCACATTATCACGCCAGTAATTAAATGATGTATCCGTTTTTTTTGCCCCGTTACGATTGATCAGCTTCTCAAAAACCATATCAAAATAACCATTACATGAATGGGCAACCGCGCTGGCCAGGTTAACATCGCCATGTACCTCGTGATGGAAACATGGAACGCGGCGGTTACCGGCCTGGTAATACCCCCTGCAATGGTAAACGGTTTGCGGGGTTATAACACCTTCCTGCATTGCTATAAGCGCGCTAAGCGGTTTGAATGACGAGCCGGGCGGATAGTATGCCTGAACGGGCCGGGTAAAAAATGGCTTGTACGGGTCTTTATATAATTTAGCGGCATTGTTGCCACGCTGGCGCCCCACAAGCAGGTTAGGATCATAGGTTGGGCTGCTTACATAACAAAGTATCTCGCCGGTTGATGGCTCGATGGCTACAATACTGCCCACCTTGTTGGTCATTAGTTTTTCGCCAAGTTTCTGGATGGCCATATCCAGTGACGAGATGAGGCGTTCGCCGGCTACTGCCGATGTGTCGAAAGCGCCGTTGGCATATTTGCCTTTACGTACATTGCGCGAATCTACCATAATGTTCTCGACACCACGCTGGCCGCGCAAAACGGTTTCATATGATTTTTCGACCCCGGTTATTCCCACATAATCACCCGGACTATAGTACCCGTTAGATCTTTTGATGATGGCATCTGTAGCTTCCCCTATATAACCTAAAAATTGCGCCGCGGCGGTATCCGGATAGGTACGTAACGATCGTTGCTGGGTATCAAAACCGGGAAACTCTGACAAGCGTTCCTGGAAGGCGGCATATTGCTCTACTGTTACCTGCTTCTCAAAAACAGAAGTGCGGTATGGCGAATACTTCCGTGCCTTTACCATGCGCTTATCATAACCTTCACGGTCTATGCCAAGCAGTTTACAAAACTCAACGGTATCAAATGATTTTACTTGTTTGGGCACAACGGTAATGTCGTAAACGGGTTCGTTCTCCACCATTATTTTGCCGGTGCGGTCAAGTATTGGCCCGCGGGCAGGGTATTTTACAAATTTACGTACAACGTTTTGGCTGGCGTAAAGCGAGTAGCGGTCGTCCACCACCTGGATATAAAACAAGCGGGCAAGCAACACCAATATCAACGTGATAAAGATGCCCGCTATAACGTACCTCCGCTCAAAAAAACTATTCATTTATTTACGCTCTTTCTTTCTGAAAAACAATAAGCCCGAAACCAGCATCAAAAATACAGTAAATATCGAACTCAATAAAAACCGGCTTAGTGTGTAGCCTATCTCATCAAACCTAAAAACCTCGAGGTTGAACAGGAAAAAGTGGTGAAAAAGTGTAAGGACAAGCGCGTAAGTAAAAAACCACCTGAAACCCATTATGCTTAGCGTAGGCTCGGGTTCATTATCAAAACCATCCTTTTGCACCGTTATGCTGATGAACAGCACACGCACCAATGCCAGCAAGGTACATGATGCAGCGTGCAGGCCCGGCGTATCATAAAAAGCATCTATGGTTATACCCAGTACAAATGCGAGCACAAAAACCACCACGTTTGGGGTTTCGAACGGCAGCAAAAGTATAAACAGTATGTACAGGTACGGCGTTGAGAGGTTGTAAAGCGAAATATTTTTCAGCAGGAAAACCTGTAGCGCTACAAGCACTACAAAACGGATAAGATTAATTATTAAGATCCTACTCATCGGCCTTTTTCTCCTGTGCTTCTAAAGTGGTTTGCTCCAGGGCAAACTTGTTGATCACTACATCCACGTATTCCAGTTTGCTAAAATCAACCGCGAAGGCTACTTCCATATTCAGGAAAAAACCGCCACCCTTGGCGTTAAGCTTGCTTACTTTACCAATCGGGATCCCCGCCGGGAACAGCGACAATTCTGACGTTACCACTAACTCCCCAACCTTTGGCTGGGCGTTGTTAGATACATCAACCAATAAACCTTTATGCGGGTCCATAGCTTCGCCCCATTGCAAATAGCCAATAGCCTTGTTGGTAGCCAGCATAGCGCTAAAGCGCGAATCTTTATGCAGCAGCGATTGTACGATAGACAAATGCTCGCCCACAAAAACAACCTTGCCTACCACACCATCTGCAGACGTTACACCCATACCTTTGGCAATACCATCTTTACTGCCGCGGCTAATTGTTAAATAGTTGCTACGCTTATTTACCGAATTGCTGATAACCTGCGCCGGGATGTATATATATTGCTGCTTGTAAACAGAATCGGTTACCTGGTGCTTTGATACGGTATCTACATATTTAGATGAGCGCAACTCGTTACGCAACGCGGCATTTTCTTTAGCAAGCTTATCGTTAACTTCTTTCAGGCTCAGGTAACCTTTAAACTCATCTGCCCTAGCATATAAATTACCGGTAACCTGATTGGTGCTATTAATGAAAGTTGCCTTTTGAAAAGAGTTGTATTTGATATAGATGATAAGCGAACTTATCTCGAAAATAAGGAATAGAAAGAATGCGTTGTACTTGGCAATAAATATCAGGAGGTTACGCATGCCTGGAAGATTTGCTATTAGAATCAAGAGTCAAGAGTCAAGAGCCAAGACCTTATCTTGATTCTTGACTCTTATTTCTTGCTTCTACACTATTGCATTAAAAACTTAAAGTTACCTATATTTTTAAGGGCTGTGCCTGTACCGCGTACTACGGCGCGAAGCGGGTCTTCGGCTACGTGTACAGGTAGTTTGGTTTTGGCAGCCACACGTTTATCTAAACCGCGTAATAATGCGCCACCACCTGTAAGGTAAATACCGGTCTGGTAAATATCGGCAGAAAGCTCGGGCGGGGTAATCTCCAATGCCTTTAAGATCGCTTCCTCAATTTTAGAGATCGATTTATCAAGACAATGCGCAATTTCGGTGTATGATACGGTGATCTGTTTTGGAACACCTGTCATCAAATCACGGCCCTGTACCGCAAAATCTGCAGGAGGTTCGCTAAGCTCAGGCAAAGCTGCACCTACTTCAATTTTAATTTTCTCGGCAGTACGGTCACCTATCATAATGTTATGCTGGCGGCGGATGTACTGAACGATGTCCGAATCGAAGTTATCTCCCGCTACGCGGATAGACTGGTCACAAACGATACCCGATAAAGCGATAACCGCTATTTCGGTAGTACCACCACCAATATCGATGATCATGTTACCCATGGGCTCTTCCACGTCGATACCGATACCTACGGCAGCAGCCATTGGTTCGTATATCAGGTAAACTTCTTTAGCGCCTGCAATTTCGGCGCTATCGCGTACCGCGCGCTTTTCAACCTCGGTAATGCCCGATGGGATACAGATCACCATACGTAACGATGGGAAAAACCATCCTTTACCCTGATTAATCATTTTTATCATGCCGCGTATCATTAGCTCGGCAGCGTTAAAGTCGGCAATTACACCATCTTTAAGCGGACGAACAGTACGGATGTTATCGTGGGTTTTGCCCTCCATTTGCATAGCCTGGCGGCCAATGGCAATTACTTTGTTTGTTGTACGGTCAAAGGCCACAATTGATGGCTCATCAACTACAACTTTATCATTATGTATGATAAGGGTATTTGCAGTACCCAGATCGATAGCTATCTCTTGCGTGAAAAAATTAAATAAACCCATTTGGCGTTATTTCTATTTAGCTGGAATGTGAAATTAAAAACTGTTTTTGGTGCCCAGGTAACACGGGCCTTGTATTCGTGTAAATTAGTAATTAATAACTCTAATTTTTTATAATTCGTATTTGTTGTGGTTGATTTGTGGGGAGTTTATTAAGTGAGTAGTTATTATGTTGTCAAATAAGCAACCACTCACCCCTCTCTAATCACCACTCACAATCAATGTTTAAAATGGCGAACTCCTGTGGTAACCATGGCAATACCTTTTTGGTTACACATATTTACAGAGTCCTGGTCTTTTATAGAACCACCCGGCTGTAAAACCGCGGTAATACCGGCATCGGCAGCGATCTCCACACAATCGGGGAACGGGAAAAAAGCATCAGATGCCATTACTGCGCCTTTTAGGTCAAATCCAAAGCCTTCTGCCTTGATAATAGCCTGTTTCAAAGAATCTACCCTTGAAGTTTGGCCAACACCGCTTGCCATTAACTGGTTGTTTTTGGTGAACACGATGGTATTTGATTTTGTATGCTTAACTACCTTGTTGGCAAAGTATAGGTCGTGCATTTCGTGATCGGTTGCTTTTTTATCCGTTACCGAATTCATTTGCGACGGGCCTTCTACTGTATTATCCTTATCCTGCTCGATAACACCGTTCAACAAAGTTTTAAATTGTTTAAGCGGCAGCTCAACCGGCTGGCGAACCAATACGATACGGTTCTTTTTAGCTGATAGTATCTGCACCGCCTCGTCGGTATAAGCCGGGGCAATTAAAACTTCGTAAAATATCTTGTCGATCTCTGCCGCGGTAGCGGCATCTATCTCATCATTAGCGATGATAACCCCACCAAAGGCCGAAACCGGGTCGCAAGCCAAAGCATCTATCCAGGCTTGTTTAATGTGCTGCCGCGATGCGATACCGCAGGCGTTAGTGTGCTTTAAAATGGCGATGGTAGGCTCGGTAAATTCATCAATTAAAGAAACGGCGGCGTCAACATCAACCAGGTTGTTGTATGAAAGTTCTTTACCGTTCAGTTTGTTGAACATGGCATCAAGGTTACCATAGAATGTACCTTTTTGATGCGGGTTTTCGCCGTAACGTAAAACCTGGCTTCTTTGGATACTTTGTTTAAAAACAGGCATCGGCTCGCTTTGGTCAAAGTATTGGAAAATATGGGTATCGTAGTTTGATGAGATATTAAATGCTTTTTGAGCGAAACGGCGGCGCTGGTCAATCGTGGTAGCACCTTCCTGTGTTTTCAATATCTCTTCTAACTCGCTGTAATCGTCTTTAGACGCAAGGATAACCACGTCCTTAAAGTTTTTTGCCGCCGCGCGGATAAGCGAGATGCCACCAATGTCTATCTTCTCGATAATATCTTCCTGGCCTGCGCCGGAATTTACGGTTTCTTCGAACGGATAAAGATCAACAATTACCAGGTCAATTTCGGGAATTCCGTACTGTGCCAGCTGCTGTTCATCACTGTCAAAACTTCTGCGGGCAAGGATACCGCCAAACACCTTTGGGTGCAGGGTTTTTACACGGCCGCCCAGGATAGACGGGTACGATGTAAGGTCCTCAACAGCAACTACATCAACACCCAGGTCGCGGATAAAGGTTTCGGTACCACCGGTAGAATAGATCTTCACACCAAGGCGGTTCAACTCGTGTATTATAGGCTCGAGGTTGTCTTTGTAATAAACAGAAATCAGCGCGTTTTTTATTTGAACAGAATGACTCATTACAACAGGGAATTTTTGAGCCGCAAAGGTAAGTAATTAAGTTAATTAGTGGTTAGATAAATAGTTAATTAGTGATTAGTTAATTGGCGGTTAGAGAAAGAGATCGGCAGCAGTATTTTTTAAGCTTGTGTCTCGCAAATTTGGTTGGTTTAATAAAATTTGTTCAATTTAAATAATTGAGCTAAATTAGAGGTATGACAACGGTGATTATTCAATCAAACTCAGACAAAAAAACCACGTTGCTTATGCAGCTTGCCGAAGAACTTGGCCTTCATGCCGAAACCTCTGAAATTAAAGAATTAAGTGAGGCTGACATGGTTACCGGCATTGGCAGAAATGCAACAGATGCGGAACTGGAAATATATCTAAACAAAGGGTTAAATGAAGAACCTATTGATTTAGACACAGTTTTGTCAAACTACATCAATCGCAAGTAGTGCGCGTGAAAGTTAAACTACTTCCTAAAGCGGCTCGTGTGCTGTATGCTATAGCTGACTTTGTTGAATCTAAAAACACACCTGGTAGTGGAGCCCGATTTGCCGTTAAATTTAAAGCTTCAATTGATAGGCTCGCGATACCTAATGTCCAATACACCATTTGCTCGCACCCAAAATTAGCGGCCCTAAGTTACTCTTGCACTAACTTTAACGACTGGGTGATTGCTTTTAAAATAGTCAATGGAGAATTGATTGTTTATGAAATCATTCATGGTTCGTTATTAGCGTAAAAACAGCCTCATTTTTGTAGCGTATTTACAACCCTTTGCGTAACACGATAAAAACCAATTTTATGAAACCTGCTGTTAAAATTTTATTGCTTGCTATGCTGGTGTTTATTAGTGTGAGTGCCTGTAAAAAAAGTGTCTCCAACCCTACAAATTCTATAGTTGGTGAATGGAAGCTGGTGCGAACTAAAGCAGGCATAGGCCCGCCTGCTACAATTTGGACACCTGCAGCCGGCAATACCAGTGCTGTATTTAAAGTAGGCGGCGCCATTGGAGGCACCCTGTTTAAAGATTACAAAACCTATACTTTAACTGACAGCATCACCCTTACAGTTAGCGGCGCGGGCCAACAAAACTTTATATACCGCGTAAAAGGCGATTCGCTAAACCTTGGCAACAGAGCTTGTATTGAGGGCTGCGCCATGCAGTTTGTAAAGGTTAAATAAAACAGTTCGCCATCCCTGCGGTTACAATAGCGTTAACTAATTACCGCTATGGATCAGGATGTAAACGGTGTTGTAGAAATAGGTTTAAATAAGCTAAAAATAACAGCGTTGCTAATTGGTGCGTTATTGTTTGTTGCCGCAGGCATCTGGCTTGTGAAAAACCCCGGCATCTTCCACAAAAGCCTTTTATTAATAACTATTGTTGGATACACAGCCATTGTATTTTTTGGCGTATGCGCCTTATTTATAGCCAATAAAATGTTTGATGCCGGCCCCGGTTTTGTTATAGATAATAACGGCATTGTAGATAATTCGAGCCCCTTTTCAGTTGGTTTTATACCCTGGGTAGACATTGTGAGCTTATCTGTTATAGAAATTGGCAGTCAAAAATTTATGGTGGTTAAGGTAGAAGACGCAGAAGGCTACATCAAAAGGCAAAACAATGTATTGGGCAGGCGCGCAGCTAGGATGAACTACCGGATGTACGGCTCGCCGATAAATATCAGCACAAGCACTTTGCGGATCTCTTTTGAAGACCTATACGAACAGGTAAATGAGAGGTGGAAGACAGTTTCGGAAGAGATTGAAGGTCAGTTATAATAACAAGCAACTTATAATAACCATAAGTTAGCTAATCACTTACGAACGCATCTTCTTCAACAAATTTTCAATAACCTTGGGGAAATGTTGGTGCTCTAACTGCTGGCCTTTAAATTTCACCATCTCCAGGTTATCGCCGGGTTCTATCCTAAAGCGCGATTGGTGAATTATCTCGCCTTCATCAAACTGGGTGTTCACAAAGTGGATGGTAATTCCCGATTCCTCTTCGCCTGCTTCCAATACAGCCTTATGCACGTTATCGCCATACATACCCTTGCCGCCAAATTTAGGCAGCAATGCGGGGTGCAGGTTAATGATTTTATTGGGGAAGGCGCTTAGCAAACTTGGCGGTACCAGCCATAAAAAGCCGGCCAGCACAATGATATCTACCTGAAGATTTTTTAGCAGGCTTATCACATCATCGGTATCGTAAAACTCGTGGCGGTTAAATATATGCGATGGGATCTCGAAGTTATCGGCACGTTGCAAAACGTAGGCCTGTGCGTTGTTGGTGAGTATCAGTACAACTTCGGCATCGGCGTTACGCTTAAAATGCTCCATTATCTTTTGGGCATTAGACCCGGACCCTGATGCAAAAATGGCAATTCTCTTTTTCAAAATGGATGGTAGCTTTTGTTACGCAAAATATAAAATTTATTCAAATTATTGTGCAACATTAGGCTTAATACGTATAAATCCATATCGCCGAATGGTTCGCGTATCGGTTGCGGTGTAATAAGTTTGCAGGTTGCCGGTTTCCAGCACCATCGAAAATTCGCCAAGGTTAACAATGCGCGAATTGATGAAGGGCTGCGTTGTGCCCGCTGTAGTAGCGGTCGGATAAGTAAGATCTGCAAACAAAAACAACCTAGTATCAGATAACGACCATTTACCATTTACCGTAGACCCAAGGCAATCAAAGTAGCTGTAGCTACAGGTCATATCATTGTTAAACTTAAATATCTGGGCCGAATCGCATTGCAAAGTATCTTTGGAAGTTTCCTGGTTGCCCAGGTATTTATACTCGATAACGGTACCCAATTGCCATTTACCGGTTGTAAATAAACTTTTTAGGCTGTCGGTCTTTTCCTTTTTGCATGAGTTAAACATAAAGCCCAAAACCATCAAAACGGCCAGTAAAAAGTATAATTGTTTGTTCTTCATTTACGCTACAAAGATAGTTTACTTAAGCAATTTCAAAAGCTGCTTTATTATAACTCATTATATGTGTAAATATTTCGGGGCGATATAATTATACAGCTTGCACAAGCCTGCTATATTTGCCTTATGCGCATACCCTACCAACAACTAAAAGCCGAATTTAAACGGGTGCTTACCAGCCTCGATATTGATAATAACATTGCCGATGCCATATCAACCGTTTTTACCGATAACAGCCGCGACGGCGTGTACAGCCACGGCCTTAACCGTTTCCCCACTTTCATTGAATATATTAAAGAGGGTTTGGTGTTCCCCGGTGCTGTGCCAACTAAAGTAAACGCTTTTGGCGCTATGGAACAATGGGACGGCAACCTTGGTCCCGGTATGCTTAACGCGCAGTTTTGTATGGATAGGGCCATATCCCTGGCAACGGATAACGGCATTGGTTGTGTAGCCATCAAAAATACCAACCACTGGATGCGTGGCGGCACCTACGGCAACCAAGCTACGGAGGCAGGTTACATTGGCCTTTGTTTTACTAACACCATTGCCAACTTGCCCCCTTGGGGCGGCACCGAGCCACGCCTGGGCAATAACCCGCTCATCATTGCCATCCCTCGCGATGGCGGAAATGTGGTGCTGGATATGGCGATCTCGCAATATGCATTCGGCAAACTTTGGCAGTATGAGGCGCAGGGCAAACCTCTACCCGTCCCCGGTGGATATGATATGGAAGGTAATTTAACTACTGATGCTGCCGCGATAGTGGAAAGTAAACGCGCCCTGCCTATCGGTTTTTGGAAAGGCTCGGGCTTGTCGCTGGTGTTAGATTTGCTGGCCACTTTGCTTAGCGGGGGCGACTCTACTTCGGTTATCACACAATCGGGCAGGAAAGAAACAGGGGTATCGCAAGTATTTATCGCCATTAAAACAGATAACGAACGGAACGCATCGCTGATAGACCAGATCATCAGCTACACCAAAACCGGCGGTGGCGAAAGCAATGACGAGATCCTGTTCCCCGGCGAAAACATGCTGCGCACAAGGGAGCAAAGTTTAAAGGAAGGAGTTTGGGTGGATGATGGGGCTTGGGAGAAATTAAAACAATTGTAAATAAATTCCCGTATTGGGAACTTATTTATTATCTTTATTTAAATTATTGTTTTGAGAGTAATCGCTAAAAAGATCTTACGTGACTTTTGGGCAAAACATGCCGACTGCGAACAGCAATTAAAGGCGTGGTTTCAAGAAGCATGTAATAGCGAATGGAGCAGCCCTAATGATATAAAAAAAGAATACCCAAGTGCAAGTATATTGGCTGACAACAGGGTTGTTTTTAATGTTAAAGGGAATAATTACAGGCTAATTGTAAAAATTAATTATGGCTATCAAATGGCATGGATCAGGTTTATAGGAACGCATGCCGAGTATGATAAAATTGACGCCACAACTATTTAAAACGATGACAATAAAACCGATTAAAGACGAGAAAGATTACCAACATGCTTTAGAAAGACTGGAGCTTATTTTTGATGCAGCACATGGTTCTGAAAACGGTGACGAATTGGAGATCTTGGGGATACTGATAGAGAATTACGAAAACGAATATTTTCCAATATCTTTCCCCGACCCTGTAGAAGCCATCAAATTCCGGATGGAACAAATGGGTTATAACCAAAATGACCTGGCTAAAGTTATTGGCTTAAAAAGCCGTGCAAGTGAAATTTTAAATAAGAAAAGAAAGCTATCGTTAGAAATGATACGCCTTTTGCACGATAATTTAAAAATACCTACAGAGGTGTTGATACAGGCTTACTAACCCTTAATCTATCAACCCCTCAAACTTTTCCCAAAAACCATCTTTAGGCAGGGAAGCTACAATCAGGATCGGCTCGTTTTTTACGGGGTGGATGAATTGCAGGCGGCGGGCATGCAGGCAAATACTTTTACGCAGGCTGCCACGGGGGTAACCATATTTATTGTCGCCAACTATTGGGCAACCCAAGGTTGATAGCTGAACCCTGATCTGGTGCGGCCTGCCGGTTATGGGGTCTACCTCTATTACAAAGTAGCCGTCCAGTTCGCCAACCAGTTTGTAGTTTAATTCGGACCGCTGGCTGCCGGCCACTTCTTTATCGTGGGCTTTGGTAACATTTTTTTGTGGGTTTTTAATGAGGTAATGCACCAGGTTACCAGCCTCTGGCTGCGGGCGTTTACGCACGATGGCATAATAGGTTTTATGCATTTCGCGGCCCTTAAACATCTTATTGATGCGCTCTAAAGCCTTGCTGGTTTTAGCGAACAGGATAACCCCGCTAACGGGCCTGTCCAGCCGGTGTACTACGCCCAGAAAAGCGCCGTTCGGCTTGTTGTATTTTTGGGCGATGTACCGCTTCACCTTCTCATCTAACGAATCATCGCCGGTATCATCTACCTGCACAATATCGCCCGCGCGCTTGTTCACCGCAATAAGGTGGTTGTCCTCATACAGCACATCCTCATCGGTAACATCTTTACTTATATAATTAAATTCCGGTCGAGCCATATTTTAAGTCGGAAGTCCGTAGTCCGGAAGTCCGAAAGTGTTTATTTTATAACTCCCTCTCCTTCGGAGAGGGCTGGGGAGAGGCTTCATCTGCATATCCGCACATTAATACTCCTCCTTCTCGTTAGGGAAGCTTTTTGCCTTTACATCGCCAACATAATGGCTTATGGCATCGTTCATCACATCAAACAGGCTGGCGTACTGGCGTAAAAAGCGGGGTTTAAACCCTTTGTTTATTCCCAGCATATCGTGGATCACCAATACCTGCCCGTCGCAATGCTGGCCTGCGCCTATGCCTATGGTTGGTATAGTAAGGCTCGCGCTTACTTCTTTGGCAAGCTTGGCGGGGATCTTTTCTAACACTATCCCAAAACATCCAAGTTCCTGCAATTTCAAGGCGTCTTCTTTTAACTTTTGAGCTTCTGCTTCTTCTTTTGCACGAACGGTATAAGTGCCAAATTTATAGATCGACTGCGGGGTTAAACCCAAGTGGCCCATTACAGGGATACCCGCGGTTAAAATCCTGCTGATAGATTCTGCAATTTCTACACCACCCTCCAACTTCACCGCATGTGCCCCCGCTTCTTTCATGATACGGATGGCTGATGCTAAAGCTTCTTTAGAGTTACCCTGGTAGGACCCGAATGGCAGATCTACAACCACCAAAGCGCGTTTAGCCGCACGCACTACCGACGACGCATGATAGATCATCTGATCCAGCGTGATAGGCAGCGTGGTTTCATGCCCGGCCATAACGTTACTGGCCGAATCGCCCACCAGGATAATATCCATACCGGCATTATCTACAATGGCAGCCATCGAAAAATCGTAGGCCGTAAGCATGACTATCTTCTCGCCACGGTTCTTCATTTCCTGCAGTATATGCGTCGTAATGCGTTTAACTTCTTTGTTTACCGACATGGCATCTTTTTGGTTTTGTAATGCAAAGGTATTCTTATTTCGGATTTTAGATTTACGATTTCGGATTTGCTTTTTTAATGCGTTATATTTTGACGGGTTAAAAGCAGAAGTCCGTTAAGTATTGACAATTCTAAGTTTAATCAAAAAAAGCTTCAGGTAATTGTAAATCTTATCATTATCTAAAAAGTCAGACAAAGGCTTTTTATCCAGTCGTTTGTAAATTAGGTTACTTGCAAAATACCAAAGATAAAGCGAGCAAATAGCTACTATGCCTACGAAAATCAAAAAACTTGCAATGGTTGCATAAATTCCGACTGTTGTTGGTATATATTTATTATTGTACAACCAGGTAAACAACAATGCCGGTAATACACATACAATTGTAAATACAAATCCTGTCATTAGTAAACATGGAAATGAGATCAATACTGTTAAGATAATCTTTTTTGCCAGTAAGTTTACCGACTCTATAAATAACATTGGGATACATATCACTAATGAAAGTGTTATAAATCCGAGATAGCATACAAAGCCTAAAAATAAAAGGAAGGTTGGCGGCATAAAATTGAATTCCGTTTGTGATTATTATTAAGGCTTACCCAAATCTACAACTTTAGATGTTTGATACCTATTAATTGGCTTTTAAACAAAAGGCTGTATATTCTTCAGATTTGCGTCAGGATTTACATGCATCCAAAAAATCTAAAATCGTACATCTAAAATCGTAAATATTTTTCTATTTTTGCGCCGTGAATAACGAGGTATCTTACTTCAACCATCCGGTTTGTTTTCACGGAGCTTCGTGCCAGAAAATCCGAATCAATAACCCTTTCAATTTTTTTGCTAAATGAATCATTTCACCAAATTACCTGCAGTTTTATTATTGGCCGACGGAACAGCCTTTTATGGCAAGGCCGCCGGGAAAATTGGTACTACCACAGGCGAAATTTGCTTTAATACCGGCATGACCGGCTACCAGGAAATTTTTACCGACCCATCTTACTTTGGGCAAATTATGGTGGCTACCAATGCGCACATTGGCAACTACGGTATTGCTACCGAAGAGGTTGAATCCGCCAATATCCAGATAGCCGGGTTGGTTTGTAAAAACTACAACATCGCCTACAGCCGCAAACAAGCAAACGAAAGCATCCAGGATTATTTTCAGGAGCAAAACATCGTCGGCATCTCTGATGTAGATACCCGCCAGATAGTTCGCCACATCCGTGATAAAGGCGCCATGAACGCCATTATCTCTTCAGAAATTTTAGACCTCGACGAACTGAAAGCCAAACTGGCAGAAGCACCCGATATGGATGGCCTTGAGCTATCATCACAGGTATCTACCAAAGAAACTTACACCTTTGGCGACGAGAACGCTGCCTACCGTGTAGCGGTGCTTGACCTTGGTGTTAAGAAGAACATCCTACGCAATTTTGACGACCGTGACGTTTACGCCAAAGTTTACCCGGCAAAAACCACATTCGAAGAAATGGAGAAAGATTTTTCTCCTTCGGGGTACTTTATCTCTAACGGCCCCGGCGATCCGTCGGCAATGCCATACGCAATAGATACTGTTAAAAAGATATTGGCTACAGATAAACCGTTGTTCGGTATTTGCCTTGGTCACCAGCTTTTGGCTTTGGCTAACGATATCCCAACTCAAAAAATGTTTAATGGCCACCGCGGTTTAAACCACCCGGTTAAAAACGTGATCATCAATCATTGTGAAGTAACCTCGCAAAACCATGGCTTTGGTGTGGTGCAAGATGCCGTAAGAGCGTCAGACAAAGTAGAAATTACGCACGTAAACCTAAACGACCAGTCGATTGAAGGCATCCGTGTAAAAAACAAGAACGCGTTCTCGGTACAATATCACCCCGAGTCGTCACCCGGCCCGCACGATAGCCGTTACCTGTTCGATGATTTCATCGGCATGATGAAGAAATAGTATTTTGATGTGCAGATGTGCAAATGATTAAGCCTTTCGAGTTTAACTTGAAAGGCTTTTTGTTTAACCTATGCGCCATTATGGGCGTAGCGTGGCAATCTTTGATAGCAAGATCTGCGATTAGTTCTATCAAATCATCACCACGTCACTATCACTCCTTATAATGATGCTTGAAGATATTTTTCTATTTTCGCATCAATGAAATTAACAGGCACTACTCGCATTATATTTTTCCTTGTGATACTGGCGCTGAACGTAATTGCCGACCAGGAAACGAAAGCCATGATGCGTGCCCATATCGGCATTTACGACCAATACCGCTTTTTTAACGATCATGTTACCCTGCTACGGGTAGAAAATACCGGCGCGTTCTTAAGCCTTGGCGATAAACTGGTGCAGCCATTCAGGTTTATACTGCTTACCCTATTACCCGTTATAGCACTTGTTGGCGCATTAATATATAGCCTTACCAAAAAGGGGTTAAGCAACCTTATGGTTACCGGCATCATTTTTTGCATCGGTGGCGGCGTGGGCAACCTTTACGACAGGATCACAAAAGGATCGGTTACCGATTTTATACACATCCAATTCGGCGCATTGCAAACAGGCATTTTTAACGCGGCTGATGTTTCTATCATGATAGGGATCGGGCTGATCTTATTGGATGCCTTTTTGAAAAGAAAAGAGCAGAAAAAAGCGGAAGGGCTGGTTGAAGCAGGAGAACATACAGCGGAATAATACGTACCGCTTGTTTGAACAGGAGAGAGAACTTCGGCTTGCTACAAGTCGGTTACATTCAGTAGCTTTAGTTTACATTTCCCGCCATCCTTAACTAACAACGCGCTTTCCAGCCATTTAAAAGATTTTGTTTTATCCCCGCGGGTAATATCGGCGGTATTGTAATAAACGGCCCATGCTACATTGCCATTTTGCTCTATCTTAGTATATTCCTGCTTATTAATCCGTTTAACGCCTGTCCCTTTCATAGGCGCCAGGGCCTTCATCAGCGAATCGGTATTCCAGATTTTTTTATGCTCTACCAAGGTAAAATCGTTAGTTACCGCGGCGCCAATAGCAGCATCATCCAATGATGATAAGCCGTTATAAAAACTTACTATGGCAGCTTTTATCTTCGGCTCATTGGCAGCGCTTTGGCTAAAGCCTTCTACACTTATAAAGGCAAACAGGATAAGGCAGTATAGTTTTTTCATAAACAAGTATAATAAATTTAACTGTTTTATAATGAGGCTATTTACGAATAAACAAGCAATCAAATAAGCGAATTACCAGTTCTCCACAAATGCAATAGTTGCTGCGAAAAGCACCCACTCAACATTTAACCACTCTCTACTTATCAACCACATCGTCACTATTTCATCACATTACAGCTGTTAACACAACTTGTGTATAAAAAGCGTATCTTTGCGATAATTACCCGTCGATTTACGGTTTTGATTTATTAGACACTCTTCAGATCCGCTTAATGCTTCGCGTTAGCACATATACATTACAATCATTACATGTCATTTGAAAATTTAAATTTAATTGAGCCCATATTAAGGGCCTTAAAAACAGAGGGTTATACAACCCCAACGCCTATACAAGAACAAGCTATACCTTATATATTACAACACCGCGATCTGTTGGGCTGTGCCCAAACCGGTACCGGTAAAACGGCTGCATTTGCTATCCCTATTTTACAATTGTTATTCCTGGATAAGCAAAAACATAAAGAGCAAAAACAAATTAAGGCGCTTATACTTACGCCAACTCGCGAACTAGCTATCCAGATCAGCGAAAGCTTTACTGCGTATGGTAAAAATACCGGCCTTAAAAATCTGGTTATTTTTGGTGGTGTATCGCAAAACCCACAGGTTGATGCCTTGCGCCGTGGTGTAGATATCCTGATAGCTACCCCGGGCCGCTTATTAGACCTGATGAACCAGCGCCACGTACACATCGATCAGATAAAAATGCTGATCCTTGACGAGGCCGACCGGATGTTGGACATGGGTTTTGTTAACGACGTTAAAAAAATAATAGCCAAGGTACCTGCCAACAGGCAAACGCTTTTCTTTAGCGCTACCATGCCTAACGAGATCCAGCACCTGGCAGACAGCATTTTGCAGAAACCTGCACGTGTAGAGGTTGCCCCGGTATCATCAACTGCCGATACCATTCAGCAATCGTTATACTACGTAAGCAAAAATGATAAGCGCTTATTGCTTAACCACATTTTACAGGATAAAGGTATCAAGACAGCACTTGTGTTTACCCGTACCAAGCATGGTGCAGATAAGGTGGTTAAAGACCTGCTTCGGGCCGGCATCACTGCCGAGGCTATCCACGGGAATAAATCACAAAACGCGCGCCAGCGTGCGTTGACTAACTTTAAGAACCGTACCACCCGCGTGCTTATAGCTACCGATATTGCCGCCCGCGGTATCGATATTGACGAGCTTACCCACGTTATTAATTACGAGATCCCGAACATCCCTGAAACGTATGTACACCGTATTGGCCGTACCGGCCGTGCAGGTGCAAGCGGCATAGCCCTTACGTTTTGCGATGGCGAGGAAGAGATAGATTACCTTAAAGACATCCATAAACTGATTGCCAAAGATATCCCCGTAGAGCTTGGCCATCCCTACCCGTTAAGCTACGAAGCCATGACGGAGAAGATGATGAGCAAAGCTAAAAACGGCACACCAAAAAGCCCGGCTTCGGCAGGTGGCAGGCATGGTGGCGGCAACAAAAGGGCCGGTGCAGGCGGCAGGCCGGCAGGCCATCGCGGTAGCGGTGGTGCAACCAACAGCCGTGGCGGTGCCAGCGGTATGAGCGGTGCCAGCAGGTCATCATCGGGCCGGAGATAATCCGGGCCGAAGGTTAGAGATTGGAGGATAGAGATTAGGATTTACTTAATCTCTATCCTCTTTTTATTACTTTTTTTTCGGTAAGCAACCTTCTGTTTTTTGCGTTCAACTGTCGTTTTTAGGTGGTTTAAAGTCGAAAAATGATGAAATTTTTACTTGTTTTTTAGGGCCTTTTTCCATGCGATCATCTATCATAAAATTTTTATGTTAGGATGTTAATAACCATATTTGCAACCTCAAAAGAAATTAAATAGCTTTAAAGTGAAAATCGAACCGACACAAATGAGACGCCTTTTAAACCTTATCAAGAACAAATTCTTCCTGGTTACGGTGGCTTTTGTAGTGTGGATGACCTTTTTTGACAAGAACGATCTGTTCTCTCAGTACGATTATCACCAGCAACTCAACAAGTTAAAGCAAGAAGAGGCTTTTTACCAGGCTGAAACTGACAAGGTTAACAAAGACCTATCCGAACTTACCTCCGATAAAGTCAAGCTCGAGAAATTCGCCCGCGAAAAGTATCTCATGAAAAAAGATAACGAAGACGTATTTGTTATTGTACACGAGAAGAAAAAATAGATGTGCAAATGCGTGGATATGCAGATGTGTAGATAAATAACACCATCGCGCTTATCTCTCGTTCGTCATGCTGAACGATTTGAAGCATCTAATCGCCGACTTGACAATCGGCAATGCAACGTTTGTTGATAGATGCTTCGCTATCACTCAGTATGAAAAAGTAAAATTTCCGCTCGCGCAAGTTAAGCATAGCGTAACTTGTTTGAAAACATGTGCAAGCTTTAGCTTACGCCAGTATTTGTTTTATCCAAATATCTGCAAATTTCGCACATCTGCACATCTTCTCATCTAATTATTCCCTTTCGGGTCTATCTTAGGTATGGCAAACATTGCCTCTTTAATGTATTTAACCGGTGCGCTGCCATAACTCAGGAACTTCTCGTTAAACTCTTTCAACTTGTATTTGTCGGCTTTCTTCTTTTTCCACTCTTCGTGCAGGGCGTTTATTTCCTTGTAACCAGTGTAGTAACTTGTTAGCTGTATATTGCTCACGCTAACACGTTTCCATTTGCCTTCGGCCTCAGCTTGTTGCTGAAAGGCCTCTTTGGTTAGCATTTTAATAGCATCCTCTTTGGTCATATTGCTGCTGTGCACGCTGTAGTCTAATATGGTGTTACAAACCGATCTCAGGTGCCATTTATACCACATCAGGCGCATTTCCGGCGCGTTATCGCCAAAGCCGGCATCCATCATTTCCTGCTCGCTAAATACCGCCCAACCTTCTACCATAGCACCATTGCCAAAGATAGCTTTGATCATACTTGGCGCTTTGTTGGCGTATACCAGTTGGGTATAGTGGCCGGGGATTGCTTCGTGGATACAAAGGATCTGCAATATATAATCATTGTATTCGCGCAGATAACTCTCCGCTTTTTCTGCCGGCCAGCCCGAAAGGCTACCCACATTATAATACGTATTACCGTTCTTATCATACGGGCCCGGCGCGCTGATCGATGCACCTGCAACTCCTGCCATATATGCAGGTTCTTTGCGTACAACCAACGGCTTCGTAGGGTCGAGCGTTACAATATCTTTACTCCTGATAAATGCTGTTAGCTTAGGTATCTCTTTCTCAATTGCCGACTGGAACTCACCCGGGGCAACGTGCTTAGCCGATAGCGTATCTATCACCCTGGCAATAAATTCTAAAGAATCTTTCGGGATTGGCTGCTTGCCAAAATATTTGGGCCAAAGCGCACGGCTTAGCTTGGCCATCTCTTTGTGCAAGAATTTCTTACGCTCTACTGCCGAGTTATAAGTTTGCTGAGCAGTCCCCTCGGCTTGGATCTCGTATTTAAACTTGGCCTCGTAGAATTGCTTACCAAGCCTAAAGCTGCGTGGCTTATCATTTTTCAATGCCTTTAACCATGCCGCGTATTCTTTAATAGCCGCCGCAGATATTTTAGCCCTGCCAAGCATTAATGTCTGCTCGGCAGCGGGGATATTGGTCTTTTTAAGGGAGTCGGCAAAATCATTTTCAATAACACCAACACCACCCAAGTGCTGGTCTATTGCAAGTTGGGTAAGTTCAACAACTGGATTTTTTATTTGCTTCTCTGCCTCTTTATAATACGCAGGGATGTTTTCCATCTTTTGATAAAAGCTACGCAGGCGCTTGGTAAGCGGTGCATAATTCTCATTCAATATTGTAGCGAAAGATCCTATAACATTATATGATGAAGGGTCCCACTCGTATGCTTTAAGCTGCTCGTTGTAAAACTGGATCTTCTCCATTTCGTTTTGCATCAGGCGGCTATCCATCTTGTTAAAATCACTAAGCGTATTAGGCTGGTAGCGGCTCAAGGAGTCTATCTGAACTTTGGCAAACTTTACGGCAAGGTCGCGGTTTTTGGCCGATGGTACCAGCAAAAGGCTATCGTATTTATGATAACCAACGCTTGTTGCCCAGTCGGGGTTGTTCTTCCATAGTTCCTCTAAAAAGTGGTCTTCGTATCTTAAAAAGGCGGCGTCATCTTTCAGTCCCAACTCCTGGGACATGTTGCCATCCTTTTTACAACCGGTAAATGCAGCCACATAAAGGGCCATTAATAGTAGTTTTTTGATCACTATGGTACAATTTAACTTTGGTGCATAAACTTAAAACTTTTGAACCATATAAATCAAACCTGTATCTAATTTGTTAAACAACAAACTTATTTATTATGGATCATCAGCACGAAATACTTATAAACGAATTAATAAAAATGATAGAGGGCGGTGGCGCGCATGTTACGTTGAAAGATGCACTGGCGGGCCTGCCTAAAGAATTGCGCGGCGTAAAACCCCATAACCTGCCCTACAGTATCTGGCAACTTGCAGAGCACATCCGCATTGCGCAGTGGGATATGCTGGAGTTTAGTAAAGACGGCAGCCACCAATCGCCAAAATGGCCTGATGATTATTGGCCTAAAGAAGCCGAACCTAAAGATGATGCCGAGTGGGATAAAACGGTGGACCAGATCAACGCTGACAGGGCCGAATTTATAAACTTGTTAAATAGCGACGATATCTACAAAAATATCCCGCATGGCGATGGGCAAAGCATCTTGCGCGAAGCCCTGCAGGTAGCCGACCATAACGCGTACCATACCTCAGAAATTATATTGTTGAGAAGGTTGCTGGGTGCCTGGAAGTAGTTAAAGGATGTGCAGATTTCAGATGTGCAAATATGCAGATGAACTCATTTGCACATCTGGATATCCGTACATTTACACATCTATTTCAATCCCTTTATAAAATTTACTATCCCGGTAACAAGTTCGGGTTTCAGGGGAAGGTCAGGTTTGCTGTACGTGGCCGCATTTTGTTCCTTATCTGCCGGGGCCTCTTTTAAAACATGGTTCATATTTGGGATCATCAATAACACCGCGTCCGATTTTGCTTTTTTCAAAAGGTCGGCATCAGTGGCCGGTACCTGGATATCTGTAGTCCCCTGTACGATCAGGACCGGTATTTTTACTTTTTTAATCTCTCGGGCTGGCGAGTACCTGAACCATGATAATAGGTAAGGCTGGATATCCGGCCTGGCTATTGGGTAAAGTTTCGGGTCGATGTTATCCGTAAACTTTCCTTTTTTCAAGCTATCCAGCATTGTTTTAAAGTTATCCTGGATAAATTTAGGGTAAGCTTTCATCTGCTCGGTCACCACAATATCTGCCGAGCGGCCTGCACCGGCAACTGAGATGTAACCTTTAACCGGCTGATCGCGAATAGCCAGCATCCCTACTAACGAACCTTCGCTATGGCCCAAAACGATCACTTTAGAAAAGCGCTGATCTTCGCTCAGTAAATTCACCAGGCCTACGGCATCATCCACATAGTCTTCAAAGCGCAGTTGCTTTTCTTTAGTAGTAGTTACACTTTGCCCCACCAGGCGTTTATCATAACGCAGGCTGGCTATGCCATTTTTACCAAGCTCGTTTGCCAGCATTTTATAGGTATTGCCATTAAGGCCAAGTTTAGGGCTGTTACCGTCTCGGTCTGTAGGGCCCGATCCCGCAATGATAATTACCACCGGTATTTTACCTTGTGCATTTGCCGGCGTAGTTAAAGTGCCCGAAATAGAACCCGAAAAGGTTTTAAGTAGCACAGGAGACTCCTTTAGAGAGGCGTCCATCGCTATTGATTTAGCTTCCTCCACATAAGGGCTAAGCAACAAAGCGGTCAGTTTATTTTGGCTGTTAAGCGATAAATTAAGTAAAAACACGGCATTATCAAACGTTGCCTTGTAAACAGCTAATTGCGAACTGTAACTTAAAAAACTGTTTTGTTTGATGTTACCCAGTTGCGATTTTAGCTGTACAGTAGTTGGTTTAAACTTATCTAACGGTAAGCTTGCCTTCATTTCAGGGCTAAACATAGCAAAGATGCTATCGGGCTGGTTACTGTTATAAAATTGTTTAAATTTATTGGCAACTGCCGCGTAATTTGCAGGCTCTTGGGCCTTAAGCCGTGCTGCAAATAATAAAACAAACGCTATCAGGTATATTTTCTTCATATAGTGCTAATTGTCTGTGGCGAAATTAATAAATAGAAAGGATTTACTTTTATACTAATAACTTAAAGCAACATTTAATAGTATAAAGTCGTAAAAAGCAATAATAGATTATTTTCCATTGTAAAATTGTTGTTATATTTAAGGCTTTAAATTGGATACTATAAGCAACATTTCTACAAGGTATATTAATGAGGGTTAAATTCGGGTGCTTATTTGCAGCTCTCCTGTCAAGTCTATTTAGTTTTTGTTATGCCCAAACGGGTTCTTCAACTATAAGCGGTAATGTTTTAATACAAAATAACCAACCGGCCCAAGCTGCCACGGTTATTCTATTAAACCTGCCCGACTCGTCTGTGGCTATGTCTGCCCTTGTTGGCAATACCGGCAGTTTCCGCTTATCGTATGTTAACCCTGGCAAATACATTGTTCTCGCTACAAGGCTTGGGTTTAAAAAAGCTTACTCCCCTAACTTTACAATTACAGCCGGGCTCGATAAAACCATCGCCTCCATCACCCTGTTATCAATTAATAAAGAGTTAAAAGAAGTTTCGATAGTTGCCAAAAAGCCCTATATCGAGGTAAAACCGGGTAAAATGATCATCAACCCATCGGCCAGCATCGTTGCCGACGGGCAATCTGTATTAGAAATTTTAAGGCAGTCGCCGGGGGTACGTGTTGATAATAATGACAACGTAAGCGTTAATGGCCGCCAGGATGCCCTGGTAATGGTAGATGGCAAAGCTACCAATCTTAACGGCGCCGATCTGGCAGCGTTGCTTAAAAGCACACAAGGTAGCAACATCGACCGGATAGAGGTGATCAAGGGAGGTTCTGCAAAATATGATGCTGCAGGCGGCGGCATCATCAATATCATTTATAAAAAAGGGACAAACATCGGTACAAACGGCACTTTCAATGCATCGGCTGGGTATGGCAAATACTATAAAGGAAGCACGGGTATTAGCCTAAACCATCGCACAGCAAGCTATAATATTTTTGGCAGTTATAGCGTGGTTGCCAATAAAACATGGAAAGATGTTTATACCGACCGTAAAGTTGATTACGCAGGTGTAGAAAGCAATTACAGCACTACCTATAAAAGCGTTATCGAATCGCGCAGCCATACGTTTAGGTTTGGTACCGATTTCTTTCTGTCGCCTAACCAAAGCCTTGGCTTTTTGGTATCCGGTACTGTAAATAATAACAATATCGACAAGAATAACATCTTGCGCATTTATAACAATGCGCTTTTAGATTCTACCATTATTGCCAATTCAACAGTAGATAGGGATATCAGCAATATCAATTATAACCTTAACTATACTGCCAAATTAGATAAAGTGGGCAGGAGCATTACCGCCAATGCAACTTACAGCAGGGCTAAGCGCCACTCGGACGAATACATTACCAATACATTTGCCGATGAACAGGGCTTTGCTTACCGCGACCCGCTTCTGTTGCAAAATATATCGCCTACTAAAATAAAAAACTGGAGTGGCTTTCTGGCATTAACCAACCCGTTACCAAAAGGCAAGTTAGATATAGGGGTAAAATATAGCTACACCACTACAGATAATAACTTTGTGTTTGGCCCGCAAGTGGATGGCATTTACACGATTAACACTACTTTTAGTAACCACTTCCTGTTCGACGAGAAAATTGCGGCCGCTTATGTCAATTACACCACCAAGTTTGGCAAGTTTGATTTTGACGGTGGCCTGCGCGGCGAATACACCAACAACGAGGGCACATCGCTAAACACCGCCGGGATAACCACAGGAGTAACCCCCCATAAGTATTTTAATATGTTCCCTACGGCGACATTAAATTACAAGCATAACGATAAGAATGAGTTTGCATTAAACCTGTCAAGAGGTATTACAAGGCCGGGGTATGATAAGCTTAACCCGTTCCTTTATTTTATTGACCTGTATAATTACCAATCGGGCAATCCCTACTTAAAGCCCGAATATCATAACCTGGTGCAGCTTAGTCATACGTATAATAGTGAAACGGTTACAACATTACGTGCCGAAATTACAACTGGTGCCACCTTCCCATTTGTTGGGCAGGATGACGCATCTAAATTATCGCTAAGTGCCGATGTTAACCTGGGCAGGGTATATACTTATGGCATTAACATTAATACACCTATAAAATTCACACGTTGGTGGACAAGTAATACTGAAGTAGATGCTTCGTACCAACGATACATTGCTTATGTTGAGTACGGCAACCTTAATAAAGGTACAGCCGATGTGACAGTTTCCTCTATGCAAACCTTTACTTTGCCGGGGGGCTTTGCTGCACAGTTGTTAGGAAAATTTGAGACCAATACATTTTATGGCATTAAGCAATTTAGGCCCGCCGGCTTTGTTGATGCAGGCATCAGCAAACAGATATTGAATAAAAGGGGCCGCATAAGTTTAGTTGGCAACGATATTTTTAAGCTGAACCGCGACAGGGCATCCATAAATTATCAAAACCTTAACATTAATATTTTAGATAGGCGAGAGTACCGTAAAGTTTATATAAACTTTAGCTACCGTTTTGGTAAAACAAGCGTTAAGGGTTCCGCAAAGCACGTTACCGGTAACGAGGACGAGCAAAATCGAATGAAACAACCTACTCAATAAGATTGCACTTTTTCTTCGGGGTACTTTCCTTTTATACGGGTCACAAAAAAGTTGCCCAGCGATTCGGCGTTTACAAACTTTTTGTAGGATGCCGGCTTAAAATTAAAATATTGCCATACGCCACCGTTATCCCTAAACTCCAGTTCGAGGATCTGCTGCTCGGGATCATACCCTATACTTTGTAGTGCTGATGACTGTACCTTCCGCCTGCGCATATTATAAAAGCAGGGCAAAGCAAAAATGGTTTTAGAAAATTAACCTGCGTGCCCGCTAAAAGCGCTGATGATAATTATAAGGAGTACGATGAAAGTGATGGCAGTATACAAATGATCTTTCTCCAGGATGAACCCAACAGCGCTAAACATAACCCTTACTATGGGCGTAGCTATTAGCAGTACTATCCCGGCCTGGATGATGGCCCTGCCCCGTAAATTGATGATACCGTTGATGATGCCCCCGGGGCTATGGATAAAATCGGGCACGCCTACAAATTTGTGGTAATTGGCAATGCTTTGTCCGTGGCGTTTCAAATAGATAACACCTCCAATAAAAACTACCGCCATAGAAATAAAAACGCCGGTACGCAGTACCAACCCTATTACCACTTGCATGTCTTTATCTTTAAACCGCTGTATCATTCAATGCCGAAAATAGTGCTTATAAAAGAGCCCGCCAACTTTAATGTTAACCTATATAATATATAGACTTTATTGAAAATCACCTATAAACGCTGATGTTAAAGCAGTTTTTACTATTTTCGCAACCTCAATACGGTAAATAAACAAATGGATTATCAATTTAAAGATATAGAGCAAAAGTGGCAGCAGTTTTGGGCAGAGCATAAAACCTTCAGGGCCGAAAATACCACCAATAAACCCAAGTATTATGTGCTGGATATGTTCCCCTACCCATCGGGCGCGGGGCTGCATGTTGGCCACCCGCTGGGTTATATTGCCTCTGATATTTTTGCACGCTACAAACGCCTTAAAGGCTTTAACGTGTTGCACCCTATGGGGTATGATAGCTTTGGCTTACCCGCCGAGCAGTACGCCATACAAACCGGGCAGCACCCATCTGTAACTACCGAAGCTAACATCGCTACTTACCGCCGCCAGCTGGACCAGATCGGTTTTTCGTTCGACTGGGACCGCGAGGTACGCACCAGTTCGGCCGATTACTATAAATGGACGCAGTGGATCTTTATGCAGCTATTCAATAGCTATTACGATAAAGATGCCGATAAAGCGCAAAGCATTGCCAAACTGGTTGAGCATTTTGAAAGTAAAGGCTCGGCAGGTATTAATGCCGTTTGCGATGACGAGACCTTAACATTTACCGCTGTTGACTGGAAAGCCTTTAACAAGCGGGAACAACAGGCAGAGTTATTGAAATACCGCCTAACCTACCTGCGCGAAAGCACCGTTAACTGGTGCCCTGCCCTTGGTACCGTATTGGCTAACGACGAAGTAAAAGACGGCTTTAGCGAGCGCGGCGGCTACCCTGTTGAGCAAAAGAAAATGATGCAGTGGAGCATGCGAATTACCGCGTATGCCCAGCGCTTATTAACAGGCCTTGACCGTATTGACTGGCCCGAGCCCCTCAAAGAAATGCAGCGCAACTGGATAGGCAAAAGCGTGGGAGCGAGCGTAAGGTTCCCACTAGAAGGTGCGAAGAGCGAAGTTTCCGGATCGGAACATTTATCCGCTCCCCCCACCTCAAACCCCGCATCTTACATAGAAGTTTTCACCACCCGCGTTGATACTGTTTTTGGAGTGAGCTTTTTGGTGATAGCACCCGAGCATGAGTTGGTTGCAGCGTTGACCACTCCCGGGCAAAAGACCGATATTGATGCATACATCACCCAAACCAAAAAGAAAAGCGAACTTGACCGTATGGCCGATACCAAAACCGTATCGGGCGCTTTTACGGGAAGCTATGTAACCAATCCGCTTAACGGTACACAGATCCCTGTATGGATAGCTGATTACGTTTTGGCAGGATATGGTACCGGTGCGGTTATGGCCGTACCAAGCGGCGACCAGCGCGACTTTTTGTTCGCCAAGCATTTTAATTTGCCAATCATCCCGATCATTGATATACAAAATATTGAAGCAGAAGCCGACCCAACCAAGGAAGGTAAATACATCAACAGCGATTTTATTAATGGCCTTGGCTACAAGGAAGCAACCGCAGCGGTAGTTGCGAAGCTTGATGAATTGGGCTTGGGTAAAGCAAAGGTGAATTTCAGGATGCGCGACGCCATTTTTGGCCGCCAGCGTTATTGGGGCGAGCCTGTGCCTGTTTACTTTAAGGGCAACCTGCCCTATTTAATTGAAGAGCAGCAGCTGCCATTGTTGTTACCCGAGATAGATAAATACCTGCCAACAGAAAGTGGCGAGCCACCTTTGGGAAGGGCTACAGATTGGAGTTATAAGAGCCAGGAATCAAAAGACAAGAACCAAGAAGAAGCTACTTACGCTTACGAACTAAGCACCATGCCGGGTTGGGCGGGAAGCAGCTGGTACTGGTATCGCTACATGGATGCCAACAACGATAAGGAGTTTGCATCGCGCGAAGCGATTGAATATTGGAAAGACGTTGACTTGTACATCGGCGGCAGCGAGCATGCTACCGGCCACCTTTTATACAGCCGTTTCTGGAACAAATTTTTGAAGGATCTGGATTTAGTAGTTGAAGAAGAGCCTTTCAAAAAACTGATCAACCAGGGAATGATACAGGGTAGAAGTAACTTTGTATATCGTTTAATTGACGATGAAGGTAAAGGCACCAACACATTTGTATCGCACGGTTTGATAAAAGAATATAAAACTTCGCCGCTACATGTTGATGTAAATATTGTAGAGAATGAAGTTTTAAACCTGAATAAATTTAAAGAATTTCGCTCGGAGTTTGCTAACGCGGAATTTATACTGGAGAACGGCAAATACATCTGCGGTGTAGAAGTTGAAAAAATGTCAAAGTCCAAATTCAACGTAGTTAACCCGGATGACCTGATAACCCGCTACGGTGCAGATACTTTGCGCATGTACGAGATGTTCCTTGGCCCGCTGGAGCAAAGCAAACCGTGGAATACCAATGGTATAGAGGGTGTGTTTAAGTTCCTGCGTAAATTTTGGAGGTTATTCCATGATGCGGAATGGAACTTTACGGTGAGCAATGAAGTACCTAATAAAGCAGAGCTGAAATCACTGCACAAGATCATCCAAAAGGTGGAGCAGGATATAGAGCGATTCTCTTTCAATACATCCGTATCCAGCTTTATGATAGTCGTTAACGAACTGACTGACCTGAAGTGCAACAAACGCGCTATACTGCAGGAGTTGGTTATAACCCTTGCCCCTTACGCCCCGCATATTTGCGAGGAACTTTGGGTGATGCTGGGTAACCCCGCAGGCAGTATCTCAACCGCGGCATATCCTAAATTTAACCCGGCCTATTTGGTTGAGGATGAGTTTAGCTACCCTATATCATTTAACGGCAAGGTGCGTACAAATATCAGCCTGTCGTTAACGCTGGAGCAATCTGATATAGAAGCCGCTGTATTGGCTAACGCCGACGTACAAAAACAGCTTGACGGCAAGGCCCCTAAAAAGGTAATTGTGGTTAAAGGCCGTATTGTAAATATCGTTATCTAATTACCTTAAATAATTACAGCCCCTGTGCATTGATGCTTTAATAAGCACACGCGCAGGGGCTTTTTGCTCTACCATAGTGTAACATGTACATTACAGTTACACATATTTTACATTAAACCGATAACTGCCTGTAACATTTTTGGCATTTTCGCCTCCAATTATAAAAACGCCCTAATATTTCTCAAATATGAAACGAATACTTTTACTTTTATTAGTTATATGTGCCTCAATATCAGCCAAAGCCCAATTTGGGGTTGGTGGTGGCGGCTCAAATATCATCGGTAAGATCTCTGGTACGGTGATAGATTCACTTACCAAAAAACCGGTTGATTATGCTACCATCAGCATCTTGAAAAGCGGTGCAAAAGCGCCAATAAACGGTGTGTTAACAGATGAAAAAGGAAACTTTAGGCTGGATAACGTTCGTGCAGGTAAATACAAAATTACGGTATCGTTTATCGGTTACCCAACCAAAACTTACGACCCTGTTGAAACTACGGCTTCAAAACCGGACAACAATATGGGCCAGTTGATTATTGCGCCAAGTGCAAAATCATTAAAAGAAGTACAGGTGGTAGGCCAGCAATCACTTATCGAAAACAAGATTGACAGGATAGTTTACAACGCCGAAAAAGACCTTACCGCAGCAGGCGGTAACGCTACAGATGTATTGCAAAAAGTACCATTGGTATCTGTTGACATGAACGGTAACGTAGCCTTGCGTGGCGATCAAAACGTGCGTGTGCTTATCAACGGTAAACCATCGGGTGCAACATCAGCAAGCCTAAGCGATGTATTAAAAACCATCCCTGCCGATCAAATCAAAAGCATCGAGGTTTTAACTTCTCCGTCGGCTAAGTATGATGCTGAGGGCTCTGGTGGTATCATCAACATCATTACCAAAACCAAAAATGCATCTGGCATTAGCGGTGGTGTAAGCGGTGGTGTAGGCACACGCCAAAACAACGGTAACGTTAACTTAAACTATAACAAAAACCGTTTCAATTTTTCGGCTAATGTGGGTGGTAACCTTACCTGGCCGCAAATATCAAGTTCGATGTTCGACCAAACTTTAACCCTTAACGGCAGTACCCAACACAACACAAGCAGCACACAAAACGAAATTAAACGCCACGGTTTAAGAGGATCATTATCTGCCGGTTACGAATTTAACGGCTTCAACAGCATTAACAGTACCCTTACCTTAAACGATGGTGGTTTTGATGCTAACGGTGGTGGTAACTACCATTTTGAAAACGGTGCAATTATAGATTATTTCGGCAAAACAAGTTCAAAAAACAAGTTCAGCGGTTTCGACTGGAATATTGATTACACCCATAAATTTAAAAAAGAAGGCCATGAGATAGTAGTTTCGGGCCAGTGGAGCCATAGCATTGTTAAATCTGATTACCTTAACCTGTTTAGTCTGCGTTATGATAGCCAAAAAGGCAGCAACAATGGTAAAAACAATGAGTACACTGCGCAAGCCGATTATACCAACCCTATCAGCAAAACATTAAAATTAGAGGCAGGTGGTAAAACCATCCAAAGGCGCATAAACAGTGTTTACGACATATATACCGTGCAAAACGACGATATATTATCAGATAACCCGGTTGGTGTTAACCCTGTTTTAGATACCGAGAATTCTAACTTGTACAACTACGATCAAAATGTATATGCAGGTTATAGTGTATTCACTGTAAGCTTGCCTAAGAACTACTCCATTTTAGCGGGCTTCCGTTATGAAAATACGCAAATAACCGGCGATCCGCAAACACCTTACGCAACGCCGGGTACTAACTCACAGGCTTTACAGCCATTTACTGCGAGCTATAACACGTATATCCCAAGTTTAACCTTACAAAAGGTTATGGGTGCTAATACGTTTAAATTATCGTACAGCAAACGTATCCAACGCCCAAGCTTACAGGTATTAAATCCGTTTATTAACCGTAGCCAGCAACAAAGCCAAAGCGTTGGTAACCCCAACCTTGCGCCAGAGGTTTCGCAAACTGTCGAGTTAAATTATAATGCTTTTGTTAAATCATCGGTGTTAAACTTCTCGGTTTATTACAAAAACACCCGCGACCTGATAGAAGGTATTGCAACCCCAATCACAGATAACGGCATTGTGGTTAACCGTACCGTACAAAATAACGTTGCATCAAACAATTCAATTGGTGGTAGTTTTTTTGGTTCGATAAACCCTATTAAGGCCTTAACCATTCGTGGTAGCATCAACGTGTTTACTTATAATCCAACTGTTTACGATACATACACTGGCTTTGTTAGCGCGGATGCTTTAAAAACCCGCCTGGTATCTACCATGTTTGGTAGCGCGCAGCTTACCTTGCCTAAAAACTTTATTGTAGAGGCATTTGGGTTCACCAACTCGGCCCGCAGGACCATACAAGGTAGCAGCCCGGCATTTGGTATCTACGCCTTCGGTATTAAGAAGCAATTTCTGGATAAAAAGGCCTCTATCGGTTTCAATACCGTACAGCCATTTGCAGTTAACAAATCGTTTAACCAAAATATCTCGAGCCCAACATTTACCCAGGTCTCGAAAACACAGTTCCCTTTCCAATCTTTCGGTATAACGTTTAGCTACAGCTTTGGTAAAATAAGCTTTAAAGCACCAAACCCTACCCAGAAAAAGAAAGGCGTTAATAACGACGACCAGATACAAGGTGGCGACCAAAACGGTGGCGGTGCAGCACCTGCAGGCGGCAGATAATAGCCCAAAACAACAATTAATATATTAAAAAACGCCCCTCCGAAATCGGAGGGGCGTTTTTGGTAGAAGATTAAAACTCTTAAGCGTGTTCTAACAGCGAATCTTGTTTGCCATCTATGGCAGTATCAATTTCTTTTTTATGATCCAGTGTATAAGAAAGGGCTACTTTTACAAATTCGTTAAGTGTAATATTATGAATTGCAGCGTACAACGCGGCTTCTTTATGAAGCGTGGATGGGACGCGAACATTAAACGTTCCCTTGTAAGTTTTGTTAGGCTCTTTCCCTATCTCTATACACGCTTCTAAATAATCTTCTATTGCTTCTTCAAAGGAAGTTTTAAGTTCTGTAACCGATGAGCCCTCAAAGCTTATCAAATCATTTACACCTAAAACTTTCCCAAAGAAAACTTCATCAGTAGCGCTAAATTGCACCGATGCGTAATAGTTTTTATATTGCAGGATGTCATTCATTTTGTATATGACCTTTTTCTTTTAAATGAGCAATAACTTCTTTTATTGCATAACCTTTAACAAGGTTGGCAGGATGTGGTTTATGAAGCGTAATGATGTTTTTATTACCATCAACAAATCTTCTTCTCGAACCACCCGTTTTACCACCTGTTAATTCTTTGTAACCAAAAAATGCTACAACTTTACATAATTCATCCCAAGTGAGATCTTTGGGAATAGATAACAAACGACTGATTAATTTTTCTTGTCGTGACATGTGTCAATGCGTTGAGTACGTTTTCCATAAATTTATCTTCCTAATTGCGGGTACTTCTAAAAAATCGGTCTCTTTGTCTAACCTACGCCTCTTAAGTCTCCTCCAAAAGAGGGGAAAAGGTTGGTTTAGAGAAGCCCTTATAATATTAATTATTACAAACATAAAAATAAAAATCCAATATTGCAACTAAATTTTAGTTGCAAGAATTGTGTTAACAAAAAAAAAGCCGGTCAATTACTCGACCGGCTTTCTATATCAATTAAGCTTGCGCTAATTATTTCTTATTGTAGTATTTAAAATCCTTACCAATAAAACGTGCTGCTTCGCCAAGTTCTTCTTCGATACGTAGCAATTGGTTGTATTTAGCTATCCTGTCAGATCGTGATGCAGAACCGGTTTTGATCTGGCCACAGTTAAGGGCAACGGCAAGGTCGGCAATGGTAACGTCTTCAGTTTCGCCGCTACGGTGGCTCATTACAGATGTGTAACCGTTGGTTTGTGCTAAAGTAACCGCGTTGATAGTTTCTGTTAACGAACCTATTTGGTTAACTTTTACCAGGATAGAGTTAGCCGTATGGGTAGAGATACCTTGTTGTAAACGTTTTACGTTGGTTACAAACAAATCATCACCTACTAACTGTACTTTATCACCAATTTTCTCCGTTAGTAATTTCCAGCCATCCCAGTCATCCTCGCCCATACCATCTTCAATAGAAATGATAGGGTATTTAGCTGCAAGTGATGCAAGGTAATCTGCCTGCTCGGCGCTGGTACGGATAGCACCTTTTTCGCCTTCAAATTTCGTGTAATCGTATTTACCGTCCTTGTAAAACTCAGAAGCGGCACAATCAAACGCAAGGCAAATATCAACACCCGGTGTGTAACCGGCTTTTTCAATAGCCTGCAAAATGGTTTCAACGCCATCTTCGGTACCTTCAAACTTAGGTGCAAACCCACCCTCGTCGCCTACTGCTGTAGACAGGCCCCTGTCATGTAATATTTTCTTAAGGTTGTGGAATACTTCGGTACCCCAACGCAAAGCTTCAGAGAAAGATGAAGCGCCAACCGGCATGATCATAAATTCCTGGAACGCGATAGGCGCATCTGAGTGAGAACCACCGTTAACGATGTTCATCATTGGGATAGGAAGCGTGTTAGCGTTAACACCACCAATGTAGCGGTATAAAGGCTGGCGGCTTTCTTGTGCTGCTGCTTTAGCAACTGCCAAAGAAACACCCAGGATAGCGTTAGCACCCAGTTTACCTTTATTTTCGGTACCGTCAAGCGCTATCATGATAGCATCGACAGCATTTTGCTCAAATACATCAACACCTTTTAATTCATCGGCAATTATGTTGTTTACGTTGTCAACGGCTTTTAAAACGCCTTTACCCATGTAAACGGCTTTGTCATCATCACGAAGCTCAACAGCCTCGTGGATACCGGTTGATGCACCTGATGGTACTGCAGCGCGGCCAAGCACACCATTTTCTGTAATTACATCTACTTCTATCGTAGGGTTACCGCGTGAATCAAGTATCTGGCGCGCATGGACAGCAATTATTAAGCTCATAGTTTTTATTGTCGAATTTTGAGTGATATACTATACTAATTTGGTCGGCTAAGTTAAGTCCAAAAACAGGAAATAGCAACGCAAATTTTGCATTTGTAATGATTATTAATCGTTTGTGGTAGGCAGGCGCTCATGCTCCACGCTATTTTTACGATTTATGCGGTACATCAGGGTTAGCATCATATTGCTTTTTGCACTGCTGGTAACAGTGGTATAATTGCGCTGATTTATCCAACCTGCCTGTACTATCCATTTCTTATCAAACTGGTAACCTAAAGATGCGGATACCCGGTTACGCTCGAAGTTGGGGGCTTTATTGTTGAAGAAGATCTCGTCGAACACTGATATAAACCAGGTTTTAGCCACTATCTTTTTATTGTTTAGCGGCACAAACATGTTTAAACGGTAACGGAACCTGTTGCGGTAATCGCCGTTCACCCAGCGCTGCTCTACCCGGTAACGGTGCTCAAATTTTAGCGGGGTAAGGAATTGGTTGATAGTCATCTGCTCCCAAACCCTAAACTCGTTGGTAAGCGGGCCTTTATTCACATCAAAATAATCATAAGTGTGATAGGTACCTGTACCCAATAAGGCAGTAAAGTTTTTATCGATATCGTAACTAACGCCCGCCTTAGCTTCGTAATAATGGAACTGGCTAAACCCCGCGCCATTTGTACGCGCCTGGAACTCGCTGTAACCGCCCCATTTATGAACGCTATCGCCCGGCATTACCACGGTTACGATCCCCCAGGTACCCGTTTTTGAATCTTGTGCATTAACTTTAAATGAACACACTGTTAAAATAACAAGCAGCAGTGTTAAGTGTGAGATATACTTTAACATTTTTTTAATATTGATTTAATACAAATGTATTTCCTGATTGTTATCTACGTGTTAACTAAACAAGTGTTAATATTATTAATATGTTAAGAATTAACCTTCATATTAATTTAATGTTAAGCAAATCAAGGGGGTGTATAAAGCTAAAATGTTGCGGGTTTGCGTTATCTTAGCCCTATGAAATTCCCTTTAGTAACCGTTGTTTTTGTATTGCTTACCGGATTTGCGTTCGCACAAGAGGTGCTTGATATACCCGAACCCAAAAAGGATAGCGCTACGGTTGCTTTGGAACAAGAAAGCACTTTTAGGGCAGTTGAGCAATCACCGTCATTTCCGGGTGGGATGGATCGTTTTAATACCTATGTAGCAAACCATCTGGAAATACCACAGCTTACAGCACTATTTGGTTTTACAGGACGCATCGTGGTTGGCTTTACTGTTGATAAAAGAGGGAAACTAACGGATATAAATCCAATAAGCAATAGCGGCTTAGGGTTGGAAAACGAAATAGCTTCGATAATAGCGCAATCGCCATCATGGAAGCCTGGGATACAAAATGGAATACCAGTAGATGTAAAATATACCATTCCCTTTAAATTTAACTTCCAGAAGCCCATTATCGATATGGCCGAATTAAAAGGTTGCGCATATCAGTTTACTTTTCAGATAAAAGATAAAACGTACAGCATAGATCAGGCTGAGCCAATATTAGGCAAAACATTCCCTGCCGATAAGATCGATTACGCAAGATCTTTCACAGAACAGCCCGAAGAAAATAAGAAAGCCAAAAAGTACCTGATACAAATAAAAGACTAAACAAAAAGATACGCGAAATAACGGTAACTACATTATTTCTTTTTGTCTTGTTTCTTGGTTCTATTAGTCTTGAATCTCCCCCTATTCCCACTTAAAGGTTTTAACCGCTACGGCATAAACTATTACGCCCCATATCAGCAGGATAAAAAGCTGGTGGGTAACATCGCCAAGGCCGGCACCTTCAAATGCTACTTTACGCATGGCATTGTTGAGGTGCGTAAGCGGGAGCGCATTACTTACATATTGCAGCCATTTTGGAAATGCCGTTACCGAAAAAAATGTACCCGACAGCAAAAACTGCGGCAACGTAATGATATTAGAGAGCGGCGGCACGGTACTTTCGTTTTTGGCGATGCCCGATATGGTAAAGCCGAATCCCATAAATATGACAAGCCCGATAGCGCAAAGCACCAGCATATTCAGCACCGTAACCACCCCGTGGATAAGCGTAAAGCCGAACGCGAAGTGCCCTACCGTAATAATAAATAATGCGCCCAGTAACGAGAACACGATCCGTGCTAAAGCCTCGCCCAGTACAATGCTGTAGCGCTTAACCGGGGTAGCAAAAAAGCGTTTGATAACCAGCGTTAACCTCAAACCAATGAACACGAATGCCGTACCAAACACGCCGCTGCTTAGCAATGAGAAACCCAACTGACCCGGTAATATAAAATCGATGTATTTGTACTCGCGCCCGGTAACTACGGTTTCTTTCAGGTTTACGGCATCCGGTATTTTGATGCCAGAGTAGGCTTTTATCTTGCTCAACTGCTCGGACTGAAACCTGTAAAAAATATTGTTCAATACCGATTTTAACACGCCGCCCTTATCGCCCGATGCATGGCTGTACTGCACGCTCATGTCAATTGGTTTCATCGGCGTGAACGGCCCAACGTTGATGATTGCATCTATGCTACCCTTTGCCAGGTTCTTGTTCATCTCATCAGCCGTTTGATCTTTTATCAAATGGACAATCTTAGTTTGGGCAAGTGCCTTATAAACCGGGTTAAGCGTATCGCAGCCTTTGCTTACGCCCACGTCTATAGACATGCCGCCGCCGCCAATATTGGCAAACACCAATATAAATATCAGCGGGAAAGCCAAACTAAACACCACCGCCGACGGGCTGCGTAAAATAGAACGGAAACTGGCTTTGGCAATGGCCAGGGTTGCGCGGGTATTGCTATAATTTTGGTTCATTGGTTCAATAGTTCATTTGTTCACTGGTATTTAAAACTGCAACCTGCCCACCGGCAACTGCCAAACGGGTCGTTAACTCTCCCGCCACTCCTTGCCGGTAAGGTTAATAAAAACATCCTCCAGATTGGCACCTTTGGTTTGTTTGGCCCGCTCGAAACCGGTTGCTACCAGTTGGTCAATAAAGTGGTCTGGGGTATCTATACCGATGATGTGGCCACCGTCAACAAAGGCTACACGGTCGCAAAGCACTTCGGCTTCGTCCATATAATGGGTGGTTATTACAATAGTTGTACCCGCGTTGCGGATCTCGCGGATGAGATCCCAAAGGTTACGGCGCGCCTGTGGGTCGAGGCCCGTGGTAGGCTCGTCTAGGAAAATAATGCGTGGATTATTTATTAGTGTGGTAGCGATAGAGAATCGCTGCTTTTGCCCGCCGGACAGATCTTTGTATTTTGCTTTGGCTTTATCGGTTAAGGCCACCTTCTCCAGCATTTCTGTCGGGGTTTTGTTAACACCGTAAAGGCCCGAGAATAGTACGATCAATTCCGACAAGTTCAAATTTGGATAATAACCGGCTGCCTGTAACTGCACGCCGATGCGCATTTTGATTTTATCGGCATCCGTTTCGATATTAAAACCATCTACCGTTATCTCGCCAGATGTTTTATCTCGCAGGGTTTCAATCACTTCCAGCGTGGTGGTTTTACCGGCACCGTTCGGGCCAAGCAGTCCGAAGATCTCGCCCTCGTAAACCTCAAAGCTGATGCCCTTTACCGCCTCAAAATCGCCGTAATTTTTAACCAGGTTTTTAACCGTGATAATAGGTTTGTTTGCCATACGTAAATATGCGTTGTATTTATCTAATATCATTGGATGAAGGGCAAAATCTCATTAAATTTTAATTAGATTTTGCCCTCACAAAAATGCCTGTTTAAAATATGAGATGGCCCAATAAACTGATGAGTACAACGGCTTTTGCTAACAAAGCTACAATGGTAGTTAGTGCAGGTAGTGTGAGTAAAGTTGTCATGATGTTTGTGTGTTTTAACACTACAAAAGTGTATCAAACCCAAACTTTTTGACAGCATTATTAGGCGAACGGAAACAAATTGTCGGTAAATGTATTCCTGTAAGGAATAAGCATCGGGAAAACAGCGGTTGCCTTTTACCGACTACTCCTCCCCCACATTTATCCCTATCTGCTTTAGCAGTAACGATGCGTTAAAAGTTTTACACTCGCCGTGTTTTATCTTATAGTCGAAAAGCATTTCGCCATTTATAACCTGTATGTCAAAATAGTAGTTGCGTACGTAACCGGGGTATTTATCTTCCAGGCGTGCAATCTGCAGATCGTGTGTGGCAACCATGCCTACCCCCTTTTTGCTGATAAGCTGCTCTATCACGGCTTTACTGCCTAAATATTTATCCATGGAGTTTGTACCGCGCAGCATCTCGTCTATCAAAAAGAAAACCCGGTGCTCGTTTTCTACCGCAGCAAGCAACATTTGCAGGCGGTCAAGCTCGGCTTTAAACGTTGAAGTGCTTTCGTTAAGCGAGTCTTTGATGCGCATGTAACTTACAATTGTGATCACAGAAACTTCCATCGCGCCTGCGCAAACAGTAGACCCGGCAAGTGCCAGCACCGTATTGATGCCGACGGTACGCAAGAAAGTACTTTTACCCGCCATGTTACTACCTGTGATGATATCGATACTATAAGCATCCCGCAAGTCATAATCGTTATCAACCCGTTTACCTCGAATAAGCGGGTGGGCGATGTTTTTAGCAGTAACGGTATAACCTTCCGTATCGGCAATAATGGGGTACACCCAGTCGGGGTAGTTGATGGCAGGCACAGCAATGCTAATTAATGCCTCAAAATCAGCAATCACATCAAAAGCTTCTTCCAGGTTCTCGCAGTTGCTGCGTTTCCAATTCTCAATGGCGATGATCTGGCGGATATCCCACAGTAAAAACAAATTAAGTATAACACCTACTATAACGTTAAGGTGATAATTCAACTTGCTTATCAACTCCGATAGCTCTTTTATTTTGGCGGATGTTTTATCGTCCTTTAATTTTTGGGCAAGGCTGTTGTTATAAACGGCATCCCAGGTTTGGCTTTCTATTTTTTGGAATACCCCGGCATAATTGCCCAGCATGGTTCCAATTTTATCAGCTATCATATCAGCCTTCCTGATGTCGGTAGCCCGCGACAGTACCAGACCCATGTTTACCAGGCCAATAATAATGGCGGCAATTTTAGCTAAAGGATAAAAATAAGCTATCGCGATAGCACCCAACAAAAGCCAGGGCGCAATTTTAGCATACTTGCTTAGCCACTTTTCGCCGGTTAGGTTTAGCGGCAGGTGCAGGTATTTAAACAGGTTAGCAAGGCGGTTTACGTCGCCATCGTTACTGAATAAAAGCAGGGCTTGCAGTTCAATTTTCCAGCTTTGTTTAAGGGAGATCTCTTTAACAGCCTCCTGTCGTAACAAAACGCTTGGCTTATATGCCGGGGCATTTAACCACGCAGCCAATTTATCGTTGCCTGTGGTGGTAGCGGCGCGGTTTATCAAATTAAACAGCGAAGCATTGCCGAAAATATCCAGATCGGAACTGTAAAAGTGCTTATCGTTACTGTATCGCTGGCCGTTGTTATACAGGTTGGTGTTACCTTGCAGGCTATCTATCTCGTTTAGGTTGATGCGCTGCAGATCCAGATAATAGTTGCGTTGGCGCTCGTACCCGCCCTGGCGGGCAACAAGCCATGCAAACGCGGCTAATAAAACCACGAAGCCAATGGCCATAATGGTAAAATTATCTTGTACGATAGTAAGGTAGATGGCAAAAACCATCAGCCCGAAAATGCCCAGCCTTAACAGCGAATAGGTATTGGCCAGCTTTTTTAATTTATCAGCTTCTTGCTTTGCCTGCGCGGCGGTCCCGGTATAGTTATCAATTATAGTTTGTTGCACAGATATTATAGATATTTTTGCACTTCAATGTTACAACAATAAGATAACATTTCAACCCAAATAGTTACATCTGTAAATGAAGATAACGTTTATCACCGTTGGTAAAACCGAGGACGCCTATTTAAAGGACGGTATTGAAAAATACATTAAACGCCTTAAACATTACACCAAGCTGGAACTGGTTGATATCCCCGAACTTAAAAACACCAAAGCCCTAACCGAAGACCAGCAAAAAGCCAAAGAAGCCGAACTGATCCTCAAAAAAATAACCGTGCAAGACCATGTGATACTGCTGGACGAAAATGGCATGGCGTTTACCTCAGTACAGTTTGCCAACTATATCAATAAACGTTCGGTATCATCAAGTGCCAACCTCATCTTCATCGTGGGCGGCCCCTACGGGTTCGATCAAACCGTTTACCAGCGCGCCAATGATAAGATCTCGCTTAGCCGAATGACGTTCTCACACCAAATGGTGCGCCTGTTTTTTGTAGAACAATTGTACCGCGCATATAGTATTATCAAGGGCGAGCCGTATCACCATCAGTAGATGTGCAGATGCGGGGATATGCAGATGCGGGCATATGCAGATGTATTAAGCGTTGTATTGATGAGATACGTTTGCCAAAATGCAATTTTCATATGCACATTTGCACATTAAAGAATAATCTGCACATTTGCATATCTGCATATTTGCAGGGTTAATTATGGCACACGACCACTCCCATCACCACCACGATCATGCTCCGAAATTAGACCACCTGGATGCTGCCTTTATCTGGGGCATTGTGCTTAACTCGGCCTTTGTGGTGGTAGAGGCTATTTACGGATTGATCAGCGGATCATTATCCTTGCTGACGGATGCCGGGCATAACCTGAGCGACGTAGCTTCTTTAGCCCTTGCCCTGCTTGCCTTTAAGCTTGCCAAGGCTAAATCAAACAAGGATTATACTTATGGTTACAAACGTTCTACCATTATCGTATCGTTTTTTAACGCTTTGGTATTGATCATAGCAGTTGGTTTTATAGTATATGAAGCCGTGGTACGCTTTATACACCCCGAGCCTATTGCGGGCGGCACGGTTGCCTGGGTGGCCTTCGTAGGGATAGGTATCAACGGGTTTACCGCATGGCTTTTTGTAAAAGATAAAGACAGCGACCTGAACGTTAAGGGTGCTTACCTGCACATGGCGGTTGACGCCATCGTTTCGGTTGGCGTGGCAATATCGGGGATCATCATTTACTTTACGCATTTGGCCTGGATAGACAGCGCAGTTAGTATCATTATTGGCGCAGTGATACTAACCGGTACCTGGAACCTGCTAAAAGATAGCCTGCGATTGGAAATGGACGGCGTACCAAAAGACATCGACCTTAAAAAAATAAAATCTGAGTTAATAAAAGCCAAAGGTGTGGTAGATATCCACCATATGCACGTATGGGCACTAAGCACTACAGAGAATGCCCTTACCGCCCACCTGGTGGTTAGCCCGGAAGATATGGGCATCTTTGACGAGATAAAGCACGACCTGCGCCATCGATTAGAGCACCTGTCCATAAGCCACAGTACTTTTGAACCGGAGTTTAGTAACGAAAAATGTGAGCAGCCTGATTGTTAATTATGATCAAGCATAAGATTATATCAATTTTTATAGCATTTCTTATTTCATCATGTTTTTTATGGTCAGTTTTGTCAGAAGCAAACTTCTTTAATGTTCTACCATATATTATTCATGAATCGATAAGTCCGGGAGGATCGGGCGAAAACTCATTTATTTTGTATTTTGATATTTCCTTTGCTATAGTGCTATTTATAAGCATTTATTTATTGATCTTTAAATACATATTAAGAGCATATCGAACCTAATTGTACAACATGAAAACCAACCGACGTAAATTTATAACAACCGCAGCTACTGTTGCCGCAGGCACGGTTGTAGCATCGGCTATGCCATCTATTATAAAACCCAACACCATGATAAACAGATACCCGGTAGTACACCACGCGCTTTTCTGGTTAAAAAACCCTGATTCTAAAGAGGACCGCGATAAGTTAGTTGCAGGTGTAAAATCGCTTGGCAAGATTGAAACCATTAAAGAACTGCACGTTGGCATCGTTGCCAGTACCGAAAAACGCGACGTAGTTGATAACAGCTGGGCGGTATCAGAAGTAATGTTCTTTGCCGATCTTGCCGGCCAGGCAACCTATCAAAACCACCCCATCCACCAGCAATTTATTAAAGACCACAGCCATCTTTGGGAAAAGGTTGTAGTTTATGACGCGGTAGATGCGTAACCACCCATCCGTCGTCCTGAACTTGTTTCAGGACCCCTCATAAAAAGTAGCAGACCTTACATGTGGGATGCCGAAACAAGTTCGGCATGACCGCATAGCTTATACATAACAAAGCCCCGACAGGAAAATCCTACCGGGGCTTTAATACTATCAGCAGACACTTATGCTTTTTTAGCAGGCGCTTTCTTCGCTTTGGCTTTTGGAACTTCGGCTACTGGTGCTTCTTCTTTTACAGGTTCGGCAGCTGGTGCTTCTTCGGCAACCGGCGCGGAGGCAGGTGCTTCTTCGCTAAACAAAGGCATATCTTTTAATAACATGTACCAGCTAATTATCTTTTTGATATCAGATGAGTAAACTTTCTCCTCGTCGTGGTCGGCGGCAACCTCATAGAAAAACTCACGGAGTTTTTTGCCATCGTCCTTAACCGCGGGTACGTTCTGGGAAACTTTCATGCGTTCAAAAACGTCAATCAGTTTAATATCATCCTCAAGGCCAAAGATCGTTATCTCGTTCAATGCAGCCAGTTTTGCGGTTGATAAGTTTACCACCAGCTTAGTTTTTTGCGCATCAAGGCTTTCTAAAACATAACCGGTTTTGTTTTGCGCAAGCGCTTTCCATAAACCCGGTTTACCCGATACCGCAACAATTCCCTGTAAATTCATATACTATTCTTCTATTACTTCTATACTTAAAATTTTATCGCCCTGGCGGATGTCGTCAACCACGTCAACATTTTCTATAACCTTACCAAATACAGTGTGGTTGCGGTCTAAATGCGCGGTATTTTCGCGGCTGTGGCAGATAAAAAATTGAGAGCTACCCGTGTTACGGCCTGCATGCGCCATTGAAAGTACGCCACGGTCGTGGTATTGGTTATCGCCTGTCAATTCACAGTCGATACGTGTACCCGAACCACCTGCACCTGTACCTGTTGGGTCGCCACCTTGTACCATAAAATTAGGGATAACACGGTGAAAAGTTACGTTATCGTAAAAACCTTTTTTAGCTAAACCTAAAAAGTTAGCTACAGTATTAGGCGCATCTTTGTCGTAAAATTGAACGGTCATTTCACCTTTTTCGGTTTTAATAATTGCTTTGCTCATTTGTTATAAATTTTAAACAGGTGGCAAAGGTAAGTATTTGAGGTGAAAGGTAAAAGGCGAAAGGTTAAAGGTTTGTAATGGCTAATACTTCGTTATCCGAAATTAACATTCGTTGTTGGATATTATTAAATCATAATCACGAACATCAAATTTAATCCGTAAATGACACCACTATTGCTTTATCCGCAGGTTCATATTTACAAAATACTTTTAAGTTCAAGAAAAATTCTACTGTTTTATTGATAGGCTTTCGTGGATCTTTTACAAATTCCGATAAACAATCTTCAAGCCATGCCAACCCTTTTTTTCCTGCTAACAGGTATGCAAAATATGACATCCTTGTATACTGCAGGCTATTCACATCGAGGTTTGTTATGAATTTATAAGTGAATGTGGCTTTCTTTACCCGATCTTCCTCGCCAAAGACATCAACGGAAGTCCCGTTATTGTCAACCCCTAAATAGTGTGGTTTACCGTTAACATCCGCCGTTTGCTTAAAAACCATCGTGCTGTCTGATGATTGAATTCGCATGATTAGGTGTGCCCGGCTTACCTGCACCCCCTCTTTTACCGTTGGAGGGTCGCCTTTTTCCTGGGCATTTGCGGCTAAAGACAATGTTGTTAATAACAACATTGTGAAAAATATCCTTAAAAATTTAGGCATCATACAGGTTTGAACTTTGAGCGACTAATATAATACCATTTCCAATTAATCGTTACATTTGGTATATCCGCATGAACAGATTCATTAAATACCTTTTAGCTTTTACCTTTTACCTTCTGCCTCTTTTCAGCAGGGCGGCCTCCCTCCTTATCCCGATGGATGAAGAGCAGAAGGACCACCTAAAATCGTACGGTATTGCTTTTTGGACGCTAAAGAACGGCGAAACTGTAGACTGGTTGCTGAACTATCGTGGTGGCAGCTTTATGATGAAGTATGATAAACGGCTGGAGGATGAGTGCAAGATCCGCGGGGTAAGCTACCAGGTTTTGGCAGATGCATCCGCCAACCAGATCTTAAACGAGGTAAGCGACCCATCCATAAATATGGACATTGTAAAGCTGGAGAAAGCGCCTAAAATGGCTGTCTATTCGCCCAAAAACAAACTACCCTGGGATGATGCCGTTACCCTGGTTTTAAAATATGCCGAGATCCCCTATGATGTAATTTACGACGAAGAGGTTATCCGCGGCGACCTGCCCAAATACGACTGGCTGCACATGCACCACGAGGATTTTACCGGGCAGTTCAGCAAATTCTACGGGGCTTACCGCTACGCGCAATGGTATGTGGACGATGTGAAGGGCCAGCAGGCGATGGCCGCTAAACTGGGCTTTAAAAAGGTATCACAAATGAAACTGGCCGTGGTAGAGCACGTGCGTGATTTTTGCGCGGGCGGGGGCTTCCTGTTCGCCATGTGCAGCGGTACCGACACCTTCGACATTGCGCTCGCCGCCTCAAAAACGGATATCGTAGAAAGCATGTTTGACGGCGACCCTACCGACCCGGAGGCGCAATCTAAGCTTGATTTTACGCAAACTTTCGCTTTCCAGAATTTCACTTTAGACCAAAACCCTACGTCGCATCAGTTTGCCAATATTGATGTTACCCCCGTTAGGCAGGTAGAACGCAACCGCGACTTTTTTACACTGTTTGATTTTTCGGCCAAATGGGATGTGGTACCCAGCATGCTAACGCAAGACCATGATAAAGTTATAAAAGGTTTTATGGGGCTAACTACAGCCTACAATAAAAGTAAACTGAAGCCCGGCGTTACCATTATGGGCGAAATGAAAACCGCCAACGAAGCCCGCTACATCCACGGCGAATACGGCAAAGGCCAATGGACCTTTTATGGCGGCCACGACCCCGAAGATTACCAACACGCTGTTGGCGACCCTCCAACCGATCTTAAATTACACCCAAATTCGGCAGGATACAGGTTGATACTAAATAACGTGTTGTTCCCGGCGGCAAAGAAGAAGAAACAGAAAACGTGATCTTTGAAGTGCGGAGAGCGAGGATTCAGACCGATCTGCACTTTACGCACTCCGCTTCTAACACCCGCACCTATTATTAACACATCATTTAATTTAAGTTTTCTTGTAACATAATTAAAAAACTGATACCAATGCTGTGTAATTGTTTATAGGGTGAAAAATAAAGAGTCCCGGTTTATAGAGTCGATTGAAGAGCATAGGGCAATGCTTTCTAAAATATGCCGGATCTACCAAAATGATGCCGCAGACCGCGACGACCTGATGCAGGAAATAATATTGCAGCTTTGGTTGGCTTTCGATTCTTTTCAGGGAAAAAGCAAACTCAGTACCTGGATGTATAGAGTATCACTAAATACCGCCATCGTGTTTTTTAAAAAACAAAAGCGAAAGCCGGATAGCGAACAATTGCCCGACAATCTTGACCACTTAGAAGCTGAGACATCGGACACCTTTAAAGACGAACAACTCACTCTTTTATACAAAGCGGTACATCAACTTAACAAAGTTGAAAAAGCACTGATATTTTTATATATGGAAGATCAGCCTTATGAAGACATCGCTCTTAATCTCGGCATAAGCGAAATTAATGTAAGAGTGCGCCTTAACCGCACTAAAAACAAACTTAAAGAAATAGTAAAAAGCATGAATTATGAATATAGATGATTTAAAAGACGCCTGGAAAAATGAGGAGCCGGGCGCTGTTCATTTACCAATAAATGATGCCATTAATGGAAAAACAACCTCTGCCGTGAACAGGATTCGCAGAAATATGAAAACGGAGTTTATCGCCACGCTGTTATCCTATATTATTTTTATATGGTTCTTGTTTTTCAGGGACACTGATGCCTTCTTATTTAACATTACCAGCCTTCTGTTTTTTACGATGGTGGTTTTAAATACATATTACTTTTTCAAATTCTATGTTTTTTACTGCTCTATAAGCAAGTATGGCTCCAGCCTAAAAAATAGCATTACCAAAATGGCGTATGAGTTAGAACTTAATATTGAGATCTATAAAGCATACAATTTTTGTGTAACTCCTATAGCCATAATGGTGGCAATTGGTATGGTTTGCGGTAAACATGCATCAGCCTATGTTTTACAGGGGCTTACAGGCTCACACAACGTAACCGCACACTTGCTGATCATGCTTGGTATATTGCTTATCAGTTTTGCAGGTACATATGTCCTTATCAATCTACATATTAAATCTAAGTACGGTAAGTACCTTAAAGAACTGAAATCGATCATCAATGATTTAGTCGAAGATGCTGGTTAAACAAACCATGCTGTAGCCTAAAACACCGGATGCCAAATTTTCGTTGAGCTACCTTCTTATATTAAGTTCTACTTACGAATACTGCACTAATTATAAAATGTCCAAGCTACGCCGAATTTTAGCATTTTATCCATCTGCGGATAGCGGTTTACGGTGTAAAAACCATTGGTGAATAAGCCCTGGTTTACGTAATCGTATTGGATAAACAAGTTTGTTTTCTCGAGTGTTGCCTTAAAAAATATGGTAGCAATTGGGTATGAGGTGAAAGTAACATCTGGCCCGTTGTAAAACTGACCAAGGCCAACCGCGTAAGATGGTGCAAGGTACGGGCTATTGTAACGCGCGCTTACCCCAAACTGCGAATTTAACACATGGAATAGGTTTGCACCATAATATAAACTGCTGTAAGTATAAACCTCTGGCGTGCGTAAAATAGCGGCGTTATCTGTTTTTTGGTAAACAACATAGTTATCAAAGTGGAACTTGCGCCACTCCAGGTTTTTACCAATACTAACTTTAAGCATGTTGATGGTAGAGCCATACTGCCTCGGGCTGGCATCTATCCCGCCCGGTTGCGCCGCAAAGTACAGGTAATCGGTTATCAGGAAATATTCGGCTTTCAGATCCACCTGCAACATATCGTTCACATAATTAAATGACAGGTTGGTAGTTTTTTGGTTACTAAATTTATTGTTAAAAATATAATGGTTAGAGATCCAGTTGGTGTAAACCAACCCCGGCGAACTGCTTTGCAGGTATGCACCTAAAACAATGCGCCCTGCCTTTTGCCCGCCTGCAAGGCTAAGCTTTGCATCATACAAAAGGTCGCCAAAGTTACGGCCCTGTACTATCTGGCGCAAGTCGGCATCCAGCACAATGCGGTCGCTAAATTTATAACCCAGCTTTCCTTTAAGTGTAATATTCTGGAAACTTTCGTTCTGCACCCTTGATGGCTTTACTTCTTTGTTACCAAACTGGTTAATAAGGGTATCGGCAACAAACTGGCTTACCTTATAATAATCCTGGGTAATGCCAACATCAAGTTTTAGTTCGTTCTTCACCATTTTTAAGGATTTGCCGCGCAAGTAAAAGCTATACGAGAAATCATTTTGCAAATGCAGCACATTTAGCGAATCCCTTGACCGTGCCGAACTGAAATAATAATCGGGAAACACGCCATAGTTATCTAACCCATTTTGCAAGTAGTTGTATTTGCGCTGGTTATAATAAAAAGTATAGGCAACACGCTGGGTTGGCAATACGGTTTTAGAAAAAGCCTTACCCTGGTTCAGACTATCTATATGCCCTATGTAATAAAATTGCTTTATATAAAAGCCGGCGCTTTTCCAATTGGCAAAGCTACCTGGCAGGCGCACAGGCTCGCCGGTTTTATCAAATGACGACGCTGTACTGTTAAAGATAGTATCTTTTAATATCGACCCCGTTTCTGGCGCCTTAAGGTTATTGAACAATACATTCGCCAGTAAATTATACCGCTTGTTAACGCTATGATACCAGGTAAAAAGGCCAAAGTTAAAGTCGCTTACATTTTGCGCCAGGATGCCGTTGGTGCTGTAATACCCCTTTGATCCATTAAAGTTCATGATGAGCCCCACGTTCCAGTTAGGCTTTACATTTTGGGTGTGCACAACCTTAAACAATTGCTCTTTTGACCCACCCAGCGAACTGAATAGCGACAACAGCGTGTATGGCGCCCGGGCATTAAAATAATTAATGTCTTGCGGGTTTACCATATAGGCATCCAGCGAATGCAGCCCCTCATCAAACCCAATGGTTTTACGGGGATTAAAAAGCAGGTCGCGTTGGGCAACACCAGGGTAGCCCAGGCTTATTTTGGGATTACGCGGCTGGTTTAGCGGGCTGTAATTTTCAAAGTTGACCAGGCCGGTATCCAGCGGGAAAAGCTGAATGCTATCCATCAATAAACGCTCGCTGGTAACCTTAATAAATTTGGAAGTGAATACTACCGAATCCTTACGGTTCTCTTCGCGCTTACGGATCGAATCGAGGTTTTGTGAGTCGCCACCGTTGGTCCTGCCGTTTTTGATCGTATCACGCTTATAAACGGGATCGCTTTTATTTTGACCGGGGAAGCGCGTGTTATTTATCTGCGCAAAAACACCCTGCACAGATGCGCAAAGCAATAAAATAAGTAAGTATTTAAGCTTATTCGTCATTAAAGCCCTGCTATTAATTCTTTAAGTATGGTGGTCAGTTTTGGTTCGGCCTCGCGTGCTACGGCCAATATTTCTTCAAGTAATATCGGTTTAAGCACTTCCGGGAAACCCTCATCTGTAATTACAGATATGGCAAAAACAGGAAGCCCCATGTGGTTCGCCACAATAACTTCGGGCACGGTGCTCATACCTACAATATCGCCGCCAATAATGCGCAGGTATTTGTATTCGGCACGTGTTTCTAAGTTAGGGCCTGTAACCGCAACATAAACTCCTTTATGGCAGGTAATATTGTTTGCTTTCGCGATGCCAAGGCCTTTTTCTACCAGGTTGTGGCGGTAGGGTTCGCTCATGTCCGGGAAACGGGGGCCCAATTCCTCATCGTTACGGCCGGTAAGCGGGTTTAGGGGCTGCAGATTGATGTGATCCTCTATGATCATCAGGTCTCCCTTTTTAAAATCGGGGTTAAGCGATCCGCTCGCGTTTGATACGAACAGCGTTTTGATTCCCAGCATTTTCATCACTCTAACCGGGAAGGTGATCTGCTGCATGGTGTAACCTTCGTAATAGTGCAAACGGCCTTGCATCGCAACTACTTTTTTACCGCCGAGTGTACCAAATATCAACTTACCGGAATGGAACTCCAGGGTCGACATAGGGAAATCAGGAATATTGGAATACATCAGTTGCTTTTCAACTTCAATCTCGTTCACCAAAGCGCCAAGGCCTGTGCCTAAAATTATACCAGCTTCGGGTTCAAAATCACCGATGCGTTTTTTAATATATTCGGTGGTGTTGCGTATGCTCTCTAACATAGTTTAATAATAATGTATCAAATTGCTGCTGCCCGTTATTTAAAAAGTTAACCCCTATTGGCTGTACCAAAATGGGCAGTTGCGCAAGGGCAGGCAACAACTCATGTACCCCTAAACGCTGTGCATCCTTTTCTGTTGTGATAATAACTTTTTTTTGTGATTTACAGGCAGAAAACTCACCCGCAAGTTTAGCGATATTTTTTAAGCTAAACTGGTGATGGTCGGGATAATTATGGTGGATAATATTTGCGGTTGATTGGCTAATATGCTGCACCAACGGTTTCGGGTTGGCAATACCCGTTAATAAAAACACGGTGGTATCGTCATAGATAACAACATCGGCCGGTTTACCCTGTATACCCTTCAATTGTTGGTAAGCTATCGACGTAAAAAACAACGGCTGCCAGTTTAAAGGTGCTATTTCATTGTAACATTTTGTCATCTGCTCTTCGGTAAGGTTGCCGGGGCATTTGGTCACTACTAAAATATCGGCACGCCAGCGCCCGCTAAAAGGTTCGCGCAGGTTACCTGCAGGGAGCAAGAACTTGGGCTGCTGTAAGTGGTTATAATCAAAAAGCAAAATACTAAGCCCCGGCTTTACCGCACGGTGCTGAAAGGCATCATCCAGTATCACCAAGTTATGACTGGCTTTAAGTTTATTGATACCTGCCACCCTATCCTCGCAAACGGCAACGGTAACATCCGGGAATTTATGCTTAAACTGCGATGGCTCGTCGCCTATTTGGGTGGCGGTGCTTTTAGCATCTGCCAAAACAAACCTCTTAGTTTGCCGCCCATAACCGCGACTAAGCGTGGCTAATTTATAATCACTCTTTAGCAGGCGCACTAGGTATTCGGTCATTGGGCTTTTGCCTGCGCCGCCAACCTCCAGGTTACCTACGCAAATCACGGGCAAATCAAACTGCTTGCTCTTAAACAACCCCGCATCATAAAACCAGTTACGGATGGTAACCACCAAACCATAAACCAACGAAAACGGTAATAAAAGCCAGCGCAGGTATTGCATAGATGGCGTAAAGATAGGAAAAGAGTTGTAGAGGATTATTGAGAGATTAAGTCTATAAGGAGTAAATCAGGGATACGCTCAAAGTGCTTTTTGTTTAATGTGGCGATAGGTAGATTGTTCCTCATCGCGGTCGCGGCTATAAATAGATCGGCAGTATCAATTTGTTTGCTTATTTGCTTTAGCTTATTATGAATAGATACAGCATGCTTTGCTGCAGCGGTGTCAAAACTAAGTACTTGTATATCGTGTAACAAATCATGCCAATATGCCCGCTGTAGTTCCGGCGCACCAGAATAGATCTCAAATTCGGTTACAACAGAGATACAAATTTGTAACCGGCATCGTATAAGGCCACCAATTTTGAATTAGATTTATTTGACTTACGAAAATGATCTATGAGGATAGAAGTGTCGATTAAAATTATTTTGTCCGCCATTGGTTAAGAGCTTTCCTGGTTTCTTCCATGGTTTTAGCTTGCTCATCAGAGATGGTAGGGCCGTTTACTAAAAGATCTCTAAAATGTACTTTATTAGAGTTCGCCGGCTTATCTTCCAATTCCTTTTTTAATTGCAATAGTTGGTCTTCTGGTAAATTTTTTACAATCTCTACCAAATCATTAAAGCCAATGTCGACCTGTATCTGCATACTCAAATTTACAAAATATATTTAATTTAGTTACTTATAAATCACCACTCATGAAATATCTCCTATCCATATCCCTACTCCTTTCCACCCTAACCACCTTTGCCCAAACGGACACCAAACTTACTTCCCTATTAAAATCGGCTACCAAAGGTTTTAACGGGGACGTTGGCATCTGCGTGCATAATTTAAAAACGGGTAAAACGGCCCAGATAAATGCTGATACGCTGTTCCCTACCGCCAGCATGATCAAAGTGAGTATTTTAAGCGGGTTGATGGATAAGATAGAGAAGGGCGAAATGCAGTACAACCAGAAATTGGTTTACCGCGATTCGTTACTGTATGCCGGCGAGGATCTCCTCGGCTCGTTTAAGGATAAAGACACCATACAGGTTAGCAAGGTTGCACTGCTGATGATCACCATGAGCGATAATACCGCGAGTGTTTGGTTGCAAAAACTGGTAGGCGGCGAGTATATTAATAATTGGCTGGATGCGAATGGTTTTAAAGTGATGAGGGTAAACTCGCGCATCCCCGCACGGCGAGCCATTTGGGAAAAGTATGGATGGGGCGTTACCACGCCCCGAGAAATGTGCCGACTGTTTACCATGATACGGCAGGGCAAGGTAGTTAGCCCGGCTGCCAGCGAGCGCATGAGCCGGATGCTTAACCGTATCTTTTGGGATAACACCGCGCTTTCGCAGATCCCGCCGTATGTGCAAACCCTATCTAAACAAGGGGCGGTGGATGCCTCGAAAAGTGAAACCGTTTTGGTGAATGCCCCGCATGGCGATTATGTTTTTTCCATCATCACCAAACACAATAAAGACCAGCGCTGGGTGGCAGATAATGAGGCCTCGTTGCTCATCAAAAAAATATCGGCCCTGTTGTGGTACTATTATGAGCCCGGCAGCAAGTGGAAACCTGCCACCGGTGTAGATAAATATATGCTTAACGAATAGTTATTTCAACAAACCAAGCAAACCGGGGATATCCAACTGATTTGTGTACATGGTAAGGTTTCCATGCTCGTCGGTAGGCCATTGGTCTTTAGGCCTGTCCCAATATAGTTCAACACCGTTACCATCCGGGTCGTTCATATAAATAGCTTCGGACACGCCGTGGTCTGACGCTCCGGTAAGCGGATATTTGGCATCTATCAGACGCTTTAATATATCGGCAAGATCTTTACGCTCGGGGTATAAAATGGCGGTATGATATAGTCCCGGCGCATACTCCGGCGCGGGCGAAGCCCCTTTGCTATGCCAGGTATTCAGCCCGATATGGTGATGGTAACCACCTGCCGAAATAAAGGCTGCCTGGTCGCCATACATGGTCACCAATTCGAAACCCAGCAGGTCGCAGTAAAAAGCCATAGACTTTTGAATATCGCCTACTTTTAAATGCACGTGGCCAATGCGGGTTTGGGTGGGGATCTTATAGTCGTTCATAGTCTTAGTTGTTATGTCGTAAAGTTACACGGTTATAAGGTTGTTTTTATCAAGAGCAAGTAAAAAGATGTTTAAACATTTACTTTAAGCCTGCACTAACATTTCCACTTTACAACGTTTCAACATAATACCCTACCTTTGCAGTATGATCATAAAATCTGCCGACTTTATTTGCAGCAATACCCAGGTATCTAAACTGCCACAACCGCTAAAGCCCGAATATGCTTTCATTGGCCGCAGTAACGTTGGTAAATCGTCGTTAATAAATATGCTGGTGCAAAAAAAGGGCCTGGCAAAAACATCGCAAACCCCCGGTAAAACACAGCTTATCAACCACTTTTTAGTGAACGACACTTGGTACATTGTAGATTTACCCGGTTATGGTTACGCCCGTGCATCAAAATCAAAAAAGGCCGACTGGAATAAATTCATTCAAAATTATCTTAATAAGCGCGAAAGCCTGCAATGCGTAATGGTTTTGATAGATAGCCGCCTCGAGCCCCAAAAAATAGACCTTGAATTTTGCAGCTGGCTTGGCGAAAAAGGCTTGCCTTTTGTTTTGACATTTACCAAGGCCGATAAACAAAGCAACCTTAAAACAGACCAAAATATCGCCAAATTCCGCAAGGCGATGCTGGACTTTTTTGAAGAAGCACCGCAGCACTTTGTAACTTCATCTGAGCTGCATACCGGCCGCGACGAAATTTTATCCTTTATTGCTAACATCAACAATAGCTTTGAAGTGCCCGAATTTGACGAAGAACACTACAAATAACAATGAAAAAATATTTCTCTCTCGTAACCTTTACGCATACCATATTTGCCATGCCATTTGCCTTTATCGGCTTTTTTTTGGCAGTTACCACTACCGATCATAAATTTGAGTGGCAAAAATTGGTGATGATGTTATTATGTATGGTTTTTGCCCGTAACTCGGCCATGGCGTTTAACCGCTATCTTGATAGGAATATCGACGCTAAAAACCCGCGCACCAAACAGCGCGATATCCCGGCGGGGAGGATAAGTCCTGCTGCCGCTCTTACCTTTACTTTGGTAAACTGTGGTTTGTTTATCTTAACCACATGGTTTATAAACCCGCTGTGTTTTTACCTGTCGCCAATTGCATTGATGGTGGTACTGGGTTACAGCGCTACTAAACGGTTCACCGCGCTTTGCCATATGGTATTGGGTTTGGGATTGTCGCTTGCCCCTATCGGCGCTTATTTGGTTGTGACTGGCGCATTTGCGCTAACACCTATTTTCTTTTCATTATCTGTACTTTGCTGGGTAAGCGGGTTCGATATTATCTACGCCTTGCAGGACGAAGATTTCGACCGCGATCAAGAACTGCATTCTATCCCTGCTTGGTTGGGTAAGGTAAATGCTTTAAGGTTATCATCTGTGCTGCATGTATTTTCGGCAGCGTTTGTGTTGATGCCTGTGTTTTATACCAATGTTGGTTTACTGTATTATATTGGTATCGTTTTCTTTTGCGCCATGCTTATCTATCAGCATACCCTTGTAAAACCAAACGACCTGAGCCGTGTAACTTTCGCCTTTATGACCACCAACGGCATTGCCAGCGTGGTATTTGCCGCCTTCTTTTTAATGGATAGGGTATGGATGCGCTAACACAAGCACAGTTGAACCAGTTTCGCGAGCGTATTACGCCTTATGTTAGCTTTAACGAGGCCGAGTGGATTGTATTCATCCAACATTTACAGGTAGCCAGCTACAAAAAGAAACAGCATTTTGTAGAAGCCGGCAAGGTTTGTAACTATTTTGGTTTTATCCTCAGCGGATCTGTACGGTACTACAATGTTATCGACGGGAACGATATAACGGGCTACTTCAGTTTCGAGAACGAACTGGCAAGCTCGTACAAAAGCTTCTTAACCGGCGAGCCTGCCATCAATTATATACAAGCGTTAGAGCCCAGCACCATCATCCTTATCAACAGGAAAAATATGGATGCCATGCTTAACAACCCCATGCTGGCTTACAAAATGGAACGCTTTGGCCGCTTGGTAGCCGAGCATTACCTGATGTGCTATGAAGACCGCGTAACTTCCTTCTTAACCGAAACGCCCGAAGAACGCTACCTGAAACTATTAAAAACCGGCAAGGATGTTTTACAGCGCATGCCGCAGCATTACGTCGCCAACTTTTTAGGCATCACGCCTGTGTCGCTTTCGAGGATCAGGAGAAGGATATTGGTATAAAAGGATTATTGATTAGCTTTATGATTTCAAAGTGCTATGAACTTTAAGAATCCATTTATAACAACATTAATATCCGGCATATTTGGCGGAGTTGCACTTATTATCTGGAACTCAAAAGAACGTGCAGATGGCAACACCCAGGGAACATGGCTGCTGTATATATTTGTTATCTCAATTGGTGTCGGTCTATTGTTAATTACACGTTTTTCCGACCATATAACGTATTGGGAACGCGTTAAACACGGAACATTCTCAGGTTTAATTACAAGCATACTATTTATATTATATGAAACAGTATTCACCAGTTTTCGTCAGCATACAGCCGGAGATCAGTTATTTCTTCTCTTTGTTACGATAGCAGCGTCATTTGTATTCAGTTTATTCTTTTCTCTTTTCATAAAAAAGCGTGCGGCGCGCTAATTTTCTTATCTTTTGTTAACGTTTTGATTTTCAAGGTTACAGTACATTTGTACTATACTAAAAACTAAAACATTATGCACACAATATTAGGAGCCGGCGGGCCGGTAGCAAACGCCTTGACACAAGAACTTTTAAACCATGACGAAAACGTTAGGTTGGTTAGTCGCCGCCCCGTAGATATAAATGGCAACAACCTTACCTGGCGCAAGGCAGATCTGCTCGACTATAAGCAGGTACAGGAAGCCGCACAGGGCTCAACCATTATTTACCTGTGTGCGGGTCTGGTTTATGATGCGGAGATCTGGCGCGAGCAATGGCCAATCATTATCCAAAACGTGATCAACGTTACCAAGGAGAATAACGCGAGGCTGATATTTTTTGATAATGTGTACATGTACGGGTTAGTTAACGGGCCAATGAAAGAGGATACGCCTTACAACCCTATCAGCGAAAAAGGCAAAATACGCGCCGCCATTGCCGATACCATTATGAACGAGGTGAAGGCTGGAACGCTAAATGCCACCATTGCCCGCGCGCCCGATTTTTATGGCACCACCAGCACCAATGCTTTTTTAGATATGATGGTACTATCTAAATACGCCAAAAAGCAAACCGCGCAATGGATGGGCGACCCAAACAACCTGCACAGCTTTATTTACATACCAGATGCCGGCCGCGCCATGTACCTGCTGGGCCAGCACCCCGAAAGCGATAACCAGATCTGGCCCCTGCCAACATCGCAGGTAATGAAGGGACAGCAGTTTTTAGAACTTGCCGCACGCGTCTACGGCGTTAAACCAAAATTTATGCGCGTGCGCAAATTTATGCTTTGGATCTTGGGATTATTTGACAAACTCATCGCCGGCACAGTAGAGATGTATTACCAAAGTGACCACGATTACATTTTTGATTCGGGCAAATTTGAAAAGGCTTTCAACTTTAAACCCACCAGTTACGAGGATGGGATAAGTGAAGTAGCGCGGACGATTTATAAACCGGAATAGCCTTTTCGCTTTGCGAGTTGACTCACCCCATACCCCCTCTCTGCTACGCAAAGACGGGGTTTCCTTCTTTCTTCATTTTTTTTATTTCCCACCCTCTTTGCGCAGCAGAGAGGGTCGCGCACGAAGTGCTGCGGGGTGAGTCTTTTCTATTCCTAAATCTTTCCATCCTCCCAAATAATCTGCACATTTGCATATACGCACATCTGCATATTCACTAACCGATGATCCATAAAAAAACCCGTACATACATCCCTGCCGACCTTGAAATAAAATGGGAAACGCTGGAACCGATATACAAAGAACTGCTTAACCGCCCTATTGCTTCTGTTGAGGAACTGGAGCAATGGCTTAAAGATGGCAGCGAACTGCAAGCCGCCCTCGAAGAGGATTTTGCGTGGCGCTATATCCGCATGACCTGCGATACCACTAACGAGGAACTGCTGGCAAACTTCCAGTACTTTGCTACCGAAATTGAGCCCAAAACCGCCCCCTACAATAACGACCTGAACAAAAAACTGGTTGAAAGCGAATTTGTGGACCAACTAAGCGAAGAGAAATTCTACATTATGCTGCGCGCGGTTAAAAAATCACTTGAGCTTTTCCGTGAGGAGAATATTCCGTTGCAAACCGAGATCCAGGTGGAGCAGCAAAAATACCAGTCGATAACCGGCGCCATGAGCGTGCACATCGGCGAGAAAGAATATACGTTAGAGCAAGCCTCTGTTTTCCTAAAAGATACCGACCGCAGTAAGCGCCAGGAAGTTTGGGAAAAGATCACCGCACGCCGCCTGCAAGAAAAAACAGTGTTGGATACCTTGTTCGATCACTTACGCGCGCTTCGCCATAAGGTAGCTTTGAACGCAGGGTTCGAAAACTTTAGGGATTATATGTTCCAGGCTCTTGGCCGTTTTGATTACACCCCGCAGGACTGTTATGCCTTCCATGCGGCTATCGAAACCGAGATAGTACCCATCCTGCGCGAACAAGCTGAAAAACGCCAGGAAGCTTTAGGCCTTGATGCTCTAAAGCCCTGGGATATGGATGTTGATATATCGGGCAAGCCTGCGTTGAAACCATTTAACAGCGGCGCCGAACTGGTAGAAAAATCTATCCAGTGTTTCAGCAACATTAACCGCTATTTGGGTGAGCGTTTAGAGATCATGAAGGATAATAACCTGTTTGATGTGGAAAGCCGAAAAGGCAAGGCGCCAGGCGGTTACAATTATCCGCTATCTGAAACGGGCGCGCCTTTCATTTTCATGAATTCGGCCAATACCTTCCGCGATTTAACCACCATGGTGCACGAAGGTGGCCACGCGGTACATACCTTTCTGACTGCCGACCTGGAGTTGAATGACTTTAAACATTGCCCGAGCGAGGTTGCCGAACTGGCATCTATGTCGATGGAGTTGATATCGATGGATAACTGGGATGTTTTTTTTGATAACGAGGAAGACCTGAAACGTGCCAAACGCGACCAGCTTTTTGATGTATTAAAGACCCTGCCGTGGGTAGCCGTGGTAGACCAGTTTCAGCATTGGATCTATACCAACCCGGATCATACCGATGCCGAACGCACCGAGGCCTGGTTAAAGATCTATGAGCCATTTGGCGCAGGCTTCGCCGATTGGAGCGAACACCCGCAGGCAGAGCAAAACCTGTGGCAAAAACAGCTGCACATATTCGAAGTACCTTTTTATTACATTGAATATGGTATGGCCCAACTTGGCGCGATAGCTGTTTGGAAAAACTACAAGGAAAACCCGGAGAAAGGCCTGCAGCAATACATGGATGCCTTAAAACTGGGTTACACCAAAACCATTACCGAAATTTACGAAACCGCCGGTATAAAGTTTGATTTTAGCGCGGGCTATGTTAAAGAACTGGCCGAATTTGTAAAAGCCGAAATGGATAAAATATAAAAGCAAAGCCTCCCTGTAAAACGGGAGGCTTTTTTAATATGAACCAAGCCATCAACTTCTTCTGGACGATCATCTGTTTTATCCCGGTCATCGCGTTTTGGTGGGGGGCAGGTGCCATGCAGTTGTTGTATGTGCTTATATTTATCAGTGTTTTAAGCTTGGTTGTTCCCGCCAGGGTATTGCAACTGAGTAAAAATCCTAAATTCTACGAGGGTTTGGGTGTAAGGTTTATCCGCAAGTGGGTACAGAATGGTGAATTTGCCAATCGCATCTCCCGCAGAAAAAATCCTCGGTACAAACTCATCAAAAACCGGGCGCATGCAACCCAATACCAGCGTACTATTGTAATGTATGAGCGGTACCATTTCATGTGCTTTATCTTCTTTCTGCTTACTGCTGCCTTTGCTTTTGTAAACCATAGCTACTTATTTTTTGCAACTATTTTCATAGCGAATATCATTTATAATATTTGCCCCATTTTGTTGCAGCAATACAATAGGGCGCGGGTTTTAAGGGTAATAAACAGTCCCGGGAAATAACCTATAAATTAGATGTTTAGATAGATTTTAAAACTTATATGTGTTTTTTAAGTTTAACCATCTATGAAAAAGATACTTGTAATATTTAGCCTCATATTGACGGCAACTGCCGCTTTTGCACAGATCCCTTTAAAACCGGTTAAGATAGATAGCCTGGTTACTATTTCCTTACCGGAGAAATACACCAAGAAAGACACCCTCGGCCAATCCATATACACGGGTAACGGCTCGTTTGGTTATATGGTAGTTATCCGCGCGCCAAACGCAGATAATAACAAACCACTTAAAAAAGAACGCGACCTAAACAAGGTGCTTCAAGACTATATAAAAGGTATAAAAGGCCAGGCAGACGGCAGCACCCAAAACGTGCGCGATACGCTTATAGGTCACCTAAAAGCAAAAACATTTACCCTTGAAACCGACCTGGGCGCAGGCCTGCAGGAGCGTAACTTTATTGTTATTTACACCCAGGACGTTACCTACACTTTTGAATACTATTACGAGGAGCTAAGGAAAGATGTAGTTAAAGAAGAGTACAAAGCATATTCCGGTTCCATTAAGGTATCCCCGGAGTTAAAACGTACTGACCAATATTTATCAATGGCTAAGGGCTTATCGCCGACTGTTAAATATGCATTGTATGGCGGTATACCGCTGATCATCATAATTGTGATAGTAGTAATGCGCCGCAAAAAGAAACAGCGCGAAGAAGCTTAATTTAAGATCTTGTAAGCAGCCCCCTATCCCAACGGGGGCTGTTTATAAATTTTTTACGGTCGATAAAGCTTAGCCACGCCATCGTTATAAAAACACCCACCATTGAGCCAACGGTTACGTCCTCAAAAAAATGCTGGCTCAGGTACATACGCGAGTAGCCAACCATTACCGCTACAAAAAATAGTAACAAGCCCCAGGTTTTATTTTTACTTAAATAAGTAATTACCACCGCTGCCGAAAAAGCCGTTACCGTATGCCCCGATGGAAAACTGTGTACCGCTAAAACATACAGCCCTTTAACAAAGTGGATCTTATCTAATTGATCTTCAAAGTAAATGCGTGGCCTCGGCATGTCAAAACTAAATTTTAATACCTGTGCCGTTAGCGCTGTTACAGCATAACTGGTTAGCACTAAAAATGATACTCTATAATTCCAAAGTGCTAAAAGCAACGATATTATTATCACAACAACACCATCCCCAATATAGGTAATATAGGGTTCTACGCTGTCCAGGAAATCCGTATGGATGCCGTTTACGGCGAAGAAGATCTGAGAGCGGGTGAACAATAATTTGATGACAAGACAGGCACACAAAACGACGATATAAGGGATAAAAAGGTATCTTATCCGGTGTAAAACGTCTTTTGCGCCTGCATTCATCGGCACAAAGTAAGCATATAGTTTTTCAATGCAAAAAAATGGTTATGTTTGGTTTGGAAAGACTAAACTGATTAAAATACATGTCGAAGAGTATATTTCGAAGAAAATCTGTTTCTAAAATTTTGGCCGATGTAGCCAGCGGTTTTAGCGACAGCGAACACCCGGGCACCGCCTCCCAACTCGAAAAAGCGCTAAATGTTAAGGACTTAACCCTGATGGGGATAGCCGCCGTTGTTGGCGCCGGCATCTTCTCTACTATCGGCGAAGCCTCGTTCCAAGGTGGGCCTGGTGTAAGCATCCTATTCGTTATTACAGCTATTACCTGCGGCTTTTCGGCGCTTTGTTACGCAGAATTTGCATCGCGTATACCCGTTGCGGGCAGCGCATACACCTACGCATATGCTTCTTTTGGTGAACTTATCGCTTGGATAATAGGCTGGGACCTGTTGATGGAATATGCTATAGGCAACATAGCCGTTGCCATATCATGGAGCGAGTATTTTGTGAACCTGTTAGAGGGTTTCAACATTCACATGCCAACGTTTTTGACAATGGACTACTTTTCTGCCTTTACCGCGCATGAGAAGATCCAGGAACTTACCGCAAGCGGCCACATTGCAGATATTACCGACAGGATGCGCATTGCAGCATCGGCATGGGCAACTGCCCCGGGGTTTGGCAATAACATCAAATTAATAGCTAACATCCCCGCCCTGGCTATCGTATTCGCGATTACCTACCTGGTTTATATCGGCATCCGCGAAACTAAAAAGGCTACCAATGCCATGGTTTATTTAAAGATCGCCATTGTGATAGCGGTTATTGTGATAGGCTTTTTTTATGTTACACCTGCCAACTGGCACCCATTTTTACCAAACGGTTTTAGCGGTGTTATGAAAGGTGTATCGGGGGTATTTTTCGCTTATATTGGTTTTGATGCCATATCTACCACTGCCGAAGAATGCCAGAACCCGCAAAAGGATCTGCCCCGCGGCATGATTTATTCTTTAGTGATCTGTACCGTGTTATACATATTAATAGCTCTGGTGTTAACGGGCATGGTGAGCTATAAAGATCTTAGGGTTGGCGATCCGTTAGCATTCGTATTTGCTAAAGTAGGTTTAAAAAACATCAGCTATGTGATCTCCATAAGCGCGGTTGTTGCTACCGCCAGTGTGTTGTTGATCTTCCAGCTGGGGCAACCCCGCATTTGGATGAGCATGAGCCGCGATGGTTTGTTGCCGAAAGCGTTTTCGCGTATCCACCCCAAATATCGCACACCATCTTTTGCCACCATTGTTACCGGTTTTGTGGTAGCTATCCCGGCATTGTTCCTTAACCTTACCGAGGTTACCAACCTTACCAGCATAGGCACCCTATTTGCATTTGTACTTGTATGTGGCGGTGTGCTTTTATTACCGCGCGAGGCTGCCGTTAAAGGCAGGTTTCATCTACCATACGTCAATTCGCAATTTATAGTGCCTGTGTTGTTTATAATAGGTGTCTATTTCTTCAGGAACAATATCATCAACTTATTTAGCGGGACAGAACTGCACCAAAAGTTCCCATACTTTTTATTCATCGTATTATCTACAACTTTAACAGTGCTTGCCTTTGTTAAAAAACTATCGCTAATACCTGTATTAGGGCTTTTAAGCTGCTTTTACCTGATGGCCGAATTGGAGTATGAAAGTTGGATCCGTTTCCTTGCCTGGCTTATAATTGGCCTGGTTATTTACTTTACCTATGGCTACAAGCACAGCGTAATGGGTAAACCAGAGAATGCTGACCTGCCGAGGTAGGCATTGTTGCTGTAATATTTTAATGCCGGTGGAAACGCCGGCATTTTTTGTTTGGCTACTTGTCATCCTGAGCGATAGCGAAGGATCTGATCTACAACCTACAAGTAGGCAATATGGCGGCGAGCAGATGCTTCACTATTGTTCAGCATGGCAAATCACTTTTTTCGTAGTCGCAGAGTTTCTTGAAAAGCACCCTCCGCTGCAATTGCGTACATTCTCAGGGTCCTCTGCGAGAGACCCCGAGGGGACATACCCCTCCATGCCACCGCGCAGTCCATCACATCGATTTTCTCGGCATGACAAATCACTTTAAAAACGAAAAAAGGCTGCCTTATTTCTAAGGCAGCCTTTCAAATTATTTTGATGATGCTTATTGTGGCATGATGCGCTCTATCTTAACACTCTCCGGCGAGGTAAGCATCAACGGCACTTTCTCTACCGTTACAAAGCTTAGGTCGAGGCCAAAGTTGCGCTCTTCTGACAGACTGATCCTTTTAAGCTGACCGTATAAGAACATCACTACCTTTTCGTAAAACGATAAGTTATGAGAGCGAGATAATACTTTCTCGATCACTACAAACCTAAAGTCGCCCACAATTTTATGTTTGTTTAGCGATTTGTAGGTACTGATGATGTCAACTTCACCATTCTTAACCAGGTCCTCAACCACCTTGCGGAACAATAGGTTTATTTGCTGCTCCACCCTGAATCCAAGTTTAAAATCTATCCGGATAAGCTTACCCGGTACCAGGAAGTCAACCTCGTATTCGCTTTTGTAAGGTTCGTCCACCACATCAACGTGCACCAGCCAGTAAACATCGGCGCGTTTAGGTTGCTTTTGCAAAATGGAATAAATGATCTTAGATTCCACCTCCGAGTTAAAGTTAGCGCTGGTTAAATACACCAGTTGCGAAGCATATTTTGGTACGCTTTCGTCTTCGCTCATTTCTTTGATGATGTTGAAATAATCATCTATCTCAATAAACTTAACATAACGGTTCTTGATCTTGCGGGCGTCGTGCCATGTCCACATAATGATAAACAGTACGAGGCCAATGGATAAGGTAAACCAACCACCATGTATAAATTTAACCAGGTTACCTAAAAGGAAAGTTCCCTCAATAACCAAATAAACCAACAGGAACGACCCTATAATATAGGTAGGCAGTTTCTTCCGTTGCAGGAATTTAGATACTAAAATGGTGGTCATTAACATGGCTACAGTAATACTTAAGCCGTACGCAGCCTCCATCCGTGCCGAATGCTGGAACAGTATCACTACGCCGATACAGCCTGCGCATAGCAACCAGTTAACGCTTGGCACATACAATTGTCCTTTTTGCTCTGATGGGTAATTGATGCGCACTTTGGGCCACAAGTTTAGCCTAACGGCCTCGGCTATCAATGTAAACGACCCTGATATTAAGGCCTGACTGGCAATAACCGCGGCTATGGTGGCTATACCTATACCAAATATCAGGAACCACTCGGGCATTATTTTGTAGAACGGGTTGTTCACGTTCAGGTTAATTACCTGTCCCTCGCGCTGTAAAAGCCATGCAGCCTGCCCAAGGTAGTTTAACACCAAACAGGTTTTTACATAGATCCAGCTGATGCGGATATTATCGCGGCCACAGTGCCCAAGATCTGAATATAAGGCCTCGGCACCCGTAGTACACAGGAAAACCGCTCCCAAAATAATGAAAGCATTATAATCTGACGCAAGCAGCTGATATGCGTAATAAGGGTTTAACGCCTTTATGATAGATGGCATTTGCACAACGAACGATATACCCAAAACTCCCATCATGGTAAACCAGATGAACATAATTGGCCCAAATGCCTTACCCACCAGCGATGTACCAAACTGCTGTATAATAAACAGCCCTGCAATAATGGCTATCACTATTTGAACTGTGGGCAAATGCGGATAATACGTTTGTAAACCCTCAATAGCCGAAGAAATGGTAATTGGCGGCGTAATGATACCATCGGCAAGCAAGGCACACCCTCCAATAACAGCAGGCACAATAAGCCATTTGGCTTTACGGCGCACTAACGAGAATAGCGAAAATATACCACCCTCCCCTTTATTATCAGCCCGTAGGGTTATTATAACATATTTAAGCGTAGTTTGGAGCGTAAGCGTCCAAAAGATGAGGGAAACACCTCCCAGTACCAAAACTTGCGATATGGGTTGCGAATTGCTTGAATGTTCGGAGCCAATGATAGCTTTAAACACGTATAGGGGTGATGTACCTATATCACCGTAGATTATTCCTAAACTAATAAGCAGCCCTGCGGCTGATAGTTTCTGCAGATCTTTATGATTTGACACTATATTTTAAAAAGATACAAAACTATTAAAAAAAACCATTACAACTTAAACTATCTATAAACGTATAAGTCTTATAATTACAATAACTAACAAAACCTTATTTTGTTAAAATTTGTTAAAATTATTTAAATATTCGTTACATTATCATTTGGTGAGCGCTTTATTTATACTTTTGTGAAGTTTATAATAATATGGGTCGAAAATCTACTTATCTTAATTCCTGGTTCACCGTAATTGCGATGGCAATAGCTGTGAATTTTGCGCTTGCAAGAGGGGTTAATGCCCAAAAAAGCGATACTTCTTACCTTCGTGCCCTTAAAAATAAAACTGCCAAGACATCTTATCTAAAAAATGGCCTGCACTTAGCTTTGCCACCGTTAAAGCCAAATGCGGTTTCAACAGCAAAGATAAACCTTGCCCGCCCCGATGATAAATTGCTTACTAACGTGCAGGTTTATCCTAACCCGGTAAGTGATATTATCAACGTAAAATATACCGTATCCCGCAGTGCATTTGTTAATGTAAACGTAATGGATATCCTTGGCAACAACGTACTTACCCTGCAATCGCAACGGGTGGAGTTTGGCGATCAAAGCAATACCTACACTGTTTCCAATAAATTAACCCGCGGTTTTTACTTTGTGAGGATAGTGGTTGGTACCGAATCTGTAAACAAGCGCATCTCGGTAGTATTGTAACCCCCACCTCTGACGAGGCGTAATTCCCAACGCCCCATTCCTTTCCCTTTCTTCTTTAATTATTCGAAACTGGTTGTTCAATATTTTTAATATTAAAATATCTGATACTCATGGTGGCGTTATTTTGACAGTTGCCGTGTTTTTTAACTACTTGATTATAAGATCCTCCAGCGTAAACACTTGCGTTCACGGCCGTGAACGTGAACATTTCGCGGTTTGCAACGGCATATTTTCACCTACCGAGGGATAATTCACCCATATTTTTGTACTCCAGATAGCTATGGGGATTAGGATTTACCTTGTAGAGTTTATAATTTCGGCGTTATAACATTTGCTTATGAAAATAATAGCCATCGGCCGCAATTACGCCGAGCACGCCAAAGAATTAAATAACCCTGTACCTACTACCCCGGTAATATTTATGAAACCGGATACCGCTTTACTTAAGGACAATAAGCCCTTTTATCACCCGGAGTTTTCGCAGGATATCCACCACGAGATTGAGATCGTACTAAAGGTTAGTAAAGAAGGCAAGCACGTTAGCGAGAAATTTGCTTCAGGCTATTTTGAAGAGATAGCCCTTGGTGTAGACTTTACCGCACGCGATATCCAAACCAAGCACAAGGAGAAAGGCCTGCCCTGGGAACTGGCCAAGGCATTTGATAACTCGGCGCCTATCAGTAACTTTTTACCAAAAGATAAATTTGCCGATCTGTATAATGTAAACTTTAACCTGGATATTAACGGCGAAACCCGCCAAAAAGGTAATACCAAAGACCTCTTGTTTTCGTTTGAGCGTATCATTGCCTTTGTTTCCCAATACATCACCCTAAAAAAAGGCGACCTGATATTCACCGGCACGCCCGAAGGCGTAGGAAAAGTTGCCGTTGGCGACAGATTGGAAGGATTTTTGGAGGGAGAAAAGCTTTTAGATTTTTATGTTAAATAACTATAGTACTACGCACCTGTCATTTCGCTTTTTTATAATTGCTATCGCGATATTTTTTAGCACCACCACACAAGCACAGGATATTATTCAAAGCAAAGAATATCCTAAAAACCAATTTCGATACCCTTTAGATCTGCCGCCAACTACGGCCGGTTCTTTTGGTGAGTTACGGGCAAACCACTTCCACTCGGGGTTAGATTTTAAAACCAATCAGCGTATTGGTTTCCCGGTGCATGCCGCCTATGATGGGTATATTTCTCGTGTACGAATCCAGTTTGGTGGCTTTGGGCAGGCATTATACATCAATCATCCCAACGGTTACACTACCGTTTATGGCCATATTGAAGCCTTTACGCCCGAGATAGCCAAGTACATCCGCGATTACCAATACAAGAACCAAACTTACGAAGCTGATATAGCCCTGCCGGTTGGTATGTTTAAAGTAAGCAAAGGCGATGTTGTTGCGGTATCCGGCAACCGCGGAGCATCTGCAGGGCCACACGTGCATTTCGAGATCAGGGACACCCTGACGCAAGAAACCATTAACCCGCAATTATTTGGCTTAACCATTGAGGATAAAGTCCCGCCGGCTATTACGGCTATCGGCATTTACCATTTAAACGGCAACCCTTTTAGTGAGAAAACACCCAAAGATTTTTTGGCCGTAACAGGATCGAATGGTAATTATCATTTAACCAAACCGCAGGTGCTTAACTTAAGTGGCAATACAGGTTTCGGCATTTCGGTTATCGATCAAAACAGCGTGTCCATTAACAGAAACGGTATTTATTCGTTAGAACTGAAATTGGATGGCATTACCATGTACACCTTCGCGGTAGAACGTTTCGCGTTCGATCAAACTCACGCCATAAACGCTTATATAGATTACCCTACTTTTGTAACCGCTCACAGTTGGGTGCAGAAGTGTTTTATATTGCCGGGCAGCCGCATTTCGCTTTACCCGCAATCCATCAACCGGGGTATTATGGCCTTTAATGACGATAAAATTCACGAGGTGGAGTACGTTGTAAAAGACATAGCGGGTAATACCTCTACCTTAACCCTAAAAGTGCAATCCAACACATCGGCTGCTAACGCCGTACCGGACAAACCTGTTGGCACCTTGCTACACTACGACCGTAAAAGCGAGTTTGCCAACGATAAAGTTAAGGTGAGTATTATGCCGGGTAATTTATATGACGACCTGGATTTTATCTATTCCACCACCCCTGCAAAACCGGGTGCTTTATCGGAAACACACCGCATTCACAACAAGCTTACGCCCATACATGACGAGTACAACCTTTGGATAAAACCCGATGTAAACCTTGGCACTAATGCCGATAAAGCCGTTATTGTAAACGCGGCAACAGGAGCAATTAGCAGCGCGTACGAAAATGGTTGGGTTAAGGGAACCGCGCATACGTTTGGCGACTATTACATAAAACTGGATACCGTAGCGCCGGTTATCACCCCCATCAACATCCGTAACGGCAGTAATATGAAAGCTTTGAGGGCTATTAAGATGCGCATGAGCGATAATTTAAGCGGAGTAAAAAGCTACGTTGGTAAAATTGACGGTAAATGGGTGCTTGTTGAGTGGGATTATAAAACAAAGGTTTTAAGTTATACCTTTGATAGCAGCATTAGTGCCGGCAAACACAATTTTGAGTTTACCGTTACCGATGCGAAAAACAATGTTAGTACATTCACAGCAGAATTTAACAGGTAATGGCAACAGAACTTAAATCGGGCGATAAAGCCCCAAACTTTACCGCTAACAACCAAAATGGCGAGGCGGTATCGTTAGGCGATTTTAAAGGCAAAAACATCATCCTTTACTTTTACCCCAAAGATGACACCCCCGGTTGCACTGCCGAAAGCTGCGATTTTAGGGATAACTACCAATCGTTGTTAGGCAAAGGTTTTGAGGTTATTGGGGTGAGTGTAGATGACGAGAAATCGCACAAAAAGTTTGAGACCAAATACCAGCTGCCATTTACTTTAATAGCCGATACCGACCATAGCATTGTAGAAGCTTACGGCGTTTGGGTAGAAAAAAACATGTATGGTAAAAAGTATATGGGCACCGCCCGCGCCACGTTTATCATCAATGGCAATGGTATTATTGATAAAGTGATAGAGAAGGTTGATACTAAAAACTCGTCTCAGCAGGTGTTAGATCTGTTAGGATAATTGTATTTTTAACAGATATCAAACAAAAACGCTTTATTTTTATTTAAAGAATAAATTTTAATAGATGGCCATTCAGGCAGAAGACGAAGAGATACTCAGCAAGTTTAGGGACGAAAAGACCCGTAACGAGGCATTTAACCTTTTGCTGAAAAAGTATCAGCAAAAGATATACTGGCATGTGCGCCGTATGGTTATAAATCATGACGATGCCGATGACATTGTGCAGGATGTATTCATCAAGATCTGGAAAAACCTTCCGGGTTTTAGGAACGATGCCCAGCTATACACCTGGATGTACCGCATTGCCACCAACGAGTGCATTACCTTTCTGAACAAGAAAAAAGCAAAGAACAATATATCGCTTGATGATGTGGATTACGAGCTGGCAGATACCCTGTCGAGCTCGGATCAGTTTACCGGAGACCAAATTCAACGCAAATTGCAGGAAGCTATTTTAACCTTGCCCGATAAACAGCGCCTTGTTTTTAATATGAAGTATTTTGATGATTTGAAATACGAGGAAATGAGCGATGTTTTAGGCACAAGCGTGGGGGCCTTAAAAGCATCCTACCACCTTGCAGTGAAAAAGATAGAGGCCTTTATAACTAATACCGATTAAGTTAGTAGATTTTTTATTTTAGCATTAAACCTTTTGAAACTTTATTCATCTATAAGAGTGTATGAAAAGCGATATGGAAAATAACGAATGGGCGGACAATGAAATGTCACTTGAACGGTTTTCGAAAGAAACCCCGTTTACAGTGCCATCCGGCTATTTTGAGGAGTCCGGTAAGCGCATATTGTCCCTTATAAAAATAAATGAGTTAACAAGTGGTAATGCGGCACAGGGTTATGATGTTCCAAATAATTACTTTGAAGAATTACAGGCTAATATCCAAAGCAGGATAAATATCGAGGCAATTGCAGGTACCGAAGAAAATAAATTTGAAGTGCCAACAGGATATTTTGAGCAGCTTACCCAAAATATTCAAAGCCACATAAATATTGAAACTGCCGCAAGTGCCGAAGCTGAAAGCTTTAGCGTGCCCGAAGGTTATTTTGATAACCTGCAGCAGCAAATAACAGCCAGGATAGCGGTTGAGGAGCTGTTGGAAAAACAGCCTGTGTTTGCTGTGCCTGATAATTATTTTGAGCAACTTAATAATAACATACTAAACAAAACCGTAAACCAGGAAGCTGTAATACGTAAAACCATTGTACGCAAACTTTGGGCATCAAACAGCTTTAAGTATGCTACTGCTGCCTGTTTATTGCTGATTGTTGGCGCAGGCGCGTTCTTAAGAGAAGCACAGCAACCGGTTACGCATTCGCAGACGCTTTTGCACAAGCAGGTGTCAAACATACCGGTAGATGAAATAAAAGACTACCTTGAACTAAATATAGATGCCAACGATACACGTGGTATAATGGATAACGACAAGCAAATTAATACTGATGCCCTGGATGCCGATCTTCAGGATTATATTGATATTAATTAATAATACTTTTAATGAACAGGCTGCTTAAATATATTTTCTTTTTATTAGTATTTGCAATAAGTAACGACGATGTTTTTGCGCAGGTGAAAAATTTCCGTCGCCCTGCCCCTGTCACAAAAGCCAGGATCATTCGCAACCCAAAATTACAAGCAGCCCGCGACAAATTTATAGGTCAGCAGCTTTCACTTACTGCTGAGGAGTCCCGCAAGTTTTGGCCGATATACCGCCAGTACCAGGAAGATATGACCGCTATCAAGATCCTTAAACGCCAAAATAACTCAAGTGCATCTGCCAACGGCATGGATCAGATAGATAAAGAACTGGAGTACGATAACCAAATGGTTGTGATCCGCAAGCACTATCGCGATGAGTTCCTTAAAATATTACCTCCCGAAAAGGTAAGTGCCCTTTACAAAAGCGAAGTTGAGTTCACCAACGAACTTATAAAAACGTTCAGCGAGCGCAGCGTACGCGCAGGAAATTAAATTATTTAGTGATTTTTTGAATTAATGAATTAGTGATTTGCTTGCCTGTAGCGAATTGTTGACCTTTGCGTTGACCGCTTTTTAAATCACCTAATTCGGTCAATCACTAATTCACTAATTAAACAATGTTAACCCTTCGCCAGCTATTTCTTAATAACAACGCCCAAACAACCCATTTCCCGCTACTGCTGGAGTTTGAACGTGCCGAAGGTGTTTATATGTACGATAGCGAAGGCAAGGCCTATACCGACCTGATATCGGGCATAGGAGTGAGCAACCTGGGCCATAGCAACCCGAAGGTAGTGCAGGCTATAAAAGACCAGGTTGATAAATACATGCACCTGATGGTGTACGGCGAATATGTGCAAACCCCGCAAGTGCGCTTTGCCGAAAAACTGGTAAGCATCCTCCCAAAAACATTAAATTCTGTTTACTTCACCAACTCGGGGACCGAAGCGGTAGAAGGCGCGCTTAAATTAGCTAAGCGTTTTACCGGCAGGCAGCAAATAATAGCCTTTAACGAATCTTATCATGGCAGTACCCACGGCGCGTTAAGCGTAATGGGCAATGAGGAATATAAACAAGCCTATCGCCCTTTATTACCGGGTGTAAATTTCATCACCCTTAACAATCTGCCCGGTCTTGATCTGATAACCGAGCAAACCGCTTGCGTTATTTTAGAAACTATCCAAGGCGAAGCCGGCATCCGTGTACCGGATGTTGCCTACATGCAGGCCCTGCGTAAACGCTGTACTGAGGTAGGCGCGCTGCTGATACTTGACGAGATCCAAACTGCCTTTGGCCGCACGGGCAAACTCTTCGCCTTTGAACATTTTGATATTGTGCCCGATATACTATTGCTTGCCAAAGCGCTTGGCGGCGGCATGCCTGTAGGCGCTTTTGTATCATCGGCGGACACGATGTCGGTATTTAAAGAAAACCCTATTCTTGGGCACATCACCACCTTCGGCGGCCACCCGGTTTGCTGCGCCGCCGGCCTTGCAGCATTAGAGGTTTTGTTTGATGAAAGCCTGATAGATAACGTTACCGAAAAGGAAGCCATCATCCGCGAACACCTAACGCATCCGGCAATCAAACAAATTCGTGGCAAAGGCCTCATGCTGGCTGCCGAGTTTGAAAGCTTTGAATTAAACAAAAAAATAATAGACACCTGTATAGAAAATGGTGTAATTACCGATTGGTTCCTGCACTGCAGTAATTCTATGCGTTTGGCGCCTCCATTGGTAATTACTAACCTACAACTTATTGATGCCTGCAAGGTGATTATACAGGCTATTGATTTTCATACACATACAGCATAGGCCCATATTATCTTATAACAGCTTTAATTATAATTAATAATTTAACTGTAAAAAGAAAGCTCCGGCTACTCTGTTTCGTTTATTGGTATAATTTATGCTTGTAGATACACACCTATACAAATTATGCCCTAAAGCTGTATAAACGCTTATCTTTGGCTTTATCGTTGCATACTTTTTGGGTCATAATGGTTTAATTCTCATTAATAAACAACCATTAACATATCAAAACGATAATAACATCTGCTATATAATATGAAAATCGCATACATATCTACCTATCCTCCGCGCGAATGCGGCATCGCTACCTTCAATCATAATTTAATGAATGCCATCAACGCCAACTTCCCCGACAGGAAAGGCCCGCTTGACGGTGGCTTTGTGGTTGCACTTAACGATTCGGAAGACATGCAGGAGTACGAATACCCCTCTCATGTTAAATATGTTATTCGTCAAAACCATCAGAAAGATTATATCCGGGCAGCAAATTATATCAACACCAGCACAGCAGATGCCGTTATTTTAGAACATGAGTTCGGTATCTACGGCGGCGAAAGTGGCATCTATATTTTGCCGCTCATCAATCGTTTAGAAAAACCGCTTATTTCAATCCTTCATACTATATTAAAGGACCCCAGTTACGTACAGCGCATCATCATCCGCGAAATTGCCGAGCAATCGTCAAAGGTCATCGTGATGAGTAAACGTGCGGTTGAATTCCTGACTACCATTTACGATATCCCTGAAGATAAAATTCAAATTATAGAGCACGGCGTGCCCGATTTGGAAGCACCGGAAGTTAACCCGGTTAAAAACTTAAGCCAGTTTAAAAGCCATCGTGTTTTGCTAACATTTGGTTTGCTTAGCCGCAATAAAGGTTTAGAAACCGTAGTGAAAGCCCTGCCGAAAATTGCAGAAAAACATCCGGATGTGATGTATGTAGTGCTGGGCAACACCCACCCGGGCGTTATCAAAAATTCGGGCGAAGAATACCGCGACCACCTGAAAAGCCTTGCCGCGCAATTAAACGTATCAAAGCACCTGTCGTTCATTAATAAATTTGTGGCCGAGGATGAGTTGATAGATTACCTAACTGCCGCCGAGGTTTATGTTACCCCATACCTTAACGAAGCGCAAATAACAAGCGGTACGCTATCATACGCTGTAGGCGCGGGCGCCGCTGTGGTATCAACCCCCTACTGGCACGCTACCGAATTATTAGCTGATGGCCGTGGCCGATTGTTCGATTTTAAAAATGCCGACGCTTTAGCCGAGACGGTCAACGAATTGTTGGACGATGAGGAAGTACTTAACGACCTTAAATCAAACGCGTACGAATATGGTTTGCACCTACGCTGGCCTGCTACCGGTGCCGAGTTTATCCGCGTAGCGCAAACAGCTGCAGCGAAACATGATTTTAGCGACAAAATATTAAAGAATAGCATTGTTGACCCGGAGATATTACCAAAATTCAGCCTTACACACGTAATGCGTTTAACTGATGATACGGGTATTGTGCAACATGCTAAATATGGAATCCCTAACTTAAAAGAAGGTTACTGCCTTGACGATAACTCGCGCGCATTAATTATGGCGCTGATGGCATACCAACGCAGTAAAAGCAATGACGCATTTAAGCTGCTGCCAATTTACCTGAGTTACATCCACTACATGCAAACAGATGATGGTAACTTCCGCAACTTTTTGAGTTTTAGTCGCCAGTATTTGGATGAGGTGGGTTCTGAGGATTCATTCGGCCGTACCATTTGGGCATTGGGCTATTTAATAAGCTGTGCGGCGAGTAACTCCTACCGCGAATTCGCGATGGAGATCTTCCACAAATCATACCCGCACTTTAGGGCATTAAAACACATTCGCGGGCAGGCAAATACCATTATCGGTATCTCTTTGTACCTGCAGACCTTCCCTACCGATGAAGGTATGGTTGAAGAACTGGTGCGCCTTACACAGCCGTTGATTGATGCTTACGAAACCACCCGCAGCGACGACTGGGAATGGTTTGAAGAAAGCATGACCTATGATAACGCTATCCTTCCGCTGGCCCTGTTGCATTCTTGTGAGATCACAGGTAACCAAAAGGCGAAAGAAATTGCGCTGACGACAATGGCATTCCTCGATAAACTAACGCTATCAAACGGTTACTTAAGCCCGGTTGGTAACGAGGGTTGGTATCATCGTGGTGGCAAGTTCCCGGTTTATGACCAGCAGGCTATAGAAACTATGGCGATGGTGCTGATGCATTTCCAGGCATACCAGATATTCCGTAAGCCACAATATATCGAGAAAATGTTTTTGAGCTATAAATGGTTTTTGGGCGAAAATTCGTTACGTGCACCGCTTTACGACCACGAAACTAAGGGCTGTTGCGATGGCTTGCTGCCAACAGGTATCAACCGTAACCAGGGTGCCGAAAGCACCTTGGCTTATATGATATCGCACCTTACTGTATTAAAAGCCTTTGAACTGGAATACGAGTACAACAAAATAGCCGATGACCAGCAGTTAAAAGTCTGCTAAGCAATGAAAGCAGCGATATTAGCCCCCGTTGCCTGGCGCACACCGCCCAGGCATTATGGCCCCTGGGAACAGGTTGCATCCAACATTGCCGAAGGCCTAATTAAATTGGGCGTCGAAGTAACACTTTTTGCAACCGGGGATTCTATCACCGAAGGTAAATTGCAATCTATATGCAAGCAGGGTTACGAGGAAGACCGTACACAGGATGCCAAGGTTTTAGAATGCCTGCACATCAGCAACCTAATGGAGCAAGCGGAAGATTTTGACATCATCCATAATAATTTTGATTTTTTGCCGCTGAGTTATACCGGGTTGATAAAAACACCGGTGATAACCACCATACACGGTTTTTCGTCGCCCCGGATCATCCCGGTTTATAAGAAATACAATTCGCGCGGGCACTATGTATCTATCAGCAATGCCGACCGCAGCGCCGAACTGGACTACCTTGCCACCGTGTACAACGGTTTAGATACCAAAGATTTTAAGTTTACCGAACAACCACAAGATTACCTGCTCTATTTTGGCCGCCTGCACCATGATAAGGGCCCGGTAGAAGCTATTGAGATAGCTAAAAAAGCGAACAAGAAACTGATCATGGCGGGTATCATCCAGGATGAGAATTATTTTAAGGAGCGGATAGAACCGCAACTTAACGAACAGATCCAATACATTGGCCCTGCCGGACCCGACAAACGCAACGAACTTTTGGGCAATGCCCTTGCCCTGTTGCACCCCATAAACTTTGCCGAACCATTTGGCATGAGCGTGGCCGAATCCATGCTCTGCGGCACCCCGGTAATCGCCTTCAACAAAGGCTCGATGCCGGAACTGATCCAACATGAAAAGACTGGTTTTTTAGTGAATACGATTGATGAAGCTGTAGATGTAATAGGCCAGCTTGGCTCTATAAATCGCGCTTACTGCCGCGAGTGGGCCGGTTCACAATTCTCCAAAGAAAAAATGGCCAACGATTATTTTAAGCTGTATCAGCAGATATTAGACATTTAATTTTGTCATTGCGAGCAATAGCTACGCTCCTCCAATGAATAAGTTTATAAGAAGAGCGATGAGATTAGATCTCATCGCTCTTCTTATAATGTAAAAAGAAAACCTTTGCCTTTCTCCTTTAACCCTTCACCTCAAATTAATCTATTCCGTCCTCTTTAAACTTAGCAAGTAGCTCATCCAGGTCAACCTCGGCAAAGGATGTTGATGAATCGGAGATGCCGTAAGGGATAATAAGTTTGTTATTGTGAATCATAGATCCGCAGGAGTATAATACGTTTGGCACATAACCTTCGCGCTCATCGCTGTTAGGCACAAGCAGGGGTTCTTTCAGGCGACCTATCTCTACGGTAGGGTCATCAAGTTTTAGCAAACTTGCACCAAGCACGTATCGCCGCATTGGGCCCACCCCGTGGGTTATTACTATCCAGCCGTCCTTAGTTTCTATCGGCGAGCCACAGTTACCTATCTGTACAAATTCCCAGGTAAACTTTGGTTTTTGCAGCAGGTCTGGTTTCTCCCAAATGTTGATCTTGTCCGAATACATGATGTAGTTATTACATCCGTCAATACGGGAGATCATGGCATATTTTCCGTTTATTTTCCGTGGGAACAGTGCCAGGTTCTTGTTTTGCGCACCTGCGCCATACAACGGCATAATTTTAAAATTATAAAAATCGGTGGTTTGGAGCAGCTTCGGCATTATCAAAGAACCGTCGTATGCGGTGTAAGTGGCGTAGTAAACATAAGTACCATCGTCGTTATAAAACTTAACAAAGCGGGCATCCTCGATACCTTTACGCTCATATTCCGAGATCGGGAAGATAACCCTGTCGGAGATATCCGTATCAAGCGAGAAAACGATCTCGTAGTAAGAATCGGCAAGCCAAAGCACCTTATCGTACTCTAACCTCATGTTATCATCTTTCTGGATCGTTTGCGAATCGAGAATAATGCGGCGGAGGTTCGAATACTCAAAGTGATGATCAAGCTTTTCTTCCAGTTCCTTCAGTACACTAATATCTATCTGCGTTATAGCGGCTTTATCCAGGAACAGTTTTTTATTGTAAACCGCGTTGCGTACAATTTCGGCTTCATCAATATAACTACCTGCCGGTAATACAGTTATTTGGTTGTTCTTATCAATCAATGCCCTGCGGAAGGTGATAGAAGAAATGTGCCCCTCGCCCACCGCCCTAAAGCTGATAATAACGCGGCGCTGCCCGTCTTCCATTTCGGTCTGATCCGGGTCTTCCACTATGGACGGGTTGAAAAACGCCGCCGACTCGATAGAATACTCGTGCGTAAAGTACGAACCAATTAACAGCTTGCGGTACACGGTCAGCGTATCAAAATCAATCCCCAGTTCGGCAATAAGCGGCTTTAACTTGCTGCAGTGGCGGTTAAGTACGCGGGTAATATTACGGTGTCGTTTAGAATATTCTTGTAATAATGGAGAAACAATACCAAAGGCGGTTTCTTCGCTGATGCCCATTACACGCTCCAGGACTTCTTTAGCCCGATCATTTCCATTAAAAAAAAAGCGCGCTATTACACGTTTTGGGTCGGGGTTTACTCTTATTGGTTTTCGTTCTACAGAAAGTCTCATACTAAAAATATGCGTTTATTCTTTAACACTACGCCTGCTAAATTGATTTGAGCAATTTCACAAACCTATTAAATGCTGTAACAATTACAGTTAACTCTTCAAATAACTGTTTTAATTTTCAAATCCAGCCATTTATTTAAAAAAAGGCTCATATACCAGACCGATAATCGGATCGATAGTTTAAATCATGCTGTTTCTTTTGATGAGGTAGGTTTTCAGGATCTGGTTATAACCATGTTCAATATCTGCATCAACCAGTTGTATATGGTGCTGCGCGCACTTTAATTCTAACTGGTGGCGGTATTCTTTTAGTGCAGACCGGTAACTATCGCGAATCTTATTTGGATGCACACGCACCTCGGTACCTGTCTCGATATCTACAAAATGGTGCGGGCGGTTATCAAAGTTAAAATCGAGTTCGTGCTGTTTGCTGGTAACGTTAAATATCACCACCTCGTGCTTTTTATATTTCAGGTGCTGAATGGCCGCGAAAAGCTGCTGCATTTTTTCCGGGTTGAGGCTGTTCTCCAGCATGTCGCTAAAGATGATCACCATTGACCGCTGGTGGATCTCGCCCGCAATATGGTGCAGCACTTGCGTAATATTAGTGGGTGTATTTTGCTTTGGGTTATCGTAAGCTTTCTCTAACTCGGCATACAGACGAAACATGTGGCTTGATGTTGACCTTGCCGGGCTTATCCAATCCAGCTTATCCGAAAACAAACACAGCCCGAATGCATCCCTTTGTTTCTTGAACAGGTACATCAGCGAAGCAATAGCGTAAACCGAAAATTGTAGCTTATTAATCCCGTCCGCCGGGAAATTCATGCTTGAGGAAGTATCAAGCAGCAGGTAACAGCGCAGGTTGGTTTCTTCCTCAAACTGTTTTACAAAAAGTTTATCGGTACGGGCAAGCAGTTTCCAATCGATATTTTTTACCGATTCGCCATTATTATAAAGCCTGTGCTCGGCAAACTCTACAGAAAAGCCGTGGAAAGGGCTTTGGTGCAAACCTGTAATAAAACCCTCAACCACTTGCCGGGCAAGCAGTTCCAGGTTGGCCAGCCGGCGGATATGTTGGTCGGTACTAAGCTGCAGCATAGTGCAAGGTAATAAACTAAACGTTTATAGCCTTGTATAAATTGCTGCCTGCAAAACATGGTTGAAGTAAGTAGCAGAGGCCTGCTGTACAAACTGGTTGAGGTAACCAAACTCGATATCGGCTTTTTTATGCAGGCGGTAACCCAGGGCTATGTAAGCACGGTTTTGGTCGAAGAAGTGCTTGTTTACCTTATGGTTGTTTTGCACATTGGCCATGATCTCGTTTTGCAAACCAAGGAACGCACCTTTTGTAAATGCATCTGTTTTTTTAAGTGGTACAACTGCGCGGGCAAAATAGCGCAGGCGCTGGGCAAAGTAATGGTCGTTTTTGGCGGTGGTGTTACCCAGGAAACGCTGCTCGAGCCTAAAGCGGTGTTGTAAGATGGCAGCTTTGCTGATCTTGGTATTGATGATCAGCTGCTCCCAGATGCGGCTCTCGGGCCTGAAGGTTTCTACACCCGCCACTTTATTATTGGTGGCGATGTAGGCGTAACCCACAGCGGCCATCTTATTTTTATCGAAGTAATAGTTTAACGATGGGCGAAGCAACACGTTCTGCAAGTAATCGTAATGGTTAGCCGATCTAAACTGCGCATCAAACGACATCCCCCATTTGTCAGAAAACTTTTGCGAATGGAACAACGCCGCCCAGCCGGAAAAACGATTATCCTGGGCAAAAAGTTTACAAGGGGTGAGGATTGAAATTAATGATAAAATAATCAGTGTTTTTTTCATAGGAATGTGTGTAGAAGCGCTAAAATAAAAAAACAATGTCATTTCGAACGAGGTACGAGGAGAAATCTTCTGCACGCGATAACTATGCGGGATACCAGCCGCAGAAGATTTCTCCTCGCCCCATCACATGTGCCATCACGCTCGTTCGAAATGACATTTTGTTGATTGTTCCTAATCCTTAAACTTCACCAAATTTTTCCTGCCGATATCATAGATCAAACGGAAAGCCTCCTGATTGCTGCTGAAGCCGGGGGTGTTGTGCAGGCTAAATACAAACTGGCCTTTTAAGCCTTTAGCGATAAACGGCGTGTAAATAACATCTAAACGATTGTAAGTACTTTTCTCATAAAAGGCATCACCAAAAAGGATGCGGTGCCCGTCGCCTTTGTAAAATTCATCGAACAGGGCAAAACGTTTGTAACTTAAGTAAGCATTGGCAACAACCCCTTTAGGCTTCTGGAACCCGTCTAAACCCCTTGTACGCTCTAAAGACATCATCCCGCCAGCCTCAATACTTAACGAATCAAGAAACGTGAGGTGGCTCAGGTCTACACCCAACTTTACCTGGGCAGCGCCATTATCCTGGATATGGTCGTTAGGCAGCAACACCGCCGCCCCTGCATCATGCAGTAAAAAAAAATAATGCGCTATATAAAACGGGCTTTTTAATGATGGTTGATACTTACCCGAAAACCCGAACAGGAACTGCTCCCTATCGGTATTGGTTTGGCGGCTCACCCAGTCAATCCAAACAGTTTCGGTAACATGTTTACTTTTAAATCGCGTGAGCAAACCCTCTACATTTGGGCGAAAGTAACGTAAGGTATCGTTCAACATCGATCTTGGATAATCGGTCAATAAACCCTCACGACTAAATGCACCTGCATTAAACAACCAGTTCTTACCCGTGTAACTGTAGTATGCTATTGGGTTTACACGAACAAAAAACGGGTTGCCGCCAAACTCGTGCAGGGCGTTGGCACCAAAAATAAAGTGGTTGTTACTGTCGATATTAAAACCAACATCAGCTGCGATGCGCACTCCCGAGTAGGTACGTGAGCGTGCTACAAAATCTTTATACTCGCGGTTATCAAAAAAACTCATCCCGTTCAGGTGGAAATCTACATTTTGGGCTTTAGCTGCCCCTGCTAATAATGTGGTTATAAATAAGGCAAAGTATATCTTTCTGATCATGCTGTATCGGTTATTCAACTATAAATTTTATTATGCCGCTGTTCCTGCTGCCCGTAAATGGCTCGGTGCGCAGGGAAAAGAACAGGTCGTAAGTCCCTTTTTCAGTCGGTGCTGTTGCTGTTACTTTATAACGGGCAGTTTGGCCTTTTTGCAGGGCAATATTATTAAAAGCACTATCGGCCTGCTGTAAGCTCACCGGTGTTGTGTGTGTAAAAAAGCAGGTTTCTAACACCACGGGGTGCTTGTAACCAACGTTGGTAAAATTAACCGCAAACGCGTAAGGGTTGGTTATAGAAAGGTCAAATTCCATTTTTTGCCCGGGCTTGGCATTGATAGTAGTCTTGCCCGCGTCGATAGAGATCTTCTGATACGTGCGGAAATCATCAACCCAACCACCATACCAGGTACCGGCCTCGTTTTGGATTGTATCGGTAACCACGCCCTTGTTGTAATAATTAAGCACCAAGTAAACACGCTTGCGCTGCATGCTGTCCTCAATTGGCCAAATGCTGAACTGTGTTCGGCGGTAGTCTCGGGCATCATAACTGAGGCCTTTGGTGGTGTTATTATAAAAATCGTATTTGCTCGGGTTTTGGAAACCTTCGCTGAAAACCACGTAGCTATCGCCCGCTTTCTGTTTTATTTTATGCGCCCAATCCTTAAATCCGTAATAACTGCGCAATTGTAAAGGCTTTTTAAGGATGGCAGGGCCAAACATCAGGCCTACCCTTAATCCCACAATAAATACAATATTGATAATGGCAACGATGCTTAACCATTTGTAAGGCTTGTTTTGCTTAGTGATATAGATCAGCGCGAGCATCACCAGGGGGACGAAAGCAATCAGCGTCCAGTGGGCCTCAACCCCGCCTTTGATGGTGTTCAGCAAAAAGAAAATGAATGTACCGGCGGCATTTACAATTAGTGTGCGGATGAATACATCGGTAATGCGGTTCCTGAAAGCGGCATAAAAAACAAACCAGCCAATAAGCGGGCCGCCCATTGCCAGCTGCGCGGGGATGTAATCGCCTATACGAGCAAAACTGTAATCCGACCCATTACGCTCAAACAAGTGATATTTTACTGATGGGTAGCCGTGGCTAACCTGCCACCAAATATGCGGGATAAACAGCACCACCGCGCCAAACACCACTAACCAAAACGATTTGCGTTTTAGCAGCGATATATTTGATGCAAGCGTAAACACAATAAGCAATACGCCATGATATTTACTGTATAAAAGGCACGCGGTGATTAGCGCTAAAAGCAAAGCGTATTTTAAATTATCATCCTCCAGGTACTTTTTGTACACGTAATAAAACAACACGGTGAATAAAAACAACGGTACATCCGGCGTGGTGGTAAACCCATAGATATGGAAGATAAACAGCCCCGATACCAGCAGAATAAACCATTTGGCTTTTACACCGTATTGCTTTACCATCAGCCACATTACATAGATGCATACACTGTTGCTTAGTATCGTAAGTATTCGGGTACCGAACTCGTTATGGAACAGACTGTAACCTGCCTTTATAAACAAGGCCACCATAGGCGGATGATCGAAATATCCCCAATCTAAAAAACGGGAATAAAGCCAATAGTAAGCTTCGTCTGCATGGATCTCCAAAGTGTAGGCTTGTATTGTGTTCAGCAGCGTCCAGCATAGTATTAAGTACCAGATGGGTTTATTGGACTGGATAGCGTTATTTGCCGTAGTTGCCTGCATTGTTGCAAAGGTAAAATAAAAGCAGCAAGCACGATACGCCAAATCAGCAGGATTATTTTAGATTTGAGCTCATAAAAACTAACACCCATACCATGCTTGATAAACAATTGGAATTTATCCGCCAGCCGCGCCTGATGATCCTGAATACACTAAAAGATTTTACGCTCGAGCAATTGAACACCATCCCTCCCGGCTTCAACAATAATATCGCCTGGAACCTTGGGCATATCTTAGCCGCGCAACTGGGCATCTGGTACAAACGCGCAGGACTGGAAGTAGACGAACCTTTTTACCAGCTATACAAACCCGACAGCAAACCGGAAGGCCCAATAACGCAAGAAGAATTAGACGAAATAAAAGCAAGGTTAATCACCAGCCTTGATGATTTTGACAAAGATTACGCCGCCAACATCTTCACCAACTACCCTACCTGGACCACCCGCTACGGCGCTGTGGTTAGCAGCATTGATGAAGCCATCGCGTTTTTACCATTCCACGATGGGCTGCATATTGGATATATGATGAGTTTGAGGAAGTTGGTGTAGCACTCATACAATTGGGAGTAATAGTACCTTTACAAGGATAATATAACAGCTTGCAAATCCGTTAGGCGTTTAAATCCTTTATCCATTGTAAATAATGGGAGGTCATAATAAATTGCCGATGCTGCGATAATCGAATCGGGAAGTTTCATTTTAGACTTTGATCTGATCTCAATAGTAAGATCTTTAATTGCCGGTTCGATATCAACTACATGGCATTTAGATAAAAAATCTTTGAGAAGATCTTTATCAGTAATTGAAAGATTGGAGAAACTTAGTACTTCTATTTCTGAAATAATAGATACAAATAAATTACGCCCATTAATTAATTCCTGTACTTCTGATACCCCATTAAATAAGTTAATAATTAGCGAGGTATCAATTACGATGTTATCGCCACTCATCGCGGATCTTTATTTGGTAGGCTAAACCGTCTTCGCCGAACTTTACTTTCCCAAAATATTTTGCAAGGTCAATTACCTCCTTGTTTTGGGGAAGTTTGGTCAGCTGCTTATCAAGTTCACTGCGGGTGGTAGCTTTATTTATTTCAATTACTTTGCCCATAAACAAATATATTCATTTAACAACAAACAAAAAAGCCCCGATTATCGGGGCTTTAATATTTTTGTCTCGTCCTGAAAAAAGTTGACTAATAAATGGTCAACAAAATGAGTTACAAGGTAGTTAAAGTAAAAGGTGAAGCCTCGCATTTAAAGTA
>NZ_JBSRZI010000014.1:0-122210 GCF_054057495.1 Mucilaginibacter sp. UYNi724 | reverse complement strand
AAACGCTTTTACAGCTCTCGCTGCTATCGTTCGCCAGCTAATTGCCTGGTCAATTTGCCACGGAATCAGGTGGTCAACATCCCCGGAATATCAACCATAACATGGAAACAGCGATACTGAACACGATTCAGAGTATGAACGAAATTGGAATTAAAAGAATTGTCACTCTTTGTCATCGATAGGTGTAGGTGATTCTTATCCTTACGTTCCGTGGTTTATGCGACTGGGTATAAAACTGACCAACTTCAAAATTTCGTTTGCAGATCACAATGCACAGGAAGAATTGCTTAGACGTTCAGGGCTCGACTGGGTAATTGCCAGGCCGGTAGCATTGAATGACAACGACGAACAAAAAGATCTGACGATTAACTACAACAGGAGGCCGGCTATTTTTAAAATGAGCAGAAACCGGTTCGCTAAGTTTATGGTTGACGCCGTCGAATGGAATGAATTCGTATAAAAGTCGCCAATACTTTCAGAAAAAGAATACATCAGATAACCATCAAAAATCAGAATTTGAACGAGCAACAAATAAATCCTACAGATAATGAACCCGTTTAAGGGCTTGAGGGATTCACTCACCGTTATGCATTATAGACTTTAAAGGCGATACAATAGATCTTTGGTTTGAAAATAAAACCCTAAGAACCTGGACTAACTATATAATAAAATGCTTTTCTATTGAACAAAAGGTGCACAAGTATTCAGTAGTTTATACTCATATAATAGGTCGCTTATGCAGAATTCGTATATCGAAGCAATATGAATGACAAAAATAACAAAGCTGGCGGTGAAATTTTTTAATGGCCTTTAAAAATCACACATTGAGGATGAATTTGTATTTCAAAAGACGATTACCGTATCTTTTTCTACAGCGAAATTCCCCCGTTTACATCAACAGTAAAGTGCTTTCACGGCATAAATTCTCCCTTGTTCCTGAGTCCGATTTATTCCATGTCACTTGACAGTCTCGCGTCACTTTCGAGATTGGTTGCTTGACAAAAGAATGGCGGGGCTTGCGTTTAAATTGTTACTGATTAACTGTCAGTTAAAGGAAATCAGCATTTTGTTTTGTTAACATGCATCAATTTGTTTGAACCGACTCATTTTCGCGATCTAAATTCGCGATCTAAATTAAGAACATAACATAGCCGAAAAGGCACCAAAAATGTTGAAAACTTTTGGTGGTAAAAAGTGGTATAAAGTGGTAAAAGTAATCTACTTTTACGTTACATATGTTGTTGACCGTATAGAATGTCCTATTTAACCGGAGAATTTAATTGTAAACTGGATGCCAAAGGGCGGATGATGATCCCTGCGGACCTTAAGAAACAGCTTCCAGAAGCTGAAAAAGAGGGTCTTGTGATCAATCGTGGCCTTGAGAACTATCTTGTTATTTACACTAAACGGGAATGGGACATTAAGCTTGGTGAACTGAGCAAACTTAACGAATACGACAGAAAAGCCATCCAATTTGTAAGATATTTTACCGCAGGCGCGCAAAATCTGCAGCCTGACGGTACCGGGAGGATCAACCTGCCAAAGAATTTATTGGATTACGCGGGCATTACCAACGAGGTTGTGCTAACCTGTATGCTTAACAAAGTAGAAGTTTGGGACAAGAAAGCGCACGAGAAGATGATAAGTGAAGAGCCCGAAAACTTTGCCGCATTGGCAGAGGAAGTAATGGCCAACAAGGGAAGGGGGCGCGATGAGTAATTATCATACCCCGGTTATGCTTGCCGAGTGCATCGAGGCACTAAATATTAAACCAAACGGTACTTATGTTGATGTAACCTTTGGTGGTGGCGGCCACTCGCGCGAGATCATGAAACACCTGGGCGAAGGCGGCCGTTTGTTTGGTTTTGACCAGGATGCCGATGCGCAGCAAAATAAAATAGATGATGACAGGTTTACTTTCATCGACCAAAACTTTAGATACCTGAAAAATTTTATCCGCCTGCATGATGCTATGCCGGTTGACGGGATCCTTGCAGACCTGGGTGTATCATCTTATCAGTTTGACCAGGCCGAGCGTGGTTTTTCTACCCGTTTTGATGCTGAACTGGATATGCGCATGAACCAGGCGTCAGACCTGAGCGCTAAAGAGGTGGTAAATAACTACAGCGAGGCAGATCTGCACCGCATCTTCGGGATGTATGGAGAAGTGCAAAACGCAAAATCGCTGGCCAAAACCATTGTAACCGCAAGGCTTAACGGGCCCATAGTTACCATAGCCGATCTTAAGAACGCGATAAGCAATATTACCCCGAGGGGGAAAGAGAATAAATACCTGGCGCAGGTTTTCCAGGGGTTAAGGATAGAGGTTAACCAGGAACTGGAAGCCTTAAAAGATTTCCTGATGCAGTCGGCAGATGTGCTGGCAACAGGAGGTAGGCTCGTAGTAATGTCCTACCACTCGCTGGAGGATAGGCTGGTGAAGAATTTCATCGCCAAAGGCAAATTTAGCGGCGAGGTAGAAAAGGACTTTTACGGAAACAATAACCGCCCGTTCGACGGGGTTAGTCGCGGGGCTATTATAGCCACCGACGAAGAGATAGTATTAAATAATAGGGCACGCAGTGCAAAACTTAGGATAGCTGTAAAAAAATGACCAATCGTTTACGTACAGAAATTCAGGAAGAAGAATTAGAGGAGCAAAAGCTTATCGTGGAAGAGAAACCTGTAAAAAGGGAACTTCCGGACAACTTTTTCACCCAATTCCTAAAAAATGGGGTCATCACAACTGATGATGCTACCAGCGCTTTGCCCTTTGTTTTTTTTATAGCCTTTTTAGGGATGCTGTATATTGGTAACAGGCACCTGTCAGAAAACAACATCCGCGATATTGATAAAATAAGCAAAGAGGTAAAAGAGCTTAGCTGGGAATACAAAAGCACCAAAGCCGACCTTGCCTTTAAAAGTACATTAACCGAGGTTGCCAAGCGTGCCGATACTTTGGGCATCAAGGAATCGACCGAGCCACCACAAAAAATAACTGTAAAGGAGGACGTACAGGAATGAGTATCAGGACCAACATACTGGTTAGGGTTTACCTTGCATTTGGGTTGATCTTGCTTTTTGCGGGGGCTGTGGTATTTCAGCTTTGCCGTGTACAGTTTGCGCAGGGTAAACGATGGAAAGATATGGCAAGGGCCATGTCTACCCGCGAGAAAACCATTGAGGCTACAAGGGGTAATATCTTTTCTAACGACGGTAGCCTGTTGGCAACATCGGTACCTGAGTACGAATTGCACATGGATATGCTTGCCGGCGGTATCGAAAACGATAAGATATTTAATGAGAAGATAGATTCATTATCAATGAAGCTATCGAGCTATTTTGGCGATAAACCGGCACGTGAGTACACGAGGATCTTCCGGGATGCGCGTAAAGATAGTTCACGTTACCAGTTGGTTAGGCGCAAGGTTACGTACCACCAATTGAAAGACATCCGCAAGTTCCCAATCTTTAATTTAGGTAAGTATAAAGGCGGGTTGATCGTAGTTTCGCAAAACAGGCGCATCTTCCCTTTCCGCTTTTTGGCCGAACGTACCATTGGATATAAAAACGCCAACGTGAAAAATGGCGTTGGCCTTGAAGGGGCTTACGCAGATTATATCAATGGCGAAAGCGGTAAGCGCCTGGAGCGCCGCATGGCAGGTGGTGTCTGGATGCCCATTAATGACGACGACGAGATTGCACCTAAAGAGGGCGCGGACATCATATCTACTATTGATGTAAACATGCAGGATTTTGTGCAGAACGCGTTGGAAAAGCAATTGATCTACACTAAGGCCGACCACGGCGCGGCCATTTTAATGGAAGTAGCAACGGGCGAGGTAAGGGCGGTTGCTAATTACTCGCGCATGCCGGATGGTAGTTTTAAAGAGAAATTTAATTACGCCATTGCAGGAAATCAGGATCCCGGTTCAACCTTTAAGCTGGCATCTTACATGGCCCTGTTAGAGGATAAAATGGTTGATACCAGCAAGATTGTACACACCGGTGAGTACCAGATCCCCGGCCATACCATCAAAGATTCGCACGGGAGTATCGGTGATGTATCTGTAAAAAAAGCTTTTGAAAAATCATCAAACGCGGCGGTTGCTTACCTGGTGAATACAAGCTATAAAAACAACCCATCGAAATTTACCAACCACCTGTATGACTGGCACCTGAACGAAAAGATGGGTTTACAGATACCCGGTGAAGCGCAGCCTGTTGTGAAAAACCCAAACAACCGCAGCTGGAATAAAAATATGACCCTGCCGCAAATGGCTTACGGGTACGAAATGCAGCTAACGCCTTTGAAAATGTTAAGCCTTTACAATGCTGTCGCAAACAATGGCAAAATGGTATCGCCGGTTTTTGTAAAAGAGATAAGGCGGTTAGGTAACACGGTAGAGCGTTTTCAAACCAAGGTTTTAAATGACAAGATCTGCTCGGACGTTACGCTGAAAAAAATGCAGGAAATGCTGGAAGGCGTTGTTATTGAGGGTAGCGGCCGCGAATACGTTTACAACCCGCTATATAAAATCGCCGGTAAAACGGGTACCGCGCAGGTTGCAGATGCCAACAAAGGTTACAAGGCTAAAAAGCAATACCAGTCGTCGTTTTGTGGGTACTTCCCGGCAGATAAGCCAAAGTACTCGCTCATAGTAGTTATCAACGACCCTAAGAACGGATATTACGCGGCACAAGTTGCAGGCCCCGCGTTTAGAGAAATTGCAGATAAGGTTTATGCCAGCGATATGGACCTAAACCAGGCACCCGCGCATTTAATTGGGAATACATCGCTGCCTAAGTTTAAACAAGGCAACTTAAAAGCATTGAAAAAGGTGTACGCAAAATTGGGTGTAAAACCATTGTATGCATCTGCTACGCCAACCGGTTTAGATACCAGCAGCGGCATAGCATCAGAAGATAATAAATATAAAACAGGCACAGTGCCAAACGTTACCGGCATGGGTTTGAGCGACGCGCTTTTTGCCCTGGGTAACGCAGGTTATAAAGTGGGTGTAAAGGGCAGCGGCGCGGTATCTATGCAATCGGTAACCGGGGGCAGCATTATACCTAAGGGTTCAAAAATAACGATAGAACTGCAATGAGATATTTAAGCGATATAATTGAGGGTGTAGCATTTACCGAATTACAAGGTAGTGCCGATGTGGAAATATCAGCCATAGTATTTGACTCGCGCCAGGTAACGCCGGGCTCCATGTTCGTGGCCGTTAAAGGCACCGCTGTAGATGGGCACGATTATATAGACCAGGCTATAAAAGATGGCGCTATCGTGATCATCTGCGAAGAACTGCCCGCCCATACCGCAACCGAGGTGGACTTTTTAATGGTGGCTAATTCTTCAAAAGCATTGGCAATTATAGCCGCGAACTTTTACGAGAACCCATCATCAAACTTAAAGCTGGTTGGTGTTACGGGCACCAATGGTAAAACCACTATCGCTACGCTTTTATATAAGCTGTTTATAGATATGGGCTATAAGTGTGGCCTGCTTTCAACGGTGGAGAACCAGGTGAATGGCCGCATTATACCTTCAACCCACACCACGCCGGATCCGGTTGCTTTGAACAAGCTATTAAGCGATATGGTAGATGAAGGTTGCGATTACTGCTTTATGGAAGTAAGCTCGCACGCTATATCACAGCACAGGATAGAGGGATTGAGCTTTTCGGGCGGGATCTTTTCGAACCTGACACACGATCATTTAGATTATCATAAAACCTTCGACTTGTACTTGAAGGCTAAAAAGACATTTTTTGATAACCTGCCAAAAAGCGCCTTCGCATTAACCAATGGCGATGATAAAAATGGCAATGTGATGCTGCAAAATACATCGGCACACAAAAAAACATACGGCCTTAAAAGCATGGCCGATTACAAGGCCCGCATTATAGAGAACCAGTTCGGCGGCTTGTTACTGAATATTGATGGTGACGAGGTTTGGTTTAAACTGGTAGGCACATTCAACGCCTACAACCTTTTGGCAGTATACTCGGCTGCGATGTTACTGGAGCAGGATAGATCGAAGGTTTTGATAAGCCTGAGCAAATTAACAGGTGCTGAAGGTAGGTTTGAATACATAGTCGCACCAAATAAGATAATAGGTATTGTTGATTACGCCCACACGCCGGATGCGGTGCAGAATGTGTTGAGCACTATTCACGACATCCGCAAAGGGAGCGAAAAAGTAATAACCGTAATAGGCTGCGGCGGCGACAGGGATAAAACCAAGCGCCCTATAATGGCTAAGGTTGCGAGCGAATGGAGCGATAAGGTTATTCTGACATCAGATAACCCCCGCACCGAAGACCCCGCCCAGATCATAAAAGATATGGAAGCAGGGATAGACCCGGCCTTTAAACGCCACACGGTAAGCATTGCCGACAGGCGCGAGGCCATTAAAACCGCCTGCATGTTTGCGCAGCCGGGTGATATTATTTTGCTTGCAGGCAAAGGCCACGAAAAGTACCAGGAAATAAATGGCGTGAAAAACCATTTCGACGATATGGAAGAATTACAGGAACAATTTAAACAACTGAATTAAGTAAGTGTGCAGATGCGTGGATATGCAGATGTGCAATTAAAAAGTACTAATAAATAAATAACAAAAGAATGATCTGCACATCTGCACACTTGCATATCTGCACATTTAAGCGAAGCGTATGCTATATTACCTATTCAATTACCTAAGTAAAAATTACAGCATCCCGGGGATTGGTGTATTCCAGTACATCACGTTCCGGATGGCTATGGCGGTAATTGTATCGTTATTGGTGACTACAGTTTACGGTCGCCGGTTGATAGATTACCTGCGTTTTAAACAGGTAGGCGAAACCGTGCGTAACCTTGGATTAGAAGGCCAGATGCAAAAATCGGGGACACCAACAATGGGTGGTATCATCATTATCCTTGGCATCCTGATCCCCACATTGCTGTTTGCTAAAATTGATAACATCTACATCATTATGATGCTGGTTACCACCATTTGGCTGGGTGCCATAGGTTTCCTGGACGATTACATTAAAGTATTTAAAAAGAACAAAGAAGGCCTTGCGGGCAAGTTTAAAATAACAGGCCAGGTTGGTTTGGCGCTCATCATCGGGTGGACGATGTACTTCCATACCAACATCACCATCAGGCAGGAAGTTAAGCTGCCGGTGAAGTATGATGTACCGGTTGACTTTCATATGCGTGGCGATAAACAGGTTTTGACCCAGGATATAAAATCTACCAAAACCACCATGCCGTTCTACAAGAACAACGAGTTTGACTACGCCAAGGTATTAAAATTTATAGGGCCGGGTTATGAGCATTATGCCCTGTTGGTATTTATGCTTTTTGTGATCGTTATTATCACCTCGGTATCAAACGGGGCTAATATTACTGATGGTATCGATGGCCTGGCGACAGGAACATCGGCTATAATTGGGTTGACGTTAGCCATATTGGCCTATGTATCCGGTAATACATTCTTTGCCGATTACCTGAACATTATGTACATCCCCAACTCTGGCGAGCTGGTAATTTTTGCCGGTGCGTTTGTTGGTGCTTGTGTGGGCTTCTTGTGGTACAACTCGTACCCCGCGCAGGTATTTATGGGCGATACAGGCAGTTTGGCTATCGGTGGTATTATAGCTGTGTTCGCTATTATCATCCGTAAAGAATTACTGGTGCCGGTACTATGCGGCGTATTCCTGGTAGAGAACCTATCGGTAATAATGCAGGTGGGCTGGTTTAAATACACCAAAAAACGTTTCGGCGAAGGCCGCAGGATCTTCCTGATGGCGCCGCTGCACCACCACTATCAAAAGAAAGGTTTCCATGAATCCAAGATCGTAACCCGGTTCTGGATCATCTGCATCTTCCTGGCGATAATAACAGTGATAACGCTGAAATTAAGATAAGAGAATCAAGAATCAAGATACAAGAATCAAGAAATAAGACAAAAGCAACATTGACCGGGAACAAAAACATATCAACTCCATCAACTCCCTCTCCTTCGGAGAGGGCCGGGGAGAGGCTATGTATTCTTGGTGCCGGCGAAAGCGGCGTAGGGGCGGCATACCTGGCTTTGCAGCAGGGTTATGATGTTTTTGTATCGGATTTTGGTGCGATAGCAGCGCATTACAAACAGCAGTTGAAAGACTGGAATGTAAAATTTGAAGAGAACGGCCATACCGAAGCGGAGATACTATCTGCTGCCGAAGTGGTTAAAAGCCCCGGCATCCCGGATAAGGCGCCAATGGTGAAAAAACTGTTGGAAAACAACATTCCGGTGATATCCGAGATTGAGTTTGCAGGGCGCTACACAGATGCTAAAATGATATGCATAACAGGCTCTAACGGTAAAACAACTACCGCCAGCCTTACATATCATATCCTTAAAAACGGGGGCTTAAACGTAGGCCTTGCGGGCAACATCGGTAAAAGCTTTGCCTACCAGGTAGCTACCGAAAAGTACGATTACTACGTGCTGGAGATTAGCAGCTTTATGCTGGATAGCATGTACAAGTTCAGGGCGGATATAGCGGTGTTGCTGAACATCACCCCTGACCACCTTGACCGTTACGATTACAAACTAGAAAATTACGCGGCATCTAAATTCAGGATAATGCAGAACCAAACCGGCCACGACCATTTTATATACTGCGCGGATGATGCAGAAACAAAAAAGGTAATGGAAGGCAAACTGATACCGGCAAAACAACTGCCTTTTTCAATAGAAGATAAAATTGAAGCGGGAGCATATCTCGACGACGATAACCTAATTATAAACGTACACCAAGAACATTTTCAAATGTCAATAAACGAACTGGCCCTGCAGGGTAAGCACAACATCTACAATTCAATGGCATCTGGTATTGTTGCCAAAGTGCTTGAGCTGCGCAACGAAACGATGAGAGAGAGCATGGGCAATTTCCGGAACATTGAGCATAGATTGGAGTCGATAGGTAAAATATCGGGCATCAGTTTCGTTAATGACTCCAAGGCTACAAACGTAAACTCTACCTGGTACGCGCTGGAGAGCATGAGTAGTGATGTGGTATTGATTTTAGGCGGCGTTGATAAAGGCAACGATTATAGCATGCTTAAATCGTTGGTTAAGCAAAAGGTGAAAGCCATTGTATGCCTGGGTAAAGACAATAAGCGCATCCACGATGCCTTTGAAGATGATGTAGAAATCATAGTAAACACCATGTCGGCAGCAGAGGCAGCACAGGTAGCGTACCACCTGGCAACCAAAGGCGATACGGTATTGCTATCACCAGCCTGCGCAAGTTTCGACCTGTTTAAAAATTACGAAGACAGGGGACAGCAATTTAAAGACGCGGTAAAGGAACTGTAATTAGCCCCACCCAAACCCTCCCCGATGGAGAGGGCTAAAAAAGGCTGAAGGAAAAATAAGATTAACAATTAAATAAAAAGTCTCCCCTATCGGGGGAGATTTAGAGGGGGCTTTATGAATCAAATACTCAGTAACGTAAAAGGGGACCGCTGGATATGGCTTATCGTCATTGTGTTGTCTGTACTGTCATTGCTGGCTGTGTATAGCTCAACGGGTACCATCGCCTACAAAAACCATAAGGGTGCAGAGTCGTACCTGTTGAAGCATACTTTAATGATAGTAGGCGGTATCGCACTGATGTATTTTTCGCATTTGTTAGATTACCGTTATTACGCCGGGATCTCTAAAATACTGATGGTGGTAACCATCCCTTTATTGTTGTACACATTGATATTTGGTAGTCACGTGAACGATGCAAGCCGTTGGATAGCTATCCCTGGCACAGGCTTAACCTTCCAAACATCCGATTTGGCTAAGCTGGCTTTAATAACCTTTTTGGCGCGTACACTATCGCGCAAGCAGGAAAACATTAAGGACGTTAAAAACTCCTTCCTGCCTATCATGGGCTCGGTGTGTGTGGTGTTTATATTGATCGCGCTGGCTAACCTTTCTACAGCGTTGATGCTGTTTGGGGTGAGTATCTTATTGCTGATTATTGGCCGTATCAGCATCAAGCAAATAAGTGTGGTTTGTTTGGCAGGCGCCGTATTGCTTGCAGGGGTAATGTTATTAGGCCCGCGCCGTACAACCTATATGTCGCGGATCCATGCCTTTATGCACCCGGAGCTGGCAAACCCCGATAAGTCGTTCCAGTCAGATCACTCTAAGATAGCCATAGCTACCGGCGGTGTGTTTGGCAAAGGCCCCGGCAACAGTACCGAGCGTAATTACCTGCCGCATCCGTACTCGGATTTTATTTATGCAACCATTGTTGAAGAATATGGTTTAGTAGGCGGGTTTATGCTGGTAGGCATCTATTTGTTCTTGTTATATCGATGCATCAAAATTGTAACTAAAGCACCAAAAGCGTTCGGGGCATTACTGGCCGCGGGCTTAAGCTTTAGTTTAACCATACAGGCATTTGCAAACATGGCGGTTGCCGTGGGCTTAGGCCCTGTAACAGGGGTGCCGTTGCCATTGGTAAGTATGGGTGGTACATCCATCTTATTTACGAGTGTGGCCTTTGGTATTATCCTATCGGTAAGCAGGGATATAGACGAACCGAAGAAGGTTGTAGTAGGAGAGATAAGTATAGCTTAAGCCCCCCGGCCCCCTGAAGGGGGAGCAGGATTATTATAAAGACAAAAAATAAATTTATAGAGTGGCATCAGATAATAAAAATATTGCAAATCAAAAGCTCCCCCTTCAGGGGGCGGGGGGGGCTGCGCCACGTATTATCATAAGCGGCGGCGGTACAGGGGGGCATATCTTCCCGGCTATTGCTATAGCCAATGCTTTGAAAAAGCTTGACCCTGAAACGGAGATCTTATTTGTTGGCGCCAGCGGCCGTATGGAGATGGAAAAAGTACCGGCGGCTGGTTATAAAATTATTGGGTTAGATATCCAGGGCATCCAGCGTAAATCAATTTGGAAGAATGTGATGTTCCCGATCAAACTGCTCAAAAGCGTGCGCAGGGCTATCCAAATCATTAAAGATTTTAAGCCTGATGCCGCTGTAGGTGTGGGTGGTTATGCATCCGGTCCGTTGTTGTACGCCGCATCGTTAAAGGGCATCCCAACGCTGATCCAGGAGCAAAATTCGTATGCCGGTATCACCAACAAATGGTTGGGTGCCAAGGCGAAAAAGATTTGTGTGGCATTTGATGGGATGGAGAAGTTTTTCCCGTTCGATAAGATTATCAAAACAGGCAACCCTATCCGCAAAGAATCGGTAAATATTGCCGGGAAACATATGCAGGCGCTGGAGCTTTATAAGCTATCATCGTTCAAAAAAACGATACTGATAACCGGGGGCAGCCTTGGCGCACGTACGTTGAATAATAGCATACTGGCAGGCATGGATAAAATAATTGCTGCCGATGTGCAGGTGATCTGGCAAACAGGCAAGTTTTACCATAAAACCATTATGGAACAATTAGGGCCAAATAAGCACCCGGATATTTGCGTGGTGGAGTTCTTGAACCGTATGGACCTGGCTTATGCAGCTGCGGATGTAGTGATATCGCGCGCAGGGGCGGGCACCATAGCAGAGCTTTGTGTGATCAAAAAACCGGTGATACTGGTGCCATCGCCAAACGTGGCCGAAGACCACCAGACCAAGAACGCGCTGGCATTGGTAGAGGAAAACGCCGCCTTATTTGTGGCCGACCGCGATGCCGAAACAAAATTAATAGATAAGGTGCTTGCACTTTTAAATGATAAAGATTTACAAAAAACATTAAGCAATAACATTGGCAAGCTGGCACTGCCCATGGCTGATGAGGTTATTGCGAAAGAGGTTATCCAAATAACAATCAACAATTAAATGGCTAATCTCCCCAAAAACGATTGGGGAGATAGCCTTTTTTAAAAAAGACAAATGGAATTAAACAACATAAAAAGAGTTTACCTGGTAGGTATAGGCGGCATAGGCATGAGCGGCCTTGCGCGCTATTTCCACCATTTAGGCTGTGTTGTTTGCGGGTACGATAAAACCCACACGCCACTTACAGATGACCTGCATAACGAGGGTATCTATGTGGTGTTTGAGGACAGGCAGGACTGGATCCCGATGAGTTTCCAAAATATTGACGAGGGTACGCTTATTATCTATACCCCGGCTATCCCAAAAGATTCGGAGATCCTCAATTATTTTAAAAGAAAAGGGTTCGATCTGCAGAAGCGTTCGCAGGTGTTGGGAATCATCAGTAAAAGCATGTACACCATCGCGGTGGCAGGCACACATGGTAAAACCACCACATCTTGCATGATAGCGCATATCCTAAAAGATTCGGGTAAAGATTGCTCGGCTTTTTTGGGTGGCATATCATCCAATTACCAAACCAATGTGCTGTATGGCGCTAATAATATTGTAGTGGTAGAGGCTGATGAATACGACCGTTCGTTCCTGACCCTGCACCCTGATATTGCCATCATCACCTCGATGGATGCCGATCACCTGGATATCTATGGCGATCACGCACAGTTAGAGCAATCGTTTAAGCTTTTTGCTTCGCAGATAAAACAGGGTGGCACATTAATATACCATAAAGGCTTGCCATTGGGCGAGGGTGTAACCTACGCCATGAATGCCGAGGCGCAGGCAATGGCAACCAATGTTCGTATCGAAGAAGGTAACTTCTACTTTGATTTTAACGACGGCAAAACCAGCATCCCTAATATAAAAATGGGTATTGCCGGTTTACATAATATAGAAAATGCTACGGCGGCTATTGAGGCTGCCCTGCATGTGGAGGTTTCTGCGGATGCTATCCACGAAGCGTTAGGCTCGTTCAAAGGCGTTAAACGCAGGTTTGAATACATTGTGAAGAACGACAGGCATATTTATATTGATGATTACGCGCACCACCCCGAGGAATTGAGGGCCGCCATCACATCAGTGAAACGTTTGTATCCGGATAAGAAACTAACGGTAATGTTTCAGCCGCACTTGTTTACCCGCACCCGCGACTTTGCCGATGGCTTTGCCGAGGTGTTGGATATGGCTGATGAATTATTGTTGTTAGATATTTACCCGGCGCGCGAGCCGCCAATAGAAGGTGTGGACAGCGACATGATCCTAAACAGGATGAAAATGTTGAATAAACGCAAATGTGGAAAACAAGAAAGCGTTGATATTGTGGCGTTTGAAAAACCTGAGTTACTTTTAACGGTGGGCGCAGGCGATATCGATACATTGGTTTCGCCGTTAAAACAAGTATTAGAAAATGTTTAAGAAACACATTTGGAAACCGCTGCTTATTGGTTTTGGCTGGCTTATTAGCCTGGCAGGCCTGGTGGTGCTTATGAGTTTCATAGAGATCAAAAAAAATGAACTGGTTTGTAAAAAGGTAAATGTGTTTATCCCGGGCAACCAATATTTTCTGGATAGGCAAGAGGTGGATAACATTCTGCAAACCACCAGCAATTCGCTTATTGGCCGCAGGTTAGAGAATATAGATATTCACCGCCTCGAAAACAAATTGAAACACAATCCCTTTGTTGAGTTTGCCACGGTTTATGTAGATATGGATGGTGTTATACAAGTGGAAGTGAGCCAGCGCCAGCCTATCTTGCGTATGATGAACCGGTTTGACCAGGACTTTTACGTGGATATGCACGGTTTAAAAATGCCGCTATCGCAAAACTTTACAGCAAGGGTATTGGCCGTTAATGGGTATATCGACGAGCTGTTTGCCAACAAGGTAGATTCGTTACGTACGCCGCTGGCTAAAGAGATCTTTAAAACGGCCGATTTTATCCGCAAAGATTCACTATGGGACGCGCAGATAGCACAGCTGTACATCAATCAGGATCATGAGATTGAATTGGTGCCGCGTGTAGGCAACCAGCGCATACTGCTGGGCAATGCCGATTCGCTTGCTACCAAATTTGCCAACTTAAAAGTATTTTACAAGCAGGCTTTACCTTTGGTTGGGTGGGATGCGTATAAACTGATCAACATTAAATATATAAACCAGGTAATAGGGGTAAGGAACGAAACATTGATCGATTCGCTAAAACACCGCAAACAGTTTATGGCCGATTCGGCAAAGACGGCAACTATCAAGGCATTTAAGGATTCGACAGGAACGGGCGATGATATCCCGGTATTACAAAATAACAAAGAGAAGATATCTATTAAAAACTAATTATATGGACAAAAGTTCAACACAAGAAAAAAGTTCGCCAATTGTAGTAGGCCTTGATATAGGAACCACTAAAATTTGCGCGATAGTTGGCCGCAGAAGCAAAAACGGCAAGATAGAGGTATTAGGTATTGGCAAGGCCGAGTCGGCAGGGGTAACGCGCGGGATGGTATCAAACATCGATAAAACCGTGCAGGGTATCACCGCCGCGGTTGAAATTGCAGGTACGCAGTCAAATGTCGAGATCAGGATAGTTAACGTAGGGATTGCCGGCCAGCATATAAAAAGTTTGCAGCACCGTGGTTTAATTACCCGTAAGGATTTGAGCTCCGAAATAAGCCGCAAAGATATTGACAAGCTGGTTGAGGATATGTATAACCTGGTAATGCCCCCGGGCGAGGAGATCATCCACGTATTGCCGCAGGAATTTACGGTAGATAACGAGCCGGGCGTAAAAGACCCGATAGGCATGGCAGGTGTGCGTTTAGAAGCCAACTTCCATATTATATCCGGCCAGGTAACCGCCATCAAAAATATTGTTAAGTGTGTAAACAAAGCCCAGCTGGAAAGCCAGGAATTGATATTGGAGCCTTTAGCATCGTCAGAATCTGTGTTGAGTGACGAGGAAAAAGAAGCCGGTGTAGTTTTAGTAGATATAGGCGGTGGTACAACAGACGTGGCAATCTTCCACGAAGGCATCATCCGTCATACCGCGGTTATCCCGTTTGGTGGTAACAGCGTAACCGAAGATATCCGCGAGGGTTGTTCGGTAATGCGCAACATTGCAGAGCAGTTAAAAGTAAGGTTTGGTTCGGCTTTAGCAGAAGAGAACAAAGAGAACGAGATAGTTTGCGTACCGGGCTTGCGCGGCCGCGAACCCAAAGAGATCTCGGTTAAAAACCTTGCCTTTGTTATCCAGGCCCGTATGGAAGAAATTGTAGAACATGTGTACTACGAGATAAAATCATCCGGCTACGAAAAGAAACTGATAGCGGGTATTGTAGTAACGGGTGGTGGTGCGCAACTGAAGCACTTAACCCAGCTTATTGAATACGTAACAGGTTTAGATTGCCGCGTAGGTTACCCTAACGAGCATTTGGCTAAGAACGAGTTTTTACCAAAAAACATCTACGAAGACCTGCAAAGCCCGACTTTTGCAACAGGTATAGGCCTGCTTATAAAAGGGATCCAGAAAATGGAGTACAACGGTGTTAAAGAGGTGCCTGCCGCGGCAGCAATCAAAGCCGAAAAAACTAAATATACCGACGACAGGAAGTTTGGCCTATTAGGTAAGATCCTGGAATCGGGCAAGAAATTTATTAAAGACGATATTAAGGACGAGGACTTTTTGAAATAGGGAGGCCTCTCCCCAGCCCTCTCCGAAGGAGAGGGAGCAATAAAAAAGAAGTCTCCCCTATCGGGGGAGATTTAGAGGGGGCTGCTTATTTATTCACATCCATAAACTTATCCACATTATGCACATTTGTGGATAAACCTTGTGGAAAAAGTCATAATATTACAATAAGAAAATCTATCTATTCACCAGAATATACATAGCTGAAAATAAGGATTATGCAGTTTGAGATGTTAAAGGAAAAGTCGTCGATCATCAAAGTAATTGGTGTTGGCGGTGGCGGCGGTAACGCAGTAAACCATATGTACAGGCAAGGGATCACCGGTGTTGATTTCATTATTTGTAATACCGATGCCCAGGCGCTCGAGCTGAGCCCTATCCCCAACAAGGTACAGTTAGGTGCAAGCCTTACCGAAGGTATGGGTGCAGGTTCGATACCAGAAGTTGGTAAAAACTCTGCCATCGAAAACATCGACGATATTAAGCAAATGCTTGGTTCAAACACCAAAATGCTGTTCATTACAGCAGGTATGGGTGGTGGTACCGGTACAGGCGCAAGCCCTATCATTGCCAAAGCAGCCCGCGAAATGGATATCCTTACCGTAGGTATCATCACTACCCCGTTCTCGTTTGAGGGCAAACGCCGTAAAATGCAGGCCGATGCGGGTATGGAAGAGCTGAAAAAATATGTAGATTCTTTCCTGGTGATCTCTAACGACAGGTTGCGCCAGATCTTTGGTAACTTAACCATGAGCTCGGCTTTTGGCCAGGCCGATGATATCTTAACAACTGCCGCTAAAGGTATTGCCGAGATCATCACACTGCCGGGTTACATAAATGTGGATTTTAAGGATGTGCGCACCGTAATGAAAGACAGTGGCGTATCTATAATGGGTAGCTGCACTGCCGAGGGCGAAAATCGCGCTTTAAAAGCTGTAGAAGGTGCTTTATCATCTCCACTATTAAAAGATAACGAAATTGAAGGTGCACGTTACATCTTGTTAAATATAAGTTCGGGCCTTAAAGAGGTTACCATGGATGAGGTAAGCGTAATTACCGATTACATCCAGGAAGAAGCCGGTTTGGCTGCCGACCTGATATGGGGTAACTGTGTGGACGAAAACCTTGGCGAAAAATTATCTGTTACCATTATCGCTACAGGTTTCCAAACCAAAGACGAGCGCGAGAAAGAAAACAGTAATAAAAAAGTAGTATCGATGCTGGTGCCTGAGAGCGAGCCATTGGTAAAACCTGTGAATGAGTTTATCACCCCGGTTAAAGCTGATGCCGAAATGGATGCTAACCCATACATAAAGCTTAAGGACGAGCCAAAACAGACCGGTTTATTTGACCTGTTTGCCCGTGCCGAAGAGCAGGATGCAGCAGATAGCGGTATCATCAAATACGACCTTAACGAAGAAACACCTGCCGCTGCCGAAGAGAATGAAGTATCTGAGTTTACCTTTAAAGTGACAGAAACGGTAATGAACTTTGAGCCTGTTGTTGCCCAGGTACAAGCGCCTGAGCCTGAACCGGAGGTTGTTAATGCCGACGAAAATAAAACAGACGAATCTATAGAGGAGCAGTTACGCAAATCGCGCGAGCGCATTATGCGTTTGAAAGACCTGAGCATGAAGCTGCGTAACGGTAACATCCAGGAACTGGAAAACATCCCTGCCTATAAACGTAAAGAGATCGCTTTACAGCAAACCCCTGCCAGCGACGAAAGCCAGATATCAAGGTTCTCATTATTGCCGGATAGCGATGGCAAAACAGAGATCAGGAACAACAACTCGTTCCTGCACGATAACGTTGACTAATTGATCTGAACCCAAATATGAAGCCCCTCGCAACAATGCAGGGGCTTTTTTGTTATAGGTTTAAAACGCGGATAGTATTTATATTTGCAAAAATTTACATTCAGCAAAACATTCAAAATTGGACCTGTTTAAAAAGATAAACAAAAGCATGGGCGGCCCCATCGGGCAGCACCAAAAGTGGTCGCACGGTTACTTTTCCTTCCCTCGTCTGGAGGGTGAGATCGGTCCCCATATGATATTCAATGGCAAAAAACAGTTGGTTTGGAGCCTTAACAATTATCTTGGTTTAGCAAACCACCCCGAAGTGCGCCAGGCCGACGCGCAGGCCGCTGCCGATTATGGCATGGCATACCCAATGGGCGCCAGGATGATGTCTGGTAATACTAAACACCATGAAGAACTGGAAGATAGCCTTGCCGAATTTGTAGGCAAAGAGGCGGCTTTCCTGCTTAATTATGGCTACCAGGGTATGGTATCTATTATAGATGCACTTGTGGACCGTAAAGATGTAATCGTTTACGACGCCGAGTCGCACGCCTGTATCATTGATGGTGTACGCCTGCATATGGGTAAACGCTTTGTGTACCAGCATAACGATATCGATAGCTTTGAGAAACAACTGCAACACGCGCAGCGCATGGTAGAACAAACTGGCGGAGGCATCCTGGTGATAACCGAAGGCGTTTTCGGCATGTCGGGCGCGCAGGGCAAACTCAAAGAGATCATCCAACTTAAGGAAAAATATACCTTCCGATTGTTGGTTGACGATGCACACGGCTTTGGCACTATGGGGCTTAAAGGTTCGGGCACACACGAGGCTCAGGATTGTGTTTACGGGGTAGATCTTTACTTCGGCACCTTTGCTAAATCAATGGCAGGGATAGGCGCGTTTATAGCGGCCGATACCGGGATCATCAATTACCTGCGATATAATATGCGGTCGCAAACCTATGCCAAAGCATTACCTATGCCGATGGTGATTGGGTTGAAGAAACGATTTGAAATTTTAAAATCTAACCCGCAACTCCGCGAAAAACTTTGGACTATTGCCCGCGCGCTTCAGAACGGGTTAGTTGAGCAAGGCTTTGATATTGGCGTAACCAACAGCATGGTTACCCCTGTATTCCTGAAAGGCGACCTGACCGAGGCAACAAGCTTAACTATGGAACTGCGCGAGAAACACGGCATATTCTGTTCTATTGTAGTGTACCCGGTTATTCCTAAGGGCTTAATTATGCTTAGGCTGATACCAACAGCGTTACATACCATTGAAGACGTACAGCAAACGCTGGATGCATTTAAGGCGGTATCAACCAAACTAATGGAAGGGCATTATAAAATGGCCGCGGCATAGCAGCATTTGTAGCAGTATTATTAAAAAGCCCCGCAAATATTTGCAGGGCTTTTTGTTTGGGGCCCAAATATCTGATTAGTACGGTTTTAATAATAAAAAAGTGGAATTGTTAAGCGATAAATAAAATTATCGCCACTTAGGCAATAAATCCATAACAATATGGTTGTTGGGTTGAAATTGGAGAATTTAACGGTTAGCAAATTAAGCCGGTTTTTTGATTGTTTAGGCGCATAATGTGGAAAAAAACCACTTTAAAGGCACTATTTTTATATTGCAAAAGTTTTTTATTACTAAAAAACACATTAGATTAGCTTTTACAAAACAATAAACCTCAAAAATTAAAGGAGAGTCACAATGAAAAAATTCACTGAAGTAAAAGAGCTGGTTGCATCACTTGAAGCTGATGCCGACAAATTTTATAACAAAGGTAACAGCGCTGCTGGTACCCGTGTGCGTAAAGGCATGCAAGACCTAAAAAACTTGGCGCAATCTATCCGTCTTGAAGTTCAGGATTCGAAAAATAAAGCGTAATTAAATAGTCGAAAGGTTATTTTACTTTAAATAAAAATCCGGGTAGCTGTTGGCTATCCGGATTTTTTATGTTTGTGTATCCCCTTTGCGTCATTGCGAGGTACGAAGCAATCTCTACATAGGCCGAGCGGCTCTGTAAAGCAAAGAGATTGCTTCGTACCTCGCAATGACGGGTTTGTAATTGAAGTGTTACTTCACTACTTTTAACTGTTCCTCTATCTTCTCCTCAGCATCGGCGCCAACATTTACCAATGGTAAACGTAAAGTATCGCCACAAACGCCTAAAGCTTTCAGTGCAGATTTGACGCCAGCCGGGCTGCCTTCGGCAAACATCAGGCGGGTAAACTCAATCATGCTGTAGTGCGAAGGCTGTGCGCCTTTAAAATCGCCGGCAAGGCATTTTCTGATCATGTTACTAAACTGCTTTGGCAACGCGTTGCCCACAACAGAGATTACACCAACACCACCCATCGCGATCATTTGCAGGCTAATGGGATCATCGCCTGATATCACCAAAAAGTCCTCGGGCTTATCGCGGAACAGATGGTTCAGTAACTCAAAATTACCGGATGCCTCTTTAATGCCGATGATGTTCTTAAAATCGGTAGCCAGCCTAACGGTAGTTTCGGCGCTAACGGTGCTGCCTGTACGGCTTGGTACGTTGTATAAAATTATCGGCAAGGTGGTAGCTTCGGCAATTGCTTTGTAATGCTGGTAAATCCCTTCCTGCGTTGGTTTATTATAATGCGGGCTTGCCGATAGTATGGCATCGTATCCTGTGGTATCAAAAGCTTTAATTTCTGCAACGGTTTCAAGGGTGTTGTTACCTGCAATACCTGCAACTAACAACACACGTTTATTCACGGCTTTGGCAGTAAAGGCGAAGACCTGCTTCTTCTCTTCTTTACTCAATGTGGCGCTCTCGCCGGTTGTACCAAGTGACACCAGGTATTCTACCCCGCCGTCGATCAGGTGGTCTATCAGCTTTTGTAAAGCATCATAGTCTACCTGTCCATCTGCCTGAAAAGGAGTGATCATCGCAACTCCTGTCCCGTGAAATTTGTTCATGTGCTCGAAATGTTATATGGCCGCTAAGATAGTAAAATGTGCAGATGTGCGGATATGCGGATGTGCAGATAATTTTGACTGATTCAATAACAGCTCAGCATAAATTACCAGTTAAATAGTATTTTGCCGGCATGTGTAAAATCTTAAAGATCTTATTATCAGACCAATACGGTCGTTCGCTGCGCGTTATAAAATATAAATCACTGATTATAAGGTAGATACTCGTGTTCACGGGGCGCACATGGCCGTGAACGTGAACACGTTGGTGTTACAAAGGCCGTTTTTAGGATGATTTAGGTCGCGCTTTCTTCCCTTATATCAACCCGTGCAGCACTCCACCTTTTTCGCCCATCTTATCTACCAGTTTCTCAACTTCCGGGTCGCGTTCTAATACTGGGGCGTGGTGTGGTTTTATGCGGGCATCAATAATGAGCGGGCCGTTGCAGCCCCAATGCTTATGTTCGGTAAAGCTGTTGATGCCGTAAATGTCGTGGCTTGGGTTGCTGCGGGTAAAGGTTACCCATACAAAGTTATTCAGGGTTTGCGCGGTAAAAGCTGCATCATCACACAAAACCATTAGTGGTAAGCCACTTAATTCGGCTTCTGCTAAATGTTCCTGCAAAATCTCCAGCATTAAGGGCATATCGCTGGTGCGGATGTTTTTTGGTACTTCTACAGCCAATATACCCGGCATCACCATTTTGTAGTTCACAAACGGGCGGGGAAGGGTAAAGGTAGCCGGTAATTCGTTCCAAAGCTCGCGTTTAATATCGCCGGCTACGGTAATGGCAACCTTGCTGCCGCTGTTTAGGCCGTCGCCGCTGTAATCAAGGGTATCTATGGTGGTACGGGTATGGAAATGCAAGTCGCGGGTAAGGTCTATGCGTTGCAAAATATGTTTCAGGAATGCGCCGATATCGTTCACATCCAGGCTTGGGTTATCTTCCTTAGCGGCGATGAACAAGTATTTAGCCAAACTCAATTGCCCTTTGCCTAAAATATGATTGGCAATAGTGATGATCTCCTGCGGATAACGCTCTTTAACATAAGGCGTGTATCGCTCGCTGCCAATGGCGAACAAAAGCGGGTGCACGCCTGCCGCGTCAACCGCGTTTACGGCATGCAGGCCGGGGATCTCTTTTGGTATCGCGCTGCCGGTTATCTCGTGGATCAAGGCGCCAAAGCTTGTATCTTCCTGCGGCGGGCGGCCAACTACCGTGAACGACCATATCGCATCCTTCTTGTGATAAACGTTGTGCACTTTCATCAGCGGGAAGGGATGCGCCAAACTATAGTATCCTAGGTGGTCGCCAAAAGGGCCCTCGGGTTTATTCTCCATCGGCATCACGGTGCCGGTTATCACAAAGTCTGCATCCGCAGAAATGCAGAACCCCTCGTCATCATAAAAATAACGGAACCTGCGGTTACCTAAAGCACCGCCAAAGGTCATTTCGCTTAAACCTTCGGGTAATGGCATCACCGCTGCAACAGGGTGCGCCGGTGGGCCACCTACAAATATGCTCACCTTAAGCGGCTGGCCTTTTGCATTGGCCTTGGTTTGGTGCACGCCAATACCGCGGTGCAGCTGGTAGTGCAGGCCAATTTCTTTATCCTGTACGTAATCATTGCCACCCAGTTGGATGCGGTACATCCCCAGGTTGGCGTTCATAATGCCGGGCATATCGGCATCCTCGGTGTAAACCTGTGGCATAGTTACAAAAGGGCCGCCATCTTTAGGCCAGTTCACTATTTGAGGTAACTCGCTTACCAACGTTTTGCCGAAGCTTATCGGGGAGTCCTTGCGCACTTTCATGGGGAGTGCCGATAGCGCGGTTAAGGCAGTATTGGCATATTTAAAAGGATGTTTAATAGCCTTCATCGGATCGTTTTTAATGTCGACCAATGTTTTGATCTTATCCAGCGTGTCCCTGAAAATAAACCGCGACCTATCCAGCGTGCCAAACAAATTTGATACCGCCGGGAACTTACTCCCTTTTACATTCTCGAACAATATGGCAGGGCCTTCATGCTCAAAAACACGGAGGTGTATGGCAGCCATTTGCAGGTAAGGGTCAACCTCTTCCTTAATGCGGATGAGGTGGCCGTTTTTTTCAAGATCGGTAATGCAAGCCTGTAAACTTTTGTAACCCATGTTTGCTATTTAAAAGCCAAAGATATTACACATTTTATTGTTTTTTGCGATATTGAGGTCATGAAACCGCTTATCGTATTACTGGCCGTGTTTGGTGTGAGTTCGTTGGCAACATTTATTGCCGGCCATCCGCCCGATTATTATTTCTGCGGCAGGCTGGCCATGGGGGTGATGCTCATCTTCGCGGCCACAGCCCACTTTAAATTTACCAGCGGTATGATGCTGATGGTGCCCACGTTCATCCCATACAAAAAGGCGGTTGTACACATCACCGGTTATATCGAGATCCTGGCTGCTATAGGGATGCTCGTCAAAAACGTGCGCGAACCTGTAGCATGGTTTGTGATATTCTTTTTAGTGATGTTGTTGCCTGCCAATATCCACGCGGCGAAAAACGAAGTAAACCTGGAGAAACCGGATGCCTGCGGAAACGGCTTAAACTACCTTTGGTTCAGGGTCCCGCTGCAAATATTTTTTATTGCCTGGGTGTACTTCTTCGGGGTGATGCATTAAGTATCCGGCCAAGAAAAGTTAGACGATAGATTTACTTCCTTTTTTTCATTAAAAAAGTTATATTACTTTTACGGTTCAAACCAATTGATGGCCGTATGTCGGTACTTATTTTTACTTTAATTATTCTTGTTGGGGCGTATTTTGCGGGCTTGCTGGGTTCACTTACCGGGCTTGGTGGTGGCGTTGTAATTATTCCTTTGCTTACGCTTGTATTAGGCGTTGATATCCATTATGCTATTGGTGCTTCGTTGGTTTCGGTTATAGCAACATCATCGGGCTCGGCAGCGGCATATGTAAAAGAAGGCATTACAAACATACGGCTTGGTATGTTTTTGGAAATAGCCACAACAATTGGGGCTTTGGCAGGCGCGTTAATAGCAGTTTATATCCCTGTGCAGTATATCGCTGTATTGTTTGGGGTGATCTTGATCTTCTCGGCTATAATGTCGTTACGTAAAAAGGCAGAGAATATCCTTACCGAACCAACCTACCTTGCAGCAAAACTAAAACTTTATGGTAGCTACCCGGATGGTAATGGCGGACAGATCAATTATGGTGTAACCCGTGTGAGCGGCGGTTTTTTCATGATGCTTTTTGCGGGGATCATCTCCGGTTTATTGGGCATTGGCTCGGGTGCGTTAAAAGTGCTGGCGATGGATACTATTATGCGCATCCCTTTTAAAGTATCAACCACCACCAGTAATTTTATGATAGGGGTAACGGCAGCCGCAAGCGCGGTAGTTTACCTGCAACGTGGTTACATTGATCCCGGTATTGCCATGCCGGTGGTAATAGGCGTCCTCTTCGGCGCCATGACGGGTTCCAAGATCCTCGTCCATACCAAATCATCGCGGTGGTTGCGTTGGGTATTTGCCATTGTGGTAACCTTTTTAGCCAGCCAGATGATTTACAACGGGTTGAATGGAAAGATATAATTTTGTGAGTGGTGAGTAGAGGGTGGTAAGTAGTTTTTGATTTTTATCGTTTATATTGCAACCACACTCCAATAAACCACCCATTATTCAACAACCCATGAAACGCCTGTTTAGCAACCTTACCTTCCAGGTTATTATCGCCATTATATTAGGGGTTTCGGTGGGTTTGTATTTTAAAGACTTTGCGCCAACGGCGCAGATGATCAGCAAGATCTTCATCAGCCTGATAACAATGCTGATAGCGCCCATCATTTTCTTCACCATTGTGCTGGGTATTGCCGGCATGAGCGATATGAAAAAGGTTGGCCGCGTAGGCGGTAAGGCCCTGCTTTATTTTGAACTGGTGACCACGCTGGCGCTCATTATAGGTGTAGCTGTTGCTAATATTATTAAGCCGGGTGCCAATTTCATCAATAACCACGTTAAGGTTGATGCTGCCAAACTTGCCGCTTATGAAAAAGCCGGCAACGAAATGAAATGGGGCGATTTCATCACCCACATTGTACCAAACAACACGTTCGAAGCTTTTGCCAAAGGCGATATTCTGCAGATCCTTTTCTTTGCCATACTTTTTGGTTTCGGCTTAAGCCGGATGGGTGAGACGGGGCAATCCATCATCACCACATTTGATAAACTCTCTAAAGTGTTCTTCAACATCATGAAGATAGTGATGAAGGTAGCACCGCTCGGCGCCTTCGGTGGCATGGCTTATACCATAAGCACCTATGGGCTGGCGACGCTTAAACCTTTGGCTTTGCTAATGGGTTCGGTGTACCTCACCATGTTCCTGTTCATTTTTGTGGTGCTGAACGTTATTGCCTACCTATATAAATTTAGTTTGTGGCAATATCTGAAGCATATCAAAGAGGAGATCCTGATCGTGTTGGGTACATCTTCGTCAGAATCGGCGCTACCGGGGATGATGGAAAAGCTGGAAAAGTTCGGCTGTTCAAAATCGGTAGTGGGTTTGGTGATCCCCGCGGGATATTCCTTTAACCTGGATGGTACAACCATTTACTTGTCTATGTCTGTAATATTTTTAGCCCAGGTTTTTAAGATAGATCTTTCTATCGCGCAGCAGCTAAGTATTATCGGTATCCTTATGATCACCTCTAAAGGCGCGGCAGGGGTAACCGGTAGCGGTTTTATTGTGCTCACATCCACATTGGCGGCCATCAAAATAATCCCCGTTGAGGGCGTGGCTATTCTATTAGGTGTAGACCGTTTTATGAGCGAGGCCCGCGCCATCACCAATGTAATAGGCAACGGGGTGGCAACTATTATTGTAGCGAAAAGTGAGGGGGAGTTTGAAACGCCAACTCCTGAAGGGAGAGTTTTTGAATAGCTTAATCGCTATTGTTTGTCGTATCTACCTTAAAATCCGGCTTTGTAATTTTCGCAGTTACGGCTTTACTGTTATATTTCTGTAGGCAATCTTTAATGTATAGCACCATATTATAGTCGGTCATTACATCAATTTGGGCAGGGGTGGGGCGGTATTCGGTGATGAAATCATTTAATGGGTCGCCACGCAGGTTGGTAACACGGCCAACTAAAGCCTTGTTAAAACGTTGCGCGGTATGGTCCTCGCGTTCGTAACGCAGCATGTTTTGTTGCAGTTTGTAGGCGTTGGTATTCTTTTTATTCGCCGCTTTAAATAACGACAGCAGATCTACCGTTGCCCAGGCAAAAGGCACATTCACAGCAGTTGGGTGCACCACTTCAACAAAGCTTGGGCCTTTAAATGCAAACTCTTTGGCAAACTGCTTGCGGTTGTTCACGCTATCGCGGACGAAGTTGCGTTTAGCCACAATGGCTACTTCGTTCAGCCGGATGGACGCTGTTTCAAGTTCTATCAGCTTTAAATTTCCGCTCCAGGGACTGATAATTTTGGTGTAGGGTTTGTACCCCATGGTTTTGATACGCAGGGTATCGGTCACTTTAGAAATGCGAAGAACAAACGCGCCCTGCTCGTTGGTAATAGTATTTGAAGTAGTTGCCGAAACTATTATATACTCGATAGGCTTGCGGGTCTTTTTATCGATAACAAAGCCTGTAACTGTTTGGGCGTGGGCGTTAAAGCACAAGCAAACAAATAGCACAAATAGTAAATACCTCATATCCGATGCAGCTATATGATAAAGATAGTTCTTATGATAGGTATTAAGTGCTGATTAACAAAAATTTAACATTAGCAGATTAATAAAAAACTGCAGCAAAATTACTGCAGTTTGTTTATGCTTTATCCGATGCTTAATTGCAAACGATCTTCAGTTTTTTGGTATAGTCGGGGTCAAGCGGCTCGTTAGTTTGTGCAAGGCGTTGGGCGCCTACATTAGCGGGGCAGGCAATGCCGTTTGGTGCATCGTAAATTAAACCCGGTTTAGTACTTACCAACTCCTGCGGTACAAAGATCTGTACCCTGGTAATGGAATACCCACTCGGGAAATAACGGATGTAATAACCATCGGGGTGTAACGACCACGTGCCAGATGGTACATCAGGGTCTGGTTGCGAGGCAATGCCAGCCAGTACCGCGTATTTCTCCATTTCCTCGTAAGATGAATTCCCCGATGCCGCCAGCCTGCGGATGTTGTTTTCGGCTTCAAAAATGCTTTGTATGGCAGATGGTAACTGCCCTTTGGCTTTATCCATAAGGCTTGCCGGCAATACACCAAGCGCGCCGCCTTCCAGCATAAGCAGTTCCTGCGGGGATAGTAATGTATTTGCAGTCAGTTTAATATCGGTACCCATGTCTACAAAACGGGTGCGGGCAATAATAGCCCATAATAATACCTGTATATCGTGCTGTTTAACGTTGGGGTGCAGTTCGGCATGTTTTAAAATCAGTATCACCACGTTACTTTTAGGGCCTAACACGGGTGCAAGCATGTAGCCATCGCCTTTACTTGGTCCGCGTGTGCCCGCATGCAAGCAGTAGCTTTTGTTGGTCATTTCGAAAAAGCCGGCGCAAAGTTTAAAACCACCACCCGGTGCTTTTGGCAACAAGTATAATGGCTGGGGTTGCTGCCCGTCTAAATAAGAAGGCGGCCTGGAGCCTGTTTTGTTTACATCTTTAAAACTGGTAGTAATAGCCTGTGGCTGCTTTAAAATTTTGTTGAGCCCGCCGCCGGATACCATGTCGGTACCCTTATCAAGTAGTTTTTTTCCAAATTCGCCAAATTGCGCATGAGCCGTTGTAGTAAACAGCAGGGTCATAAATGTGCTAAGGATCAGTAGGTTGTATTTTTTCATGAGGTTAGATAGGTGTGTTTATCGAGGCTAAATTAACTAAAAAGATATTAAAGCAATATTATGCTTAAGATTTATTCCTGTTGTCTATTAAACAGCCACCATAACCGATAGATAACTTAAAAGTAATTTTTTGACGAAATCTGATTTTGTTCACATTGGCAGATAAATATAATTTGACTTTAAGGGCAATAACTTTAGATTTGCCATACAAAAACTAAAAAGCCGATGAGCGTTCTCGTAAACAAAGATTCTAAAGTTATAGTACAGGGTTTTACCGGTAAAGAAGGTAGCTACCATGCCGAGCAAATGATTGCTTATGGCACCCAGCTTGTGGGTGGTGTTACACCGGGTAAAGGTGGCCAAAGCCATTTAGACAGGCCTGTTTTTAACACCGTTAAAGACGCGGTTGATAAAACAGGTGCCGATGTATCTATTATTTTTGTTCCGCCTGCTTTTGGTGCAGATGCCATTATGGAAGCCGCCGAAGCCGGTATCAAAGTTATTGTATGTATCACCGAAGGTATCCCTACAAAGGATATGATAGCGGTTAAAGAATATTTGACTGATAAAGATAGCCGCCTTATTGGTCCTAACTGCCCGGGTGTTATCACTGCCGACGAAAGCAAAATTGGTATTATGCCGGGCTTTATTTTCAAAAAAGGCCATGTTGGTGTGGTTTCAAAATCGGGTACGCTTACTTACGAGGCGGTTGACCAGGTTGTTAAAGCCGGTTTAGGTATAACTACCGCTATTGGTATTGGTGGAGACCCAATTATTGGCACCCCAACCAAAGAGGCTGTTGAGTTATTAATGAATGACCCTGATACACATGGTATTATCATGATAGGTGAGATTGGTGGTGGTATGGAAGCAGAAGCCGCCCTTTGGATCAAAGAGAATGGTACAAAACCGGTTGTTGGTTTTATCGCCGGTCAGACTGCGCCTCCGGGCCGCCGTATGGGCCACGCGGGTGCAATTGTTGGCGGTGCCGATGATACAGCTGCTGCCAAAATGAAGATCATGCGCGAGTGTGGGATCCGGGTAGTAGAATCTCCTGCCGAAATCGGCGCTGCTATGGCAGAGGAATTAGCGAAATTGAAATAAGAGACTCAGGATTGTTAGAATCAAGAATCAAGAGATAAAAGAAAATCCCGGTCATATTTGGCCGGGATTTTTTTGTTTAGCCCAATATATCTTGCCGGAAATGAAGTGCTATCGCCCAGCGACATGGATGGATTTATTCTAAAAATTCCTAAATTCGATAAATTAAGGTTCAGATAAATTACCCGCCATGAAAAAGTACCTAACCCTTTTCCTTTTCGTATCAACGACATCCTTCGCCCAGTACAAACCTGCTACATTTACCGACCCTGACAGGCTCAGGAAGATAGAGGCGATCTTCCCCGTTATAGACAAGTTGTATAAACAGTATGCCGAGGAGAACCACTGGCCCGGGATGGCTTACGGTATTATGGTGGATGGAAAGCTGGTGCACACGGGTAACACCGGCTATACAGATTTGGATGCTAAAACCCAGGTTACCTCAAAGTCCGATTTCAGGATAGCATCCATGACGAAGAGTTTGACCGCCATGGCAATACTAAAGTTGCGCGATGCCGGTAAACTAAAACTGGATGATGAGGCGTCGCTATACATCCCCGAAATGAAGAATAACAAGTATCTTACTAAAGATGCCACGCCTATAACCATTCGCCATTTGCTTACCCATTCGGCAGGCTTCCCTGAAGATAACCCATGGGGCGACCGCCAACTGGCTGTAAGCGATGAAGAATTACTAAACATCTACCGCAAAGGGGTGACATTTTCCAATAATCCCGGTAATGGTTACGAGTATAGCAACCTTGGTTTTGCAACGCTTGGCTACATCATTAAAAAAGTATCGGGCAAAACTTATGAGCAATACATCACCGATAATATTTTAACTCCCCTGGGCATGACCCACACCTACTGGGAATATACAAAAGTACCAAAAGAGCAACTTGCCCACGGTTACCGCTGGCTGGATGATAAATGGGTAGAGCAGCCGCTACTGCACGATGGTGCCTACGGCGCAATGGGCGGGTTGATAACCACTATAGAAGATTTTAACAAGTACGTGGCGGTACACCAAAACGCCTGGCCTGCAAGGGACGATGCTGAAACGAGCCCGGTAAAGCGCAGCTCTATCCGCGAGATGCAATACCCCTGGGATGTTAGCTCTTTAAATGCTAATGCCAAAACTACCACCGGCAGGCTTTGCCCCGCGGTATCGGCATATGCGTACGGTTTGGGCTGGACCAAGGATTGCGATAACCACATTTTTATTGGGCATACGGGCGGCTTACCCGGCTTCGGCAGTAACTGGAGCATCCTGCCCGAATATGGTGTCGGAGTGATGTGCTTTGCCAATTTAACTTATGCCAACGCAGGACGGGCAAACAGGATAGCTTTAGACACCTTACTGGCCCTATCTAAAATTGAACCACGCCAGCTACCCGCGTCAAACATCCTTACCCAACGCCGCGACGAACTGGTAAAACTGTTACCAAACTGGAGCGATGCAAAAACGACAGGCATTTTTGCCGATAACTTTTTCATGGATTATTTCCCCGATAAGCTAAAAGCCGAAGCAACCGACGCTTACGCTAAAGCAGGCAAGATTATTAGCGTGGGTGAGGTAGTGCCAGATAACAATCTGCGCGGTTATTTCATCATGAAAGGCGTGAATGGTAACATTAAAGTGAGCTTTACCTTAACGCCAGAGAACCCGGCGTTGATACAGGAGTATCGCCTTGGGTTGGTGAAGCCTTAAAGGAGGAACTAAAATGCTGATAAATTTTTGTTAACTGAACGATAGGGAAGTATTTGATCGTTAACTTACATATTCGCGAACAGATCTTTCATTAATCCGGATGACAATTCCTGCTTAGTCAACCCCATGTAAACATCCATTCCACAAACAAAAACTGCCCTCAAATTGTCGTATATTTATGTAAAGCGAAGGACGATTAAGTTATATTCTTAATTTGAGAAATCTTTCTTAATCATTTAATCATAACCAATACATGGCATATAATCAATTAACACCAGAAGAAGAATATATCATATTGCACAAAGGTACCGAGCGCCCGTTTACCGGCGCTTTGCTGGATAACAAGGCCGAGGGCGTTTACGTTTGTAAGCGTTGCGATACCCCGCTATACACTTCCGAATCTAAATTTGAATCGCATTGTGGCTGGCCAAGTTTTGACGACGAGATAGCCGGTGCCGTAAAATGGGAAACCGATGCTGATGGCCGCCGTACCGAAATACTTTGCGCTAATTGCGGTGCTCACCTGGGTCATGTTTTCCAGGGCGAATACCTTACGCCAAAAAATACAAGGCATTGCGTTAACTCGGTTTCCATGAAATTTGTTCCGGTTGACGAATTGAAAAAATAAGTCAGCACGACAGGTTTGCAGGGCCGCTAAAATTTAAATCCTTGTCAAGTTTTGGCGGGGATTTTTTCTTTTTCCACATGTTGTTTTGTTAAATAATCAGTCACTCAATGTTAACTTTTCGGCGCGGATAAACGGCGTTTTTGAGGGCTTTTACCTTAGGTATTCCTTTGATTTTTAGGGCTGTTAACAACGTGTTTATATCCTTCAAGGGTTATCCGTTTTTTATTTTCCGATTATCAATTTAACGCTTTAACGGGTGGTAACAGCTTGTTTTTTAACTCATTGATTTTTTTGTCATCCCATAATAATATTGTGTTATCGAAATATATTGTGGACAACTTATAGGGGATGTTAAAAACTTAGACTAACATACAAAGGCCTGTTACACTATCTTTGAATTAGAAGTTCTTTTAACGCTATCAATGTTGTCGATAGTTCTATCGAAACAGAAAAGACAGACCATGATTAAACATGGGCTAATGTGCAACTAAAAATAGTTTAGAAACGATTAGTGAGGGTGTAAAAAGTGAGTAAAATAAATGCGAAAAAGCAATTTTTTCGCCGTTTAGTGAAATACTCGCATGGTACACCTATCTGCTGTCGGTTCGGTACAGAAGCAAAGGGATAACGTTAGCAGGCTTGAAGAATTTAATACATAATATATAAGGAACCGTTTGATATGGCAGAGGAAACAGAATTACTACTAAAGGAAAACAAAGACCGCTTTGTGATCCTCCCAATAAAATACCCCGCTATTTGGGAAATGTATAAAAAAGCCGAAGCCAGCTTTTGGACAGCAGAGGAAATTGACCTGTCTGACGATATGAAACACTGGGAATCCCTTAACGATGGTGAGCGCCATTTTATCTCGCACATCCTGGCTTTCTTCGCGGCAAGCGACGGTATCGTTAACGAGAACCTGGCCATCAATTTCATGAGCGAGGTGCAGTTACCCGAGGCGCGTTGTTTCTACGGTTTCCAGATCATGATGGAAAATATCCACTCAGAAACTTATGCGTTATTAATTGACACCTATATAAAAGACCCGGCCGAAAAAGACCGCCTTTTCCACGCTATAGATACCGTACCATGTGTAGGTAAAAAAGCGGAATGGGCATTGCGCTGGATCAATAACGGCAGCTTTGCCGAGCGTTTGGTAGCATTTGCGGCGGTAGAGGGTATTTTCTTTAGCGGTAGTTTCTGCTCTATCTTTTGGTTAAAAAAACGTGGCTTAATGCCCGGCTTAACTTTCAGTAATGAGTTGATTTCTCGTGACGAGGGTTCGCACTGCGAGTTTGCTTGTATGCTTTACAAAATGCTGGATACAAAACTATCTACAGAAGCGGTAACCAAAATTATAAGGGACGCGGTAGAGATAGAAAAAGAATTTGTGAACGATGCATTACCGGTAAGCCTGATTGGTATGAACGCCAAATTGATGAGCCAGTACATCGAGTTTGTGGCCGACAGGTGGTTAGACGAATTGGGTTACCCTAAAGTTTACGGTGTATCGTGCCCGTTTGATTTTATGGAAATGATAAGCCTGCAAGGCAAAACCAACTTTTTTGAAAAACGCGTTGGCGATTACCAAAAAAGCGGCGTAATGAACAGCACTGCAGAAAGCAAGGCATTCTCGTTAGATGAGGATTTTTAGGTAGAGATTAGAAGTTAGTGTCCCGATAGCTATGGGGTGAAAATCAATAAGAATAAAATAATTAAACAATAAAAAATAAGCCCTGTCGGGTTGGCAGGGAATAAAGGAGGTGGCAAAATGTTCGTATTAAAAAGAGACGGAAGAAAAGAGTCGGTTAAGTTCGACAAGATCACAGCACGTATTGAGAAACTGTGCTATGGGTTTAACCTGGTTGACCCAATAGATGTGGCAAAAAAAGTAATTGAAGGTTTGTTTGATGGTGTTACCACCTCCGAACTGGATAACCTTGCAGCCGAGACGGCAGCATCGTTGACCACCAAACATCCGGATTACGCTTTGCTTGCCTCACGTATCGCGGTATCCAACCTGCACAAAAATACCACAAAGTCTTTCTCTGAAACCATGAAACGTATGTATGAGTACGTTGACAAAAAAACAGGCAAAAATGCCGCTTTACTGGCCGATGACGTTTACGCGTTAATCCGCGATAACGCCGACATCCTGGATAGCAGCATCATATATGACCGCGATTTTGGTTTCGATTACTTTGGTTTTAAAACCCTCGAAAAATCGTACCTGTTAAAAATAGACGGTAAAATTGCCGAGCGCCCGCAGCATTTATTCATGCGTGTATCGGTAGGTATCCACAAAGAGGATATTGAAAGCGCCATCAAAACATACCACCTGATGAGCGAGCGCTGGTTTACCCACGCTACACCAACCCTTTTCAATGCCGGTACACCAAAACCTCAAATGTCGTCTTGCTTCCTGTTAACCATGAAGGATGACAGCATCGAGGGAATCTATGATACACTTAAACAAACTGCCAAGATCTCGCAAAGCGCGGGTGGTATTGGCCTAAGCATCCACAATGTGCGTGCTACAGGTTCATACATCAGCGGTACAAACGGTACCAGCAACGGTATCATCCCAATGCTAAAAGTATTTAACGATACCGCACGTTACGTGGATCAGGGTGGCGGCAAGCGTAAAGGTGCTTTCGCTATCTACCTGGAGCCATGGCATGCAGATATATTTGAGTTTTTAGACCTGCGTAAAAACCACGGTAAAGAAGAAATGCGCGCCCGCGATCTGTTCTACGCCCTTTGGGTATCTGACTTATTTATGCGCCGTGTGGAAGCTAATGAAGAGTGGACATTGTTTTGCCCGCACGAAGCCCCGGGTATGGCAGATTGCCATGGTAAAGAGTTTGAAGAATTGTACGAGCGTTATGAGAGAGAAGGCCGCGGCCGTAAAACTATTAAAGCACAAGAGCTTTGGTTTGCAGTGCTTGATGCACAGGTAGAGACCGGTACACCATACTTGCTGTATAAAGATGCTGCCAACGCAAAATCTAACCAGCAAAACCTGGGTACTATAAAAAGCTCTAACCTTTGTACCGAGATCATGGAGTTTACTTCTGATAAAGAAGTTGCGGTATGTAACCTTGCTTCATTAGCGTTGCCACGTTATGTAATTAACGGCGAGTTTGATCACGCCAAGCTTTACGAAGTAACCTATCAAGCTACTTTGAACCTTAACAAGATCATCGATAATAACTATTACCCGGTTGTAGAGGCCGAGTATTCTAACCTGCGCCACCGCCCAATTGGTTTAGGCGTACAGGGCTTGGCTGATGCCTTTATCCTGTTGCGTTTACCATTCGAAAGCGAAGAGGCAAAACAACTGAACAAAGACATATTTGAAACCATTTACTTTGCCGCCATGACGGCTTCTAAAGATCTGGCTATAAAAGATGGCGCTTACGAAACTTTTAAAGGTTCGCCTTTATCAAAAGGTAAGTTCCAGTTTGATCTTTGGGATGTAAAACCGGAAAGCGGCCGTTGGGATTGGGAAAACCTGCGTTTAGATGTAATGAACCACGGTGTGCGTAACTCCTTGTTAGTAGCACCAATGCCAACTGCATCTACCTCACAGATCCTGGGTAACAACGAGTGTTTTGAACCATACACCTCAAATATTTACACCCGCCGTGTGCTAAGTGGCGAGTTCATTATTGTGAACAAGCACTTGCTGCGCGATCTTGTGAACCGTGGTATCTGGACAACTTCGATGAAAGACAGGATCATCACCGCTAACGGTTCTATCCAGGACATAGCCGAGATCCCTCAGGATATCAAAGAGATCTACAAAACAGTATGGGAAATTAAGATGCGTAACATTATAGATATGGCTGCCGATAGGGGCGCTTACATCTGCCAGTCGCAATCATTAAACCTGTTCATCAATGCGCCAAACGCGTCAAAACTTACATCGATGCACTTCTACGCATGGAAGAAAGGCTTAAAAACAGGTATGTACTACCTGCGTACACAAGCAGCATCGCAAGCGGTTAAATTTACTGTTGAGAACCAGGGCGGTGGTAAAAACATGGAAGCCGTTATCCCGGAAGTTGTTTCGGACAGCAACCAGGAAGAAATGCCGGCCGGCCCGTCTTGCTCAATGGAAGAGGGTTGTGTTACCTGCTCTGCATAAGTAGTAGCCTAATATCATATAAATAATTATAAGTAGTCGGAAAGTCAGAAAGTCCGCACAAGTCCGAAAGTTAAAAGATGTTTTCTCATCTTTGCTTTCGGACTTTTTATTTACAAAAGATAATCTTTCCGGACTTTCGGTCTTACCCGACTCCGGCCACATAAAAATGCTCACCTCACCCAAACACGAAATACTCCACTGCGACCGCTGCGACGCGCCATTTGAATGTAAAGCAAACTCATTCACCAAGTGCCAGTGCAGTACCGTGCAATTAAGCATTAACGAGGTGCAATACGTAAGTGAGTTATATGATGGCTGCCTGTGCGCCAATTGCCTGCTGGAGTTGCAGAAGGAGTATCAGGAAGGTTTGTAATCGTATAAACTGCTACACCTAACTTATAAGTTTATATATCACTTAGTGTTGCTACTTTACCTGTAAAGGCTCACTTTTAATTGCATAAATGAAACATATTATATACATTAGCAGTATAAACAACAAAACCCCTGTCCAGCAGTTTGCGCTATCCGACCTTTGGAAGCTCTACTGATACAGAGGAAATGTTGCGGTGGTCGCATCTATCCTGTAGATGTTCACCTTGGCCGGGAGACCAATATTTAATAAAGCTGGATTTGTCCGGCTTTTATTTTTTCTATATATTCGGGTTTTAATGACTCTCCGTTAAACCATTCAGGTAGCCCATAAAGAAACTTTTCCTTAATTGGTGCGCCTTCAATTATAGCTATTTTAACAATACCTCTTTTTTTTAATTGTGAAATTCGGGGAGAGAAATTAGTTACGGTTATCTCTTTATAGGTGACTTTATTGTATTCAATCCTAAAATGTTCTGCACTATAGGGTATTTTGTCTTTATTAAGAATGGAGATAACCAAATTCAATAATTGATTGCTATTAGCAATTTTGCTTTTAGCTTTCTTTATATAAATAGGTTTAGCTACATCGCCTTTTTCTTTTATGATAGAAGGAGATGTAATTTCATTAACACTCAATTCTGAAATGTGTTTCTTGTACAAAGTTACAAGTTTGGTGTACGTAACTGCCAATGGTTCTACCTCTGCAAGTTTAGTCTGATATAATTGTATCAAGTCCTTATTGTCTTCCATCGCTCTTGTGTGTTATTATCTTCTAACAAAGATATGTTCCATAGTAATACAAACCAAATAATTAATAATTTATTTAGGAACTTTTTTTGGAATGAGATACATTCTGTCATTTTAAATTGTTGAATTTGTGTGTATGTTATTTAAATGTCTGTAAGTCAAATAGATATATTATTTAGGATTTGTATTTATTGCTAAAAACAGACAAAAAAAAGTTATTGCACAAGAAATTATATTAAATACAATAAACGATAATGAAAAGCTGTGAAAAAAATCATACAAAGAGTTCTAAGAAAATATACAAAATAAGATGCAGTAGAAAGAGTAAGAAAGAAGGAATAAAGGAAGCAGCAGAGGAAGGAGTAAGAGAAGAATCAGAAGAAGGAGTACAAGGAGAAGCAGGAGAAAGAGTAAGAAAGAAGGAGTAAAAGAAGCAGCAGAGGAACGAGTAAAAGGAGAAGCAGAAGAAGGAGTAAAAGGAGAAGCAGAAGAAGGAGTAAAAGGAGAAGTAGAAGAAGGAGTAAAAGAAGTAGCAGAAAAGGAGTAAAGAAGAAGTAGAAGAGAGAGTAAAAGAAGAAGCGGTAGAAAAAGCAAGAGAGAATAATAGAAAAGCAGGAGAAAGAATAATAGAAGATAAAAGAAATAACAAATAATGCGACGTAAATTAAAGTTGTAAGGATGGGGCCGAATCTCCGCCCTCTGCTTCGAAAATACCTGGCAAACACTTTGCTATAAAAAAGTACAAACTTAATACATACTACCATGGCAAAATATTCTGCAAAGGCAAGTGAAAAGGTTGAGGAAACCATGCACGAAATGAAAGAAGGTAAGCTAAAAAGCGGCACCGGTAAAAAAGTTACCAGCAAAAAGCAAGCGGTTGCAATAGGTTTATCTGAGGCACGTAAGGAAGGTGCTAAAGTGCCTAAAAAGAAAGATCAGTAAAAAAAACCTCCGGAAATCAGGCTTTTTTATTGGAACGAAAACTCGCTATTGATCCAACTCTCCAGCCGGTTTTCTTTATCCATTTGTATCAGCTTCTCTACATCGTTATCGCGCCTGTGTTTGGGTTCTGCGTTGTATTTACTGATAATAGCCCTTAAAGCAGCTACATTTGCGTGTGTTTTATCAAAGTCCTGCTTGTGTTGAATGGCGTATTTTGAGAATTGCGCCATGTAGATAAACCCAAGTTGAGGATTGGTGTCCGATAGGTCCATGATGGCTTGTTTCAACTCAATAACCACATCAGGTGTGCCTTCCGCCCATTGCAGAATAAACTGGTTGGCAGTTTCGGTTTTAGCGGCTTCCGTGCCCCAGTGGGTACGCATCATCCAGTCGGCAGTTTTTACAACGTCGGCTTCATACTTAACGTAGTCTTCGGGTTTAGTAAAATGATAATCTTTAGGTACTTCAAAGTTTTGGGCAAAGGCCTTTGTGCTGATGAATAATGTTAGCAGTAAAGCAGTCCTTAAAATATTTTTCATTTTATTAAGCTGATGCTAAGATAATTCTAATTTTTGAGAGATGGTGAACGAATCCATTACTTTCATTAAAACTACCGCTTCGTCAATTGTGCACGGGTTTGGGCATTCGCCTTTGAAGTATGATACAATTTTGGTGATCATCGGTTGCTGGATATGCTCGGGATGGGTAAAGTTTATTGTTTCCTCGCCCTGCTCGTTCTTCAGGGTAACAAACGTACCAAAAAATGGGAAGGTTATTTTTCCTTTTGTTCCGATGATCTCGCAGATATCAACCGCCTCCTCCGGGGACACGTTAAAACACCAAGAACCATTAACCACCACCTTGTTTTTGAAAACGATCTGCCCGCAAACATGGTCAACGGCCGGGCTAAAGCCACCTTGGTTTAAACTATAACCTGTTGAAGATGCCGGTTCACCAAAGTAGTATAGCATCAGGTCGAGCTGGTGGGGCGCAAGATCGTGAAAGTAACCACCACCAGAAAATTCGGGTTGTAAACGCCAGTTGTTTGCATCGGCCAGTGGGTTTGGGTTTTGATATTTCCACATACGAATCTGTACCGTACGGATATCGCCAATAGCATTGCTATCAATCAAACTCTTCACATGCAAAAACATAGGCAAAGCTCTACGATAATGCGCTACGGTTAGTTTCGCGCCACTTTCGCGGACAGCATCGGCCATATCCAGTGCTTCCTGCGCGTTGCGGGTAACGGGTTTCTCTACGTAAATGTTCAACCCTTTTTTAATAGCACGCAGGGCGTATTCCAAATGCGAGGCAGGCGGCGTAGCTATCGATACGGCATTTACCTCCGGGTCGTTCATCAAGTCATCGGCATCGCTGTACCATTTGTCCACGTTATGGCGTAGGGCGTAATCGGCAGCCTTTGCGGCATCGCGGCGCATTACGGCAACCAGTTTGCTATCGGCTATTTTGTTATAGGCTTGTCCGCTCTTTTTTTCGGTTACGGCGCCGCAGCCTATGATTCCCCAATTGATTTTAGTCATGTATAGTTAGCTTAACATTGCCAGCAATTCTTCATCGCTGATGATAGGTATATTCAGTTTATTGGCTTTCTCCAGTTTGGCAGGCCCCATATTCTCACCGGCGACCAGGTAATTCAGCTTGGCAGAAATACTGCTTAAGATCTTTCCGCCGTTTTGCTCGATGATATCCTTCAACTCATCGCGCGAGTATTTTTCAAACACGCCCGAAATAATAAAACTTTGCCCGCTAAATTTTTCACTGGCCAGGTTCACCTCTTTTTCTTCGGCTACAAATTGCAGGCCACTTGTCCTTAACTTTTTAATTTCCTCGCGATGCTGTTCATCCGCAAAATATTCGGTGATGCTTTCGGCTATGCGGCCGCCAATTTCCTCGGCAGCGGTCAGTTCCTCGGCGGTGGCAGCCATAAGGTTATCGATGGTTTTGAAATGCGCCACCAGCTTCTTGGCAACGGTTTCGCCAACGTAGCGGATTCCCAGGCCAAACAATACTTTTTCGAATGGTTGCTGTTTCGATTTCTCGATCCCATCCAACATATTATTGATGGATTTCTCGCCAAAACGGCCAAGCTTTTTAAGGTCGTCGGCACGTTCAAACAAATGATAAATATCGCTGATGTGCCTGATGAATTCCTGGCGGTAAAGGGTTTCGATAGTTTCGTCGCCAAGCCCGTCGATATTCAGGGCCTTTCGGCCAATATAATGCTGCATTTTACCCATTATTTGCGGCGGGCAACCCTCGTCGTTAGGGCAATACCATGCGGCTTCGCCTTCGGCGCGTAATAGCTTGGTGTCGCAAGCCGGGCAGTGGGTAATGTATTCGATAGCTTTAGCGCTGGGCTGGCGTTTATCTAAATTTACGCTGATGATCTTGGGGATGATTTCACCGCCCTTTTCAACGTAAACCGTATCGTGCTCGTGCAGTTTAAGGCGTTCTGTTATCTCGTCGGCGTTGTGCAGGGTTGCTCGTTTTACGGTTGTGCCTGCCAGCAGTACGGGCTTTAAATTAGCAACCGGGGTTACCGCGCCTGTGCGGCCAACCTGATAGGTAACCGCCAATAGTTGGGTCTCTACACGTTCTGCTTTAAATTTATAGGAGATAGCCCAACGTGGCGATTTAGCGGTAAAGCCAAGTTCCTGTTGCTGGGAGTAGTTGTTTATTTTGACAACAATGCCGTCGATATCATAACTTAACTCATGCCGGGCGGTATCCCAGTGGTTAATAAACTTCAACACACCGCTAATGTCGCTCACCAAACGGCTGTGGTTATCTACATGGAAGCCCCAGCTTTTTACAGCTTCCAGGCTTTCCCAATGGGTTTTAAACAATGTTTTTTCGGTATATAAACCGTATAAGAAACAATCAAGCGGGCGGCGCGCTACCTCTGCCGAGTCCTGCAGTTTCATGGTGCCCGATGCAAAATTACGGGGATTGGCATACGGCACTTCTCCATTGTCAACGCGTTCTTTATTCAACCTTTCAAACGCCTTAAGGTGCATAAACACCTCGCCACGGATCTCGAATAACCCGGGGTAGGTGCCCGCCTCCAGTTTCTTGGGGATGCTATGGATGGTGCGCACGTTAGTGGTTACCTCGTCGCCCTGTGTGCCATCGCCACGGGTTACGGCGCGGGCAAGTTTGCCGTTCTCGTAAGTAAGGCTCATAGATAGGCCGTCGAACTTCAACTCGCATACATACTCAAAATTATCGCCAATGGCCTTACGGATGCGCTGATCAAAATCTACCAGTTCCTGTTCGTTATAGGTATTCCCTAACGAAAGCATGGGCCAGCGGTGTTTCACTGTTACAAACTCCTTGGTTATATCGCCACCAACCACCTGCGTGGGCGATTCGGGGTCCAAAAACTCGGGGAATTGTTTTTCCAGCTTACTTAGCTGCTCAAGTTTTTGGTCGAAATCGAAATCGGTAATCGTGGGCATAGCCAGCACATAATAGTTGTAGGTGTGCTGTTTTAGCTCGGCAGTAAGGGCCTTTATCTGGTCTTTAGCTTCGTTGGGCGACATGGTAGCGAAGATAGTTTTTTTAGATGATGGTTCATAGTTGATGGTTCATAGAGGTAGAATCAAATAACATTTGGGGTGACAACAACTCACTAAATCTCCCCCTCGCGTTTCCTCAAGAACCATTCGGCGCTAAGCAGTAACAGTATCAGCACGAAAACCCATTTTACGTCTATCAAGTCGCTGTAGCGTTTGTCTTCATAAACAACGGTTTTAACGTTTTCGTTTTTGCGGATAAGGTCGGCAAGTTTATTGAGTTGCGATGGCAGCAGCATTCGCCCACCCGACTGCACCGCCATACTACGAAGCAACCCGTGATTTGCCGCACTTTGCCGCGATTCTAAATTCAACTGTTTTACGGTCAACTGGCCGTTGGCTGTGAACGCCTGCTTGCCGTTGTTTGTGGTGGCTGTGTAAGTGTATTCGCCAACCGGCAATGTGCCCGCGTTTAACTGGTAGCTTTGCCCGTTGCGCGTGAACAGGAAACTGTATTTTTTTCCCGACTGGCTCTTCAGGTTTATCTTAACATCGGGTGTGTTGATCAGTTCCAGCGCGTCGTTGTATAATTCGGCATTCAGCATCACGTTCTCGCCCTCATCGAAAACATTTTTAGAGGTGTACACCCTAAAGCGCTGGCGGTTAGCATCGGCGGTAAGGTATTGCACGGTTTGGCTCAGCAGTTCCTCAACCGCATGGTGGTTGCCATACTCGCGGTACTCAGCCAGTTGCCAGCGCCAGATCCCCTCGCCGGTAAGCACGGCAGATTTGCGCCCACCCTCAACACTAAAGGCGAGCAGGGGATAAGCGGTTTCCACATTGCCTATCTTTTGTTTCAGCAATACAGCAGATGTGCCGGAAGCCTCATAATTGCCAAAAGCGGCAATCAAGGGTGGTAACTTGCCCAGTTTATTTTGGGTAGAGTCCGTCAAAGTAAATGCGGAGAATGTGCTAACTGGCTGCGCAAACACTTCCTGCAGTTCCTGACTGGCAGAGTTTACCTTCACCACTTTTTGTGCGGCATTAAATGCCGAAAGGTTTATTTGCGTACCCGCTACGTGCCAAAGCGGCGTTTTACTTTGCAGCAGGGTTTGCAGTTTACTATAGCTTGCGGCAGATAATTGGTAAAGGATAGCCATGCTATAATCTGGCAGATTAATCGAACCCATGTCGCTAACCAGGCTTGTTTTTACCCCGAAGTTTTTATTGCTTTCGATGCCTTGTTTAATCACGGCGAGATCGGGGTGGGGGCCGTCATAAAGTAACAGGATCTTTTGGCGGGCATCCAGCACGTCTATATAAATAGTTTCGGTATTGTTTTGTACCGATAGCTCATTTTTAACAGGTGCCAGGTTAATGGTGAACTTACGGACACCTTTTTTATCGGCATTCAATTTTATCGGGATAATTTTTTTAAACGCCGCCGAGGTAATGGCAACGTTTTGCGAATACACCTGCCTGCCATCCTGCTTAATGCTCAAACGCATTTGTTCGCCTGCACTTTGGTAAGCCTCGGCCATGATCTCTACCTCAAAATCATTCCCCAGAAAAGCCGTTTTATTGTAGCTGACATTGCTGATGAGCAGATCGCGGCGGGGAATGGTATCGCCCAGGGCGATCGTATAAATGTTGGTTTTGAAGTTACGCGCTTCATATTGCGGGTCTGCCCCTAAGTTGTACAGGCCATCGGTAGCTAATACCAGCGCGCCAACGTTGCGGTTCACAAAACGTTCGTTCAGTTGGTGCAAGGCATTTGATATATCGGTTTGGCGCCCGTTGTATTTAGTCGACAGGCTGTCTTTAAGTTCCTTATCAAAATGAAACTCGTGGACCTCGTATTCTGAGCCGAGTTGCTTTTTGAGAGCTTCTCCCCAGCCCTCTCTGAGGGAGTGGGAGCCTTTGCCAAATAATTTTATTGATTCCGAATTATCCTGCGCGATAAGCACAACCGGTTTTTGCGGCAGGTAACTGGTAGTGCGTACCAATGGCGAAACGATAAGCAGCGCTAAAAAGCTGACCACCAAAGCCCTGAACGCGGACAATGCATAACGCATGCTGTTAATCAATTGCACGGGTTTGCGATACATCAGCCAGGCATAAAGTAAGCCTAATATGATGCACGCAGGCACCCACCACCCCGAAACCGATCCCCAGGTTAGCGACATTGGTTTAGTGCCGGATGAGTTGTGAAATTTGTGTTAAAGTGCATAACATCCATACCCGCAAAATGCGAAAATATTGTGGAACGGTTTAATTAATTTTTATGCGGATGGGCCCTTTAATACTGTCAACATCCACCTGCAGGCCTTTTTGGGTAATGGTTACTTTCCCATCTTTCTGCAATGTAATTGCCGCATCCCTAACCTCCTGCATATGCTTACGCCAATTTTTGGGGAACAGCTCACGCGCAATTTCACTCGGGCATACGGTTTTGTCCGCGCCGCGTTCAGTTGCCATGGTTAGGATGGTTTGGGAGATGGAAGTGATGGACATGCCGTTATAACAAATAAGGCAAGCTTATTGCTTGCCTTATTTGTTAATTTATATGCCTTGGGTTGCCTAAATGTTCACGTTCACGGCCGTGAACACAAATTATTATTTGCAATTAATTAATAATCAGTGATTTGTATTTTTAATGCTACTGACAAAATGCTGCCACCAACACATATTGTTTTTTTACTTGAAATTATAACATCCCGCTATTAAGAAGGATTATTTTGCCGAATTAACGTTGTTGTATTCGTTAAATGCTACTGCAATTGCGTCTGCTTCCTTGGGTTTAAAAGCTGCTTTTCGGGCCATTGCCATCATCCTTGCACCAAGGCCCATTTTTACAATAGGTTCATTGCCATATTCCCCCTTTTTGTATTTATCCAGTATAGCGGGCGTATCTTGAAAATATTTCTGTAGGTCGTAATCGAAGGCATTACGTAGCTTGTCGCCATCCTTACTACTAAGAATTTTGTATCCCCTTAACAACGCGTCTGTTTTTTGTTGGGTTTTTTCAGCAACTTCTGCCGATGATAAATTCACATAAACTTCTATCTCTTCCGGATAGGAATAAAATTTAAAAGAGTTTATTTTCCCTGACGAAATCTTTTCCATCAAATGATCATTAGAACCCAAAGTTTTGAATTGGATGTTCTCTATATCAACATAATGCACTTTTTCGAAAGCCCGATCGCTCACCTGGTAGGCTTTAATATCACCTACTTTATATTTTTTGGGTTTTGCTGTAGAGGTTGAATCTTTGAACCAAATAAATCGTTGGTTTAACCAAGGCGCGTTTTCATACAGAGCAATGCTTCCGGCAATTTTGGTTCCGTCATTTAACATAACAGAGCCTGGCAGGTAGTTCTCTTGCGCCTTAACGGTTGTTAAGCCGGTTAAAAACAATAAGCAAATGCTCATAAATAGGTAAAGTTGTTTCATGTTTTTTATTTAAAGGTATATTTATTAACCGGTTTTGGTAAAATAAAAAGGCTTCTATGTATTATCTACATACAAGCCTTTTGGTTTTTAGAGGATAAAAAAAGTCTTTACTACAACATCCCGCCATCAACAGGAATAACCTGCCCGGTGATGTATGCTGCCATATCTGATGCCAGGAATACGCAGGTGTTAGCCACATCTTCGGGCTCGCCGGCGCGTTTCAGGGGGATTGCCGCTGTCCATCCTTCAACTACTTTAGGGTCAAGCACTTCGGTCATTTCCGTGCGGATAAAGCCCGGTGCCACCACGTTGGTACGGATGTTACGAGATCCTAATTCTTTAGCGATCGATTTTGAGAAGCCGATAATACCTGCCTTAGAAGCAGCGTAGTTGGCCTGGCCTGCATTACCCTGCACACCCACAACCGAGCTCATGTTGATAAAAACGCCTTTACGGGCTTTCATCATAATTTTTGAAGCGGCCTTGGTAACGTTGAAGATCGATTTTAGGTTAACGTTCAACACGTCGTCCCATTGTTCTTCGGTCATGCGCATCAGCAGGCCATCTTTAGTGATCCCGGCGTTGTTCACCACTATATCTAAAGCGCCAAAATCGGCAACAATATCGTTGATCAGTTTTTCGGCTTCGTCAAATTTAGAGGCATCGCTGCGGTAGCCTTTTACCTGGGTGCCAAAGCTTTGCAGTTCCTGCTCAAGCGCCTGGCCCTTTTCAACAGACGATAAATATGTAAAGGCAACGTTAGCGCCATGCTCAGCAAATTTCTCTGCAATTTTGCGGCCTATACCTTTTGATGCACCTGTAATAAGCGCGGTTTTTCCTTCAAGTAGTTTCATGATTTAGTATGAGTTTTCGAGAGGGTGAAGGTAATAAATTTTGAATTGCTACAAAAGCTGTGATTTACCTGCGGCAATATTTAAAACCGGTAGATCAAAAATAAGTTGCCCGCAAACGTATGAAAGCCCGGAGAAATTGAGCCGCCTTCTCTCGAATTATAGTTAGCGCCAACAGCGCCAAGGCTATATTTAGCTTCTAAACCCAGGCTAATGTTTTCGCTTAAAAAAATGTTGAACCCTGCCTTTAGGGCGATGTAAGTCGCCTTTTCACTTGCCGATGCGGATAGGAATGTTGACGTGCCGTCGCCCGCAGTCATCTCAAACTTAGTGAACACAAAGCCGGCATCTGCACCGCCATAAATACTTACCAAACCGCTAATTGGCAATTCGTAGGCTATACCAAGATAAACGCCCAAGCCGCTGTAATTACTGTAGGATGCTGTGTAATAATTTACATCATCTTCCGTATAGGTAAAGGTGCTTTGCTTAGGCTTATAAGAGCGGTAATCGATAGTGCCGGAATAAAGTACATTGCCCATTCTACGCCTAACGGATGCGCCAAATACTTTAGAGCCTTTATAGATTTCCTTCAGATCGCCCTGCGGTGATTCGTAACCGCCGCTTATAGCCATAGCCCAACCGTCCTGTATCACATAGCCGCCGCTGTTGTAGCTACTGCCGCCAAGCATATCGCCATCTCCATTTATACCCTGGGTACGGCGTTGGGCATTAACTGTTGAACAAATGGTGATGAATAAAAAAGAAAAGACAAAAGCTACCCAACGGGTGGATATTTTAAACTGGAGGAAATACATCTGTGTTAGATAAGGTGTGGTTTTAAACCTCTAAAATAACAGAATTATTTTACCTGTAAGCAATTTTTTATTGCCACAAATATCTTATCGACACAAATAACAATTAATTAATTGCACATTTATACAAGCGGATAAAAACATATAAAACCCCTGTACGTTCACCACTACAAATAAATTCCCTGTATGCCCACAAAAAGACTAATTGCCCCCTTTTACGAACGCCTGGCCCTTATCCTGATAGGGGTTTGCATATTGGGATACGTTGTTGTTGCCGGTAAAGAGATACTCGATCCTATGATCTTCGGTTTCCTGTTCGCGGTGTTACTTCTTCCGGTTTCTAACTTTTTCGAAAAAAAATGCCGCTTGCCACGCAGTGCGTCCTCGTTCATTTCTATACTGTTATTGGTGGGTTTTGTAGGCGGGATCTTATACCTGATAGGCTCGCAGATCTCAAACATAGCCAACGACTGGCCAATGCTGCAAACGCAGGTGAAAGAGTCGATAGGTAACTTACAAGTTTGGGTGCAGGAAACATTTCATATAAATGCCCACAAACAAATAACTTATGTAAACAGCACCGCCGATAAAATTATGGCATCGGGCACGGCGGTATTAGGTACAACATTTGGCGCGGTATCATCCCTGCTATTGTTTTACGTGTTTATACTCATCTTTACCTTTTTTATATTGTTTTACAGGCGCCTGCTGTTCCGTTTTGTTATCCAGGTTTTTAGTGACGACCATAAAGAGGTAGTGGTTGATATTGTAGAGAACATTCAAAAAATATTGCGCCAGTACATATTTGGTTTACTGATAGAGATGGTGATCGTATCGGGAATGGCAATTACAGTATTCTACATTCTCGGTATAAAATACGCTGCCTTGCTGGGCATCATTGTCGGCGTATTTAACATCATCCCGTACATCGGTATTTTTACCGCGCTTTTGTTAAGCGTTATAGTAACGTTTGCTACAGGCACCATTAGCCAAACCCTTACCGTTGCCGTAAGTGTGGTAGGTATCCACGCTGTCGACGCTAACTTTTTGCTGCCCGCTGTGGTAGGTTCGAAAGTTAGGCTCAACGCTTTGATATCATTCATCGGCATCATCATTGGCGAAATGATCTGGGGGCTATCGGGCATGTTCCTGTCGATACCTGTGATAGCTATCTTTAAAATAATATTCGACAGGATAGAAGGCCTTAAACCGTGGGGCTATTTATTAGGCGGCGATTATGAGTACAAGGAATCGGCAGAGAAAAAAATGAAAACGGAGTAAAACTTAACTGATTAACTTATAAATGCTGATATAAACGGTGATGCCGTAAGCCATCAGCACAAGCGTGTTCAAAACTAATAGCCAGTTCAGATCTGTTTTGCTGAACTTTTTGATGGAGCAGATAATAAGCAGGGCAATAAACCCCAATATAAGCAGGATAGGAAACACAAAAGTCCATGCGTGTTTGGGTGATAAGTAAATGTGCTCCAATTTAGCGGTATCGCCTTGCAGGAATGGTACTATCGCTATCAGCAACAAAAAGAAAAATAAACGGGTTGCAACTTTAGCGGCTATCTGGCTTGTTTTCATTCGCGGCCAAAATTGGTAAATTTGGCGTAATGAATAACCAACGCAAACTATCGCTCCTTATATTTTTACTGTTGCCTGTGTTTGCTTTTGCGCAGGTAAAGCCGGAAACATCGTTCCGCATAGTGCCTTTAGGTGTTTTGGGCGGGGCCGATGAAAGCAACCTATCCGCTTATATGCTGGCACCCAAAGGCAGCGACAATTACATATGTCTCGACGCCGGGACAATCCACTCGGGCATAGCCAAAGCGGTAGCCAACAAAGCATTTGCCGTGCCCACAGAACAGGTTTTAAGAAAATACATCAAAGGATATTTCATTTCGCATGCCCACTTGGACCATTTGGCGGGAATGGTGATGAACGCGCCCGATGATACGGTTAAGAATATCTACGGATTGAAAAGCACCATTGAAACCCTCAAAACCCATTATTTTACCTGGGAAAGCTGGGCCAACTTTGCCGATGACGGTGCTGCGCCGCAACTCAAAAAATACCATTACAAACAGTTAGAGCCGGGAGTGGAAACGCCAATTGAAAATACCGAAATGCAGGTGCAGGTATTCCCGCTGGCGCATTCAAATTTAACCAGTACGGCTTTTTTGGTGAGGAGCAAGGATAGTTACATATTGTACTTGGGCGATACCGGTGCCGACGAGATAGAAAAGAGCCGAAACCTGCACAACCTTTGGGTAGCTGTAGCGCCATTGGTAAAGACCGGCAAGCTAAAGGCTATTATGATAGAGGTTTCATTCCCCAACAGCCAGCCCGATAAAAGTTTGTTTGGGCACCTTACACCAAGGTTACTGATGGGTGAAATGGGAGAATTAAGCAAGCTTAGCGGTGCATCTTTAAAAGGATTAAACGTTGTAGTTACCCACCTAAAACCACCTTATAAAAGCATCGCTCAGATAAAGGCCGAATTGAAGGCCGCCAATGAATTACAGCTGAATTTGATTTACCCGCAACAGAGTAAGGCGCTGATGTTTTAACCGTTTATTTATCGTCCAAAAGGTCTATACAGTTTTTTGAGAGTGCCTTTAACCGCGCGGTAAGTGTGGCTGCGCCTTGCACATCATTCATGTTTTTGTAGAGTGATTTTATACGCGATAAAGTATCGTCGTCCGGGTCGCAGGCCTGGGCTTTTTCCAGGTGTGGCAGGGCTTTTTTCGCTGCCGCGGAGTATAATGCAGTTAGGCGTTTATTTTCGTTAATGTCACTTTTAGCCGCGTTTAGTTTTGTGGTGATGGCTTCTACATCCTTCAGGTATAAATAGCCAAGGGCGCGTTGCACCACGTAATAATTGGGAACGGCTGCGTCAACCTTTTCATAATATTCGATGGCTTTCACAGACTGTCCGTCGTTCTCAAACAAGTTGCCTATCGAGTAATAAAAGCTTACGCGGGCGTTTTGCTTTAGCTTATCTACGTTGGGAATCAGGTCTTGCCCAAGGGTGAGGGCTACATCATTTTCGCCTTGCAAGCGATGTAGGTTAAAATCGAGATATTTGTTGTAAACCTCATCGGCGGTTTGGGCGTGAGTAGTAGCGGCGGCAAATAATATAAATGAAATAATAATGAGTTTCTTAGACATAAGCAGTTATGTAATAACGAATATCGAATTTAGATAATGAACTAATCAGGTTTTTTTATCCTTCAATATTCAACATTTAAAATTCAGTGTTCGACATTATTATGTGTTAGACAAGCTAAACTAATATTAGTTTAGTGCCTTCCACTTTTGATATACTTTCCGCATACAGTGCCCACAGGGGCGGTAGCCGTTTGCTTTAGCTTCCTGCTCATCCGTAAAAAACACCCGGTTACCGGCTTTCATCCTCTTGCCCGATGCGCATTGGAGCGTACCATAAATCTTTAACTTACGGTTGCCTCCCAATCCTATTTTGCCAGCATCAATCAATGATTTTAAGGCTTTCGAACGACTAAAAACAGATTTGCCCAGCTCGATGTGCCTTATCATGTAGCATCGTGGAAAATGATGCCAAGGGTGTGCCTGTCGCCGCTGGATACTTCGCTTACACCGTGTTTCATATTTACTCTATAGTAGCCTTTGGTACCCATCACCGGCCTAAAGTTGGTGGTAAATAACAGCACCTCGCCTTTCTTTGGGTTCAGCACCATCGCTTTCGACTGCATCCTTGGCCGTTGCTCCACCAGTACAAACTCACCACCCTCAAAATCTTTCCCCGTCTCGTTCAGGCAAACCACCAGTTGCATAGGGAAGTAAACCTCGCCGTACAGATCTTGGTGCATAGCGTTGTAGCCGCCTTTGTGGTACTTTAATATCAGCGGGGTAGGGCGCAGTTGCCCTGCCTGGTGACAAAGGGCTGTCAACTCATTCAACGTTGGCGGGAACTGATTGTCAATTCCTAAGACCTCCATCCATTTATTGCCGACGGGGGCGATGTTTGGATAGACTGCTTCCCTTAATTGCTGTACCACGCCGGGCAGCGGGTAACTGTAATATTTGTACTGACCCAAACCGTAGCCGTGGTTTTCCATCACTATCGTTTTACGGTAGCCGGCTTCATTTGAGTATTGAGTTACCAGTGCATCACATTCATCCGCAGATAATATATTAGGGATGGATGCGTAACCTTTGGCATGCATGCTTTCGGTAACCTGCGCCCAGTCTGTCTGTTCAATTCTTTGTTGTAATTCCATAATTATATGGCAGTTATTAACTCGTGTTGTGCCGCTTCCCAGCCTATCATGGCTGTTTTGCGGGTACTGCCCCAATGGTACTGCCCAAATTCACCTGTAGATTTTATGACCCTATGGCAGGGGATCAAAAAAGCTACCGGGTTAGCACCTATTGCACTCCCAACGGCCCTGCTGGCGGTTGGCATCTGCACGGTATGGGCCACGGTTGAATAAGTGTTTAACCCGCCCATCGGGATCTTCAACAGTGCTTCCCAAACCTTCAACTGGAAGTCCGTACCCTTCAGGTGTAATTTTATGTTTGATAACTGCGACCAGTCTTTTTTAAATATGAACAGGGCGTTTTGCTGCGCAAGGTCTACCACCTGGTAATAGCTTGCATTTGGAAACTGCGCGTAAAGTTCGTTAAAAGCCGCGTCCTTATCGTCGGCGAAAGCCATATGGCAAATACCTTTTGGAGTTGACGCTACGAGGATATTCCCGAACGGTGTTTCGGCGTAGCTAAAGTTTATAGATAGTGCCTTTCCGCCGTTCTTGTATTCGGCGGGTGTCATCCCTTCAATGTTGATGAACAGATCGTGCAGGCGGCCGGTACCGGATAGGCCCGTTTCAAAAGCGGCGTCAAAAAGGGTGGCTTGTTGTTCTTTCAGGATGCCTTTGGCGTAATCTAGGCTCAAATATTGCAGGAATTTCTTGGGACTGATACCCGCCCAATCCGTAAACATGCGTTGAAAGTGGAAGGGGCTAAGGTTTACCTTTTCGGCAACCTCGTCCAGGTTGGGCTGGGCTTTAAAGTTTAGTTTGATGTAGTCTATCGCGCCGGCAATACGCTCATAGTTAATGTTGTTTTGTGTTTCCATTGTTTGATTATTATAACACAAAAGTACTTTGGCAGCATAGAGCGTAAAACCCGAAACTTGCGGAGTTGAACCTCTATAGTATCGATGTGGTAATCTCGTCGCGTTTAATATGCATGCGACGAGATTGCCGCGCTGTCGCTCGCAATGACAAATGTGGTTTTATCTTGTCTCTTGATTCTTATATCTTGACTCTATCTCTTACTTCAACTCATCCAACACCTTAAACATTTTCGCCCTGATGCTGCTGCCTGGGCCATTGTAGTTGTTCACCATTATAGAGAAACAAAGCTGGCGGCCGCTATGCGTTTGGAAACCGGCGTAGGCTTGTACGCTGTTGATGCTGCCGCTTTTCATCTTCATATCGTTATATACGGGCAAGCTCTCGTAAAAATCATTAAACCAGGCCGCGCCGCGTGCCGATTGCAGGATGTGCGCCATGGCGGAGGTGGTTATCCTATCCTGGGGAGAAAGGCCGCTGCCGTCAAATATATTCATGGACCGTTTGTCGATCCCTTTTAGCTGCCAAAAGTCCTTCATGGCGTCCACACCATCGTTGGTGGAAACAACTTTGCCCGTTTTTGCCGCGATGGTTGCCAATAACTGCTCGGCATACAGGTTAACACTTTTTTGGTTAAGCCAGTAAACTATCTTGCTTAACTCGGGCGATAGGATGGTGGTGATATTTTGTGTAGCGGTTGCAACTGTTTTTCCCTTATCTGCCAGTATTACAGATGATGTTGGCTCAACACTTACGGCAATGCCGATGCGTTTTAAAGTGTCATTCAGTCGCAATGCCGCATCGTAGGCGGGGTCGGGGATGGCGGCGGCCACGCGTTTCTTGGTTTGGTCTATAGCGTAGGTGCCGCGCAGGTACATTACCTTGCTGCCGTAAGCGGGCAGGTAAGGATAAGCCAGGTCGCCGGTTTTGGCGGCGCCGTTGGTTAGTTCGCTTTTGTATTGCAGATAATTAGTTTCGGGGTAAGTGCCGGCAATGCCGATGGTGCTGCCCACAGCACCTGTGCGTAGCAAAATGTCAAACTGGTTTTCGCGCCAGCATAGGCCTGCTATGCCTGCGCCGTAGTAAGTCCCCAGGTCCTGCCAGATCCATCCATCGGGGATGCCCTGGCTTTTGAAAGCCCCGTTATCGCCAATAATCCTTCCGTTGATTTTTTTGATTCCCGCTTTTTTAAGGGCGGTAACCATGGTGTTTAAAACCACGCCCTCGCGGGTGGTAGCCCAGCGCCAGCTGCCCAGGGTAGGGTCGCCGCTACCTTTGATAATGACATCGCCGGTAAGGGTGCCATCGGCACTGATAGTGCCCGTGTAGCCTAATTGGGTCTGGTATTGGTAATCCTTCCCCAAAACATTAAAGGCGGTTATACTGGTAACCGTTTTTAATGTAGAGCCGGGTGCGAGGCCCATATCCGGGTTGGCGGCAAAGACAAGTTCGCCCGTTTTAGCGTCAAGTACCGTTAGCGATACCGATGCGTATCGGCACTGGCTATCCTGCTGTAGGTGGCCAAATGCCTTTGTTATACTCTGCTGCAGGGTTTGCGCGCCTGCAATGTTGGCTATAAATAAAAAACTAACTAAGCACGTCCGTTTTATCCTCATTGGTAACGTTGCGTTGTGATATATAATAAATAGGGATGCCTATCAATACGATGATCAATCCCGGCCAGGTAAATTCCGGCTTGTAAATAATTAATAACGTACAAAATGCCAGTCCCATTATAATGTAAATGGCAGGGAGCACAGGGTAACCAAAGGCTTTGTAAGGCCTTTCAGCATCAGGCATTTTTTTGCGCAGGATAAAAATCCCGAATATAGTAAGCACGTAAAACAGCACTACCACAAAAGAGATCATATCCAGTAAATCGCCGTACTTACCGCTCAGGCAAAGTATCGAAGCTACAACCGCCTGGATCCATAGGCCAAATTCGGGTACGTCATTTTTATTTAGTGTACCTGTCCTTTTAAAGAACAGACCGTCTTTAGCCATAGAGTAGTACACACGTGAACCCGCAAGGATCAAACCATTGTTACAACCGAAGGTAGAGATCATGATCATCACCGCGATAACCAGCGCGCCCTTGCTGCCAAATATTACATAAGATGCGGCAACGGCCACACGGTCTTTATCAGCATTAACAATATCATGAAGGGAAAGTACACCGGTATAAACCACATTGGCAGATACATAAATAAGCGTAACGATCATGGTTCCGAAGAACAGGCTCAACGCCACATCGCGTTTTGGGTTCTTCATTTCGCCGGCTATAAAGGTTACGTTGTTCCAGGCATCGCTGCTGAAAATAGAACCCACCATGGCTATCGCGATAGCACCTAAAGCGGCGCTCATGGTATAGTCGGTTGTGGTGCCGTCTTTAGCCAGTTTGTGCATATCCCAGGCATTGGTCCAGTTGGCGTTCCAGATCTCGCTTTTAAAGGCGATGAACCCGAAAATGATCAACCCGAATAAACTTAAAAGCTTGGTAAGGGTAAATGTAGTTTGGATGATCTTACCGCCTTTAACACCCTTAGTATTAATATAGGTCAGGAAAACTATCAATATGATAGATACGATCTGCGCGGCACTTATCTTAATAAAGCCCGCGTTAAGCAAAATATTATCCTCGCTTAAAACAGGGAGCAGGTATGCCGCAAATTTGGAGAACGCCACACCCACGGCGGCTATTGTCCCGGTTTGGATCACCGCGAAAAAGCTCCAGCCGTATAAAAAGGCTATCAGCTTGTTGTATGATTCTTTCAGGTAGATGTACTGGCCGCCTGCCTTTGGGAACATGGCGCTTAGTTCGCCATAGCTTAAGGCCGCGGTAAGGGTCATGAAACCGGTGATGAGCCAAACGGCTATCAGCCAGCCCGCCGAGCCTACGTTGCGGGTAATATCGGCACTTACTATAAAGATCCCGGATCCTATCATGGAACCTGCTACCAGCATGGTGCCGTCAAGCAGGCCTAATTCGTGTTTTAATTTGGGTTGAGAAGTCTCGTTTGGCATCAGGGTCTAGTTTAAAGTACTAAACTATTCAAAAACTTTAAATTGACAGGCTATTGTAAAGAAATTAATTTACTATTTTGCGGCTACCAAACTATGAACGCGCCCTGCGCCAACCAAATTGCACACTTATAAACTAATATACAATATGGATCTTTTGAACACTTACTTAATTTATCTGATCCCTGTTTTTGGCCTTGTCGGTATCCTGGTGATGGCGATCAAATCGGCATGGGTAACCAAACAGGAAACAGGCGATGCCTCCATGAACCAGCTTGCGGGTTATATTGCTGATGGGGCAATGGCTTTTTTACGCGCGGAGTGGAAAGTATTAGGCTACTTTGTTGTTGTTGCAGCGATGTTGTTGGCCTGGAGCGGTACAACCGTAGCTACATCAAGCCCGGTTATCGCTATTTCATTTATTATCGGCGCTTTCCTGTCTGCATTTGCTGGCTATTTGGGGATGCGCATCGCAACAAAATCCAACGTGCGGACTACACAGGCGGCTAAAACAAGCCTGGCACACGCGTTAAAGGTATCGTTTACAGGTGGTACTGTTATGGGCCTTGGTGTTGCCGGTTTGGCAATAATAGGTTTAGGCTCGTTATTCATTGTGTTTTATACCATGTATGTAACCAGCAAGGGCGAAAGCGTTAACGGCGAGGCTATGGCAAAGGCACTTGACGTGCTGGCAGGTTTCTCGTTAGGTGCCGAGTCTATCGCGTTATTCGCGCGTGTAGGTGGTGGTATATATACCAAAGCTGCCGACGTAGGTGCGGATCTTGTAGGTAAGGTTGAAGCAGGCATCCCGGAGGATGACGTACGTAACCCTGCAACTATTGCAGATAACGTGGGCGATAACGTGGGCGATGTTGCCGGTATGGGCGCCGATCTTTTCGGTTCGTACGTTGCTACCATGCTTGCTACCATGGTATTGGGCCGAGAGATCGTATCACATGATAAATTTGGTGGTATCGCACCTATCTTGTTACCAATGGTGATAGCAGGTTTAGGCTTGATATTCTCTATCGTTGGCGCATCGTTGGTTAAAATATCTAAAGAGACCGATAGCGTACAAAAAGCATTGAACCTGGGTAACTGGGCTTCGATATTGTTAACAGCTATCGCTACTTATTTTGTGGTGCAGTGGATGTTACCTGCCGATAGTTTCCACATGATACGTGACGAAGATGCTTCTGGTGCTATAAAAGCAGGTTCGCTCGTATTTACAAAGAACGGCGTATTTGGTTCTATCCTGGTGGGTTTAGTGGTGGGTACTTTAATGTCTATCATTACCGAGTATTATACTGCCATGGGCAAACGCCCGGTGATGAGCATCATCAGGCAATCATCAACAGGCCATGCTACCAACATCATAGCGGGTTTAGCTGTGGGTATGGAATCGACCGTGTTACCTATCCTGGTATTGGCGGCCGGTATTTATGGTTCATACTTCTTCGCAGGTTTATACGGTGTGGCCATCGCTGCTGCCGGTATGATGGCGACAACTGCTATGCAACTGGCTATCGACGCGTTCGGCCCTATTGCCGATAACGCGGGTGGTATTGCCGAAATGAGCCGCTTACCCGAAGAGGTGCGTGGCCGTACAGATAATTTAGATGCCGTAGGTAATACTACCGCTGCAACAGGCAAGGGTTTTGCTATCGCTTCGGCGGCGTTAACCTCACTGGCCTTATTCGCGGCATTTGTGGGTGTTGCCGGTATAGAGCACATCGATATTTACAAAGCCAACGTTTTGGCAGGTTTATTTGTTGGTGGGATGATCCCTTTCATCTTCTCGGCATTGTGTATCTCGGCAGTAGGCCGCGCGGCAATGGCGATGGTAGAAGAAGTTCGCCGCCAGTTCCGCGAGATCCCCGGCATTATGGAGTACAAGGCACGCCCCGAATATGAAAAATGTGTGGAGATCTCTACCAAGGCATCTATCCGTGAGATGGTTGCCCCGGGATTGATCGCTTTGATCACGCCAATCGTTATCGGTTTTTTATTCGGCCCCGAAGTATTGGGTGGTTTGCTGGCAGGTGTTACCGTATCTGGTGTGTTAATGGGCATCTTCCAAAGCAACGCGGGTGGTGCATGGGATAACGCTAAAAAATCGTTCGAGAAAGGTGTGGAGATAAACGGCGAGATCTACTATAAAAAATCTGAACCGCACAAGGCTTCGGTTACGGGCGATACTGTTGGTGATCCGTTCAAAGATACTTCAGGCCCGTCAATGAACATCCTGATCAAGTTGATGTCGATCGTATCATTGGTTATTGCGCCTCACTTAAACAGTGCCGATAATACCAGCAAAATGATGCAGAAACAAGAGAAAGTACAATCAATGAATGTGCACCAGATTCACATAGATAAAAAGATCTAACAAGGATTTGTTAAATAATAGGAAAGCCCTTCGAGTTATCGGAGGGCTTTTTTTGTTGGTATATAGTTTCGGCTATATTGTGTTATCGATCCTGAAAATCTTTCAAAAGTTCAAGAGCTCTTCCCATGTCTTTATCAGATATCATCACCTTTACCGGGGCGACCCCGCCTGCAGATACTTGCCAGGGTGCGATTGTTCCCATTAATCCATTTTCGATAAAAGATTCGATGCCCTCGTTTTCGAGCAAAAATTGAACTTCGGATGCATCGGTAAAACTACCGGCATAAACTTGCACCATCATATCATTATTGGTAGCCATAATTTTGTTTTTAATTGTAATACAATATCATAAAAAATATTCGGTTAAAATTGATAAAGGTTTATATTAGGGGTGATGGAGAAACCCGTAATTCGCTATATCCTTTATGCCCTCTCTCTGTACGACATCTATCTATACCTTCCGGATATCTTCGATATTTTTAAATCCGACATCCAGCCACCAACCACAGATTACCTGCTTTACTTTGATGCCGCCATGTTGCTGTTTGGAGGAATAGTTATCGGCACCATGTTGATACGTGCCGGTGGTAAATTAAATAGGGTTTTAGGCATCGCTATGATATTGAATAATGTAGTGTTGACGCCCTGGTTTATTTTGAGGGGATTGCCGGGTTGATAACGCCGGGTTGTCTATATTGATTTAGATTATTAAATTTGTTATACAAGACAAACTGACTATGCTTACCGTTCATCCGCAATACCTTAAAGATAGTAATGGAGATAATTCATTAGTTGTGCTACCCGTTAGCGAATTCAATTCAATTATAGAGGAATTGGAAGAACTGGAAGACGTAAGGTTATTTGATGAAGCTGCGAAGGATGACACCGGGGAACCTATATTATTTTCTGAATATCTAAAAAGCAGAAAAAAAGACAATGCCTGAATACGTTGTTGTATTATCTAAAAATGCTAAAAATTATTAGATAAAATCCCGGATAATATTGCCGCACCTATTTTTGAGGCTATTATAGGTTTAGGGCACAATCCAAGACCTTCCGGGCATAGAAAATTAGCAGGTAGGGAGGGTTATCGGATAAGGGCTGGAAACTATCGAATTATCTACAGTATTATTGATGATGAATTGATCATCAAGGTCATAACGCTTGGGCATCGGAAAGATGTTTACAAATAGCAACACTTACAGTCACAAAACATCGCCCTTAGTGTTTTCAAAACAGCAATTTGTTTCGATATAAGTAACCACTAATTACCTCACTCTCACCCGCTTTAATTCTGTTAAAAACAGCTATACCCTTGTTACATTCTGCACTTTAACTTTTCAAAAAATTTAAGTACGTTTGGGGAAACTGATTTCAAGACTATTATAACTGATCTTATTAAATTAAAACATGAAGGTATTTGTAAAAAAATCTATTGAACAATTAACCAACTCGGTTGATGCGGAAGGAAGCCTGAAGCGAACGCTTGGGGCCGGTAGCCTTATCGCCTTGGGTATTGGTGCAATTATCGGCGCGGGTTTGTTCGTACGTACAGCTGCAGCTGCCGGTGAGCATGCCGGTGCGGCGGTAACTTTATCATTTATTGTGGCTGCAATTGGTTGCGCGTTCGCGGGCCTTTGTTATGCCGAATTTGCTTCAATTATCCCAATTGCAGGTAGCGCGTACACTTACGCATACGCAACTATGGGCGAAATCGTAGCCTGGGTAATTGGCTGGGCATTAATATTAGAATACGCGCTTGGTGCGGCAACGGTATCCATAAGTTGGAGCGAATATGCCAACAAGCTCCTCGGGGGCAGGATACCATACGAGTGGTGCCACTCGCCAATGGAAAAAATACTTGTAGATGGCCACATGGTTCATGGTATTGCCAATCTTCCTGCCTTGTTGATTCTTGTTATATTATCATTGTTATTGATAAAAGGCACACAGGAATCTGCTACCGTTAACGGTATTATAGTATTTATTAAAGTGGCCATCGTATTGGTGTTCATCGCTATAGGCTGGCAGTTTATTAACCCTGCTAACCATACACCATACCTTATCCCGGCTAATGCGCCGGATATCATTCAGCAGGATGGTAAATCATATTCATACGCGCCATTCTTCAACCACGGTTGGGGTGGTATCATCAGCGGTGCCGGTGTGGTGTTCTTCGCCTTTATTGGTTTTGACGCCGTATCAACTGCCGCGCAGGAAGCTAAAAACCCTAAACGCGATATGCCAATTGGTATCTTGGGTTCGTTAGTGGTTTGTACTATCCTTTACATCCTGTTCTCATGGGTGTTAACAGGTGTTGCTCCTTATACGGATTTTATGAAATCTGGTAAAGAGGCTTCTGTAGCATTTGCTATCACTAATTATATGCATGGTTACGGTTGGTTATCAACCATGGTTACCATAGCTATCCTTGCCGGTTTCTCATCGGTTATATTAGTGATGTTAATGGGCCAGTCGAGGGTGTTTTATACCATGTCAATGGATGGTTTATTACCAAGAGTATTTTCAGACCTTCACCCAAAATTCCGTACGCCATACAAAAGCAACATGATCTTGTTCCTGTTTGTGGGGGCATTTGCGGCATTTATACCGGGTAGCGTAGCCGGCGATTTAACGTCAATCGGTACCTTGTTCGCATTTATACTGGTGTGTGTGGGCGTGATTTTACTCCGCAAAACCAACCCGGATCTGCCAAGGCCTTTCAAAACCCCGCTTGTACCATTGGTGCCTATTTTAGGTATTATTGTATGTGCCGGTATGATAGTTGGCTTACCACACGAAACCCAATTGGGTGCTTTGGTATGGATGGTGTTCGGTTTGATAATTTACTTTGGTTACAGCAAGAAACACAGTAAGCTGGGTAACGTGGCAGATATATTGCCTAAGGCTTCAGATTTCGAAAAACAGTAATATTATTATTACCATATTAAAAAAGGTTCTGCAATTGCAGAACCTTTTTTGGTTTAAACCCTTTTGTAAACATGAATTCTAAACGGATCCTATGGGTGCTTGTATTTATTGCCATTATAAACTCTATGGGGTTCGGCATTATTATACCCCTGCTGTACCCGTACGGTAAAAAGTTTGGCGTTACCGAGCATACCATAGGCTTGCTTACAGCGGCTTATTCCATCGCCCAATTTTTTGCCACGCCGGTTTTGGGCTCATTGTCTGATAGGTTTGGCCGTAAGCCGTTGTTGATATTTAGTCTTATTGGTACCTGTGCTTCCTTCATCTTGTTCGGCTTTGCAGAGAGTATCTTCGTGCTTTTTGCCGCGCGGATCTTAGACGGGTTAACGGGCGGTAATATCTCGGTTGCCCAGGCCATGGTTTCAGACATTTCATCACCTAAGGAGCGCGCCAAAAACTTCGGGATCCTGGGCTCGGCATTTGGGTTTGGCTTTGTGATTGGACCTGCGATAGGAGGGGTGCTGAGTAAGTTTGGCATGAAGGTGCCGTTTTTCTTCGCCGCGGGGATAGCCATCTTAGGCGTGCTGCTTACCCTGTTTTTCCTAAAAGAAACCAACCAGAATAAAGGAGGCCAATCATCCTCTAAGAAACCTAACTTCAGCTTTGCATCACTTTATACCATATTGAAAATGCCGGTTGTAGGCACCGCTATATTCACCGGGTTTTTACTCACGATGGCTCAGTTTACCATGCTGATAGGTTTCCAAACCTTCAGTGTGGATGAACTTAAACTTAATCCCACCCAAATAGGCCTATTTTACGGGGGCTTTGGCGTTAGCGGCATACTAATGCAGATGCTTGTCCCCGCCATTAAAAAGGTGATCTCATCGCAAGCGGTTATCCTGCTTATCTCCACATTATTTTGTTTGGGCATGATGGTACTGGCTGGGTTTGCTACCGGGTTGATGCTCTTTGCAGTATCGGTAGGCATCTATGGATTGTTTAACGGATTGCGTAACCCCATGCTCAACGCCATCATAGCCGACCGTAACGAAGGCGACGGGAAAGGGGAGGTAATGGGCGTTAATCAGTCGTACGCGTCGATAGGGCAAACCCTTGGGCCTGTAACGGCGGGGTTAATTACAGCCATCTCCATACATAGTGTTTTCTTTTTAGCATCTTTATATATTTTAATTGCACTTTTGTTTAGTATTCGTTTGATTACAAAAGAAAAACAATCCTAAGCTTATGCATCCACTTATCTTTAAAGAGGTATTATCTGTAACGATGATCCTTTTCGCCATTATAGATATCCTTGGCGCTATCCCGGTAATTATTCAGTTGCGCCAAAGGGCGGGGCATATCGAGTCGGAAAAGGCAAGTATAGCGGTGCTGGTGTTGATGATAGGGTTTTTATTTGCCGGCGATGAACTGCTTGCGGTGATTGGGCTGGATATTTCCTCCTTCGCGATAGCAGGTTCTATCGTGATCTTCATTATCGCTTTGGAAATGATATTGGGTGTGAACTTTTTTAAAGAAGAAATGCCCGAAGCAGTATCAATTGTACCATTGGCATTCCCCTTAATTGCTGGTGCCGGTACCATGACCACCCTGTTATCCCTAAAATCTCAATACCAAACCCAAAACATCATTGTAGGGATAATCGTAAATACCCTGTTCGTTTACCTGGTGCTCAAAAATGTAAAATGGCTGGAGAAACTTTTTGGTAAAACCGGCCTGCATATTCTGCGCAAAGCATTCGGTGTGATATTGTTGGCTATCGCGATCAAATTGTTCAGAAGTAATTCGGGGTTGTAAGAGAGGCAAGAATCAAGACAAGGACTTAAAACTGTTATTGTTTCGCACCTAAATTTTATTTTTTGTCTTGATTCTTGCACCTTGATTCTAAGATCTATTCGCTCCTCAAACTCTTCACCGGGTTTGCCAGCGCTGCTTTAATCGTTTGCAGACTAATCAGTACAGCGGTAACGGCAAGTAAAGCGAACACGGCAATGGCAAACGGTGCGGCTGTTAAACTGATCTTGTAGGTATAATTGTTGAGCCATTTGTTCATCATCCAGTAGGCGGGCGGGCAAGCAACGAGCCCTGCTATAACGATTGTCCGCAAAAAATCTTTCAAGAAAAGCATCATTATGTCTTTCACTGATGAGCCCAATATCTTGCGGATACCGATTTCTTTGGTGCGCTTTTGAATGCTGAGAGAGATCAGCCCCAATACGCCTAACAACACAATAATGATAGCCAACCCTGTTGCCAGGTAAGAAGCTTTCTTAAGCTGTAACTCGGTTTTATACATTTTGGCAAGGGCATCATCCATAAAGGCGTATTCGAACGGTGAGCCGGGTAAAACTTCGGCCCATTTCTTTTGCAGGGCGGCCAGGCTGCTCTCCATATTGCCGGGTTTTAAGCGGATGGAAAAGTAGCGGTAAAGTGGTGTGCGATTAACGTTTATGAATGTAAGCGGCATAATCCTTGCCGACATGCCACCGAATACAAAATCTGAAACAACGCCGCATATAGTTAAGGGAGGCATATTTACCGAGTTAAATTGCTGCCCTATGGCATCTTTAGGGTGTGTAAATCCTAAAGCTTTCGATTGTGTTTCATTAATAACTACCAGTGCAGAGTCGGCTTGCGTGTACTGCGGTTTAAAAAACTCGCCGGCTATAAGTGGGATGCCGTAAGTTTTTGCATACTCGTTATCAGTAAGCAGCATTTGTGCCGAGATCGCCTGGTTTGGACTCCCGGATGTTTTATAGACCTGTAAACCACCACTGGAACCGCCGTCAGGGATTTCCCATGATAGCGAAACCGAACTTACCTGCGGCAGTTGCGATAACCTATATCGTTTATCCTCCATTTTTTGCACGCCGGGTTTGCTCCAGTCGCGCGGCAGTTGGGCGTACACCACATAGTCTTTATCGTAGCCCAGGCTTTTGCTAAAGAACAAGCTGATCTGATTAGAAATAACAATAGCACAGATCAACACCACAGCCGCAGTGCCAAACTGGAAAGCGATAAGCGACTTGCGGAACAGCACATTATCTTTCACCCTGTCCAGCTTGCCCTTCAGCGAGTCGATAGATTTGAGGGATGATAATACCAGCGCGGGATATATGCCTGCCAACAATCCGATTGTAAGGGCCAGCAGCACAGGCAGTATGTAAAAATATAGCGGAAACGAAAACAGGCCGTTTATATCTGTAGCCAAAAGTTCCGCAAAAAATGGCCTTGCCAATGCATAGATACCAAGGGCTATAAGCGTCGCGATCAGCACCATCAAAACAGATTCGGTGAGGAACTGCCAGATGAGTTGTTGTCGTAACCCGCCCAATACCTTGCGGATGCCCATTTCTTTCATCCGCTGCGATGAACGGCTGATGCAGATATTCACAAAATTGATAACCGCCATAAGCAGGATGAATAGCGCAACGGACGAGAGCGTGTAAAGCATCTTCTTAATAGTACCGCCCGAATTATCGATGTAAAACGATTTGAGGGGTACGATGTAAGGCGTAAGATTTTCTGCTACCTGCGGCGAAGCGTTCCTTTTAATAAGGCTTTTCATCGGCCCGGTCAGTGCTTCGGGTTTAACGCCTTTTTTCAGTTCGATGAGGCCAACTATGGCGGTGTTGTTCCAGCCGTCTAAACTTCTGCCTAAAAACTTGGCGGCGGCGGCGGCAGGTAAAAAGAAGGTGCTGTTGCTTGCATCGATAACATTGGTAACGGAATTCTTTTTCAGTTTATCCAACACACCGGTAATCGTAAAATCGTGCTTGGTGCCGGTGAAACTTTCGATGGTTACCGACTGCCCTACAACATCGGTTTTGCCAAAGTATTTAATGGCCATTTCTTGCGTTATCACTGCCGAAAAAGGATCATTTAAAGCCGTTTTTTGGTCGCCTTGTAAGAGCTTAAAACCATACATATTTAAAAATGTGCTGTCGCCAACCTGCAAACTTTCGCGAAAGTGTTTGTCGCCTTTAGATACGTTAGAGCTAACGCCATCCCAGTGGTAATAGTTGGCAACAAGGTTTGGATATTCCTCTTTCAAGGCCTTGGGCATAGCGGCCAATGCGGTAAGTACGTAACCCATGTTTGGGTCTTTCCACTTGCTTTGGATGATGTACTGGTTATCAATGTTCTTAAGGTCGGCATTCACGCTTACTTCGTGCCAAACATAGGCACCTATCAGCAAGGTAAACGCTATCCCAACCGACAAGCCGAAGATATTGATCAACGAGAAAAGCTTGTGTTTCCAGATGTTTCTCCAGGCAATGGTAAAGTAGTTGTGCAGCATAGGTAGCGGGTTTGTTAAAACTAATTTAGCTGCTAAATGGCAAGGAATGAAAAGATTAACATTTTTTAACGTTGGAAATTCTCACTTTGTCATTGCGAGGAGCGTAGCGACGTGGCAATCTCGTAGCCAGTGCATAGCCGCTGTGTATATGACGTGATTGTCATACTATCGCTATTACACGGCTTTATTGTCCTGTCTCTTGATTCTTATCTCTTGGCTCTTTCGCTTTAGCCACCATCCTCGCTACAAACATCGTATCTGCCTTGTTTTCATATCCAGTCAGCACTTTCATTTCTTCCAGTTGCAGGCCAAGCTGTTTGGTAATGTAGGTTACAGCATCCTCATTCTCGGCTTTAAAAGCCGAGCAGGTAATGTAGATGAGTGGCTTACCGGGCTTTAAGTGTTTGGCAACGTTGGTTACTATGGCCTGTTGCAGGCGCTTAAAAAAGTCCGTTTTATGGATGTCGAACTGGCTGATCATTTCGGGTGTGCGGCCCCAGGTACCCGAGCCGCTACAAGGTGCATCCAGTATAATCCCATCAAACTCGTAGTTGTATAAAAGCTGTTCGTTGTTTTCGGTAAGGTCCATTACCTTTTTCTGATATTTGCGCAGGCCCGCGTTTTGAAAGCGCTCGTCTAAATTGGAGAGGACGGATTCGCGGATATCAGATACCACCAGTTTTATATCGGGTTGAAGGCTATGCAATAAAAGGGATTTACCACCAGATGCCGCGCAGGCATCCCACCAGCTATCCCATTTCTGCGGTTTAAAGTAATTGGCTGTCTGTTGCGACGAAAGGTCCTGCACCTCAAACCAATGCTGTTTAGGAAAAATGGCTTCCAGTCGCGTACCATTCGGTAACGAGAGGCAATTGTTGCCTTCATCTTTAAAGGTAACACCTGCTTTGGTTAGCTCGGCTTTTACCTGTGTTTCGTAACCTTTTGCAACACGGATAAAAAGATCGGGCTGAATAAAAAATGATTTAAGGAAGGCATCTTTACCAATCCCTGCGGACAGTTGCCCAGCCCACGGGAAAACATCTTCCAGCTTAAAATTGGGGTAAGTGGTTTTTATCAGGTTTATTTTATCGTCGACACCAAAACCTACACAGGCTGCCCAGTCGGGTTTAAAGTGCTGCAAAAAAGAGTTTGATTGGGTGTTGCATAAGAACTCTGCTACCATCAAGCGGTCTTCAATAGCAGCATCAGGCAAGGCCCTGCCTAAGCGAAAATAGTTATAGATCAATCTGCCGGCAACACGCCTGTCGGTAGATCCCATCTGTTTGTTTTGCCTGTAAAAGCCGGGTAAAAATTTGCCTAAAGGCGTGTCGGCCGGGTATTCACCCAATATGCGCTGAAACGTCTTTAACTGGTTTATGGCTTTCATTCTACTTTCTTTAAGGCGAAGTTTTGGTATTTAAGAATATCCACATGGGTGTTTATCCAGCCCAAACCCGCTTTTTTAATGAAATGGAAGCCGTTGTGCAAGCCGGTAAAGTCACCCAGATCGGGTTTGTTCATATCCTTGCCATCGGCTAATAATTTACCAAAGTAAAGCCCCTGGTCAAAGCCTTTAATGGCGAAATCGGTTGGTTCGACATGGTAAGCCCGACGATAGCTGCGTAAAAACGCATTGGTCTCAGCGCTTTTGTAATCAACCTTATCGGTGGAGGTGATGTGCGTGTTTAATCGTTGTAAAAGTGCCGCTTTCAGGAACGCGTACTTCTGCCAGCTTGGATGGCCGAACAAGGTTACCTGAAAATTTTTATTCAAGGTATCTAAAGAGCGCAGCGTAACCATCAAAAACGCCTGTTTAGTAGATGGCACCAAAAAAATATTTTGATCGGTAGGCGATAGTAGTTTCACCAATGGGGTAAGGTTGCCCCGTGTAATGGTAATGTTTATCACTTGGATCTTGCGCTTGCTAAGGCTATCTAAAGTTTGCTTGAACGGCGTTGTGTAAAGCTTCTCGTCGCTAAAGCCCGACTCTAAAATAAACACTTTTTTTGGTTTGATGCTTTTGGCAATGTAGGTAGCCGCGCCCATGGCATGGTACTCCAGAGGAGGTGTCATGGTAACTAAATTCTGGTTTTTGAAAGTAGCCGGTGCAGCAGGCGATAGCGGCGATATGATAGGCTTGCGCGCCGAGGTGAGCATAGCGGTAAAGGCCTTTACATCGTCCGGGAACACGGGGCCAACTATTATTTCGCTTGTTTTTACCTGCGGGTTTAACGCAAGGCTGTGCGCCTGCGCAGCATCATCCTTACTATCAAAAATTTGTAATTTGTAGTTGCTGCCGTTGGCGGTAAGCGAGTCTAAAGCCAATTTAAAACCCTGGTAATATTCTACCGACATGTTCGCCATTTTCAGTTTGGCAGCAGTGTAAGTTTGCCCGGCAGCGGCATGGTCAAGGCCGAACGGTAATATGAGCGATATAACCGATGCCCTGGCCTCCGGTGTTTTCACCGGGGGCTTTTCGGCAGGTTTGTCTTTTTTAATTACCGGATTTTCAGTTGTTGTTTTTACGGTAGATGAGGGTACAGTCCGGATCTTAGGCGAACATGCACCAATTATCAGCGCCGCTAAAACAAATATAAACCACTTATTCCCACTCAATTGTGGCCGGTGGTTTCGAACTGATGTCATATACTACCCGGTTAATTCCTTTTACGTTGTTAATTATCTCGTTTGATATTTTTGCAAGCAGATCGTAAGGCAAATGGCACCAATCTGCCGTCATCCCGTCTAATGATTCTACCGCGCGCAGGCAAATAACGTTCTCGTAAGTACGCTCATCGCCCATAACACCTACCGATTGTACCGGTAAATATATGGCGCCTGCCTGCCAAACTTTATCATAAACACCGCCACTGCGTAAATTGTTGATATAAATCGCATCGGCTTGTTGTAAAATATCAACTTTCTCGGGCGTTACATCACCCAGGATCCTGATAGCCAGGCCCGGGCCCGGGAAAGGGTGGCGGCCAAGGATGTTTGGATCGATACCTAAAGCGGCACCTACGCGGCGTACTTCGTCCTTAAATAAGGTGTTTAAAGGCTCTACCACCTTCAGTTTCATAAAGTCGGGCAAACCCCCAACATTGTGGTGAGATTTAATAGTTGCCGACGGGCCTTTTACCGAAACAGATTCGATGACGTCCGGGTAAATAGTACCCTGGCCAAGCCAGTTTACACCTTGTACCTCGTGTGCGGCATCATCAAATACCTCAATAAACACGCGGCCAATGGCTTTACGTTTTTTCTCGGGATCGCTAATGCCCGCCAATGCATCGTAAAAACGTTGCTTGGCATCTATCCCTTTTATATTAAGGCCCATGTGCTGGTAAGAATCTAATACCGATTGGTACTCGTCCTTGCGCAACAAGCCGTTATCAACAAATATACAGTGCAGGTTTTTGCCGATGGCCTGGTGCAGCAATACCGCCGCAACCGATGAATCGACACCGCCTGATAAGCCTAAAACCACCTTATCATCACCTAATTTCGCTTTTAGTTCGGCAATGGTGGTTTCGATGAACGAATCCGGGGTCCAATCCTGGCTACAGTGGCAAATGTCAACTAAAAAGTTTTGCAACAACTGCTTGCCATCGGTACTGTGGGTAACCTCGGGGTGGAACTGGATGCCGTAAGTTTTTGTACCGGTTATCTGGTATGCGGCAACTTTTACGCTATCGGTACTGGCAATAATTTCAAAATCATCTGCTATTCTTGCTATGGTATCCCCATGCGACATCCACACCTGCGACCCTGCCGGTACATCCTTAAACAAGATATTATCCGGTTTAATGTAATCCAGGTTGGCACGGCCATACTCGCGTGTGCTTGATGCCAGTACCTCGCCACCATGAAAATGCGCCATGTATTGCGCGCCATAACAAACACCTAAAATAGGAAGCGATTTGTGGTGTTTTATAAACTCAAAATGAGGGGCATCGTCCTGGCGTACAGAATACGGGCTACCCGAAAGGATGATCCCTTTTACGCTTTCGTCAACTTCAGGAACTTTATTAAAGGGATGGATCTCACAGTAAATATTGAGCTCCCTGACACGGCGCGCGATAAGCTGGGTAAACTGCGAACCGAAGTCAAGAATGAGGATTTTTTCTTGCATGGGCAAAGATAGGATTTTGAGCGGAAAAATGAGGCAGGAAATTTAGATTTTGGAACTAAGAATTGGTATAAAAATCTATATTAGCCCGCAAACATCTGTGTTATGATAACTACCCGTTTAGCCACCTTTGATGACGTAGCAGAATTACAGCAATTAATTGGCCTGTCTGTACGCGGCTTAAGTACGGCCTATTATACGCCAAAACAAATAGAAAGCGCCATTAAATACATATTTGGGATTGATAGCCGGCTGATAACCGATGGTACTTATTATGCTGCCGAAAAGGATAATGTAAAAGCAGGCTGCGGCGGCTGGAGCAAAAGGAACACCTTGTTTGGCGGCGATCAGCATAAAGAGATCGAAGACCCGCTGCTCGACCCTATGAAAGATGCCGCAAGGATAAGGGCTTTTTTTGTACATCCCGATTATGCACGACAGGGCATAGGCCGCAAAATTATTAATGTATGCGAAGATGCGGCAAAAGCCAACGGGTTTACCACCTTTGAACTCGGCGCGACTTTGCCCGGTGTGCCACTTTACGAGGCTATGGGCTACGAGGCCGTTGAAAGAATTGATGTTACTTTACCCGATGGTGAACTTTTAGGTATTGTGAAGATGAGGAAGGGTTAGTCTACAACCGTGCTAAGCTTATCGAAGCATTTGCGTTAAGGAACCATAGTGGGCAAAGACGTCTGCGCGCCCTTCGACAAGCTCTCCATCGTAGTTCTTGGACAAGGTGACGGCCTCTCTACGTTATTGCACCTTCAAAGCCCCAGGAATTGGTAAACTCAGGATGGGAAATTTTCATCCTGATCCTTCTAACCCGGAAAGATAAAAGACCATAACCCTCCGGATAGTTATTGGGAGACAGCGAAGCGTAATACCTTAATGACTAATGATGGTGACGCTATTTTGTCAGTACATGTAAAAATTTAAACCGCTGATTATAAGGAAGATATCTGTGTTCACGCGCGTTCATGGCCGTGAACGTGAACATTTTACAGTTATGGGGGGCGTTTTAGGGCCTATTCAGGGCGTTTTTTGGTGCTGCTGACCGGGTCTAATAGCGCATCTAAATAATCGCCAACCCAAACTCGGCCTTAAAGCCTAAAACATCAATATAATATTTGCCTTCAGATCGGATACGTGAATTACAACGGTAAAACTTAAGGCTTTCGTAATAGTTATAAATGGTTATATAAATACCTCCAATATCTAAAAACTCGCCCCGATCCTTATCGCCTGGTTTGCGCCGCCCATTTTATTGTTAAACGATGTGCCGTACATCACCCGTAAGCCAATGTTGGTTTGGAAGCCTATGCCCAGTTCAGTGTAGTTTTTAAGGATGGGGGTGCTCAGGTAATTTACGTTGACTATCTCCTGAAGTTTCAACTTGCGGATAAGCGGGACCATGTTGGTGAGTAACCCGCCAAAGTTGTGCTCCAGGTGGCCCTCCAGGTATTTATCACCAGTGCTAAATTGGTAATAATCTAACAGCAGGAATTTGTTGAGACCTCCCTGGTAAAATAAAACCTGGTTGCCGCTAAAGTGACGGTAATCGGTATAATAGATGCTTTTAGTATTGAAGAATTTGCCCGCGCTGATATAAAATGATGTTTTACCGTAAAAACCCATCGGGATATCTGATTTAGAGATATCTGCTGAAATAAGGTTATAATCAGCATCAGAGCCAAACACATTTTTGATCGCCTTGGCAAAGTTTAACCCAATGGTTGGGTATTTGGAGGGGATATAACGCTTGCCGGTAGGATAGGTTTCGTAGCGGTTACTAAAATCATAGGTGGTGCGCACGCTTACCTTGAACGATTGATTCTCCGGGAACAAGGGCGCATCTACTCCCGGCGAGAATGGGTTGTTTGATGTAAATTCCTTGCCTCTTGGATGGAAGAAACTGTAATCGGTAGTGTTTGACAGGTACTTGCGGTTTGCCCACTCGGCACCGGCACTTGCCTGCCATCCGCCGTAAATACGTTTAGAGATTGTGGCCGCCGCGTATTGCTTTTGGTAAAGCTTCTCAAAATTTTGCCTGTTTAACAGCGTATAGGCCGTATTCATAAAACTGCTTATAGGTTCGCGGTTATTCATGTCTATCACGTCGCTACCACCGGAAAGGTTGAGCGTTGCCGAACCAACCGGCAGGGTGATGCCACCGCTTGCGTTTAATAGCTTATTAGAGAAACCGTAACGCACTTTTCCGTAAACGTTAAGGTAGCGATTGTTTACACTGTCTATTTGTTTGGTAAATGAGCCGCCATAACCCAAAGCCAAACCTTCAACTGTGTTGTAGGTTACCGAACTTAGCAGGGAGTTAAAGTTGTAATACTCATGATCGTATCGGTTGCGGTGGCGGTAGCCGCCAAGCAGGAATTTGCCAACGCTAAATTTGTTGTTCACCTTATCTAGCGAATCCAAATAGGGCTTTGACTCGCGTTTGGCAGCCAATATAGCCTTCTTTTGGTAATCTATCTTTTCCTCGTCGGTAAGGGGGATGGGCCTTTCTTGTTCCCAATAGGCCGAATCTTTTTTGTTTACACCTTTGGTGATGCGCAGTACCTCCGCAAATTGTTTTTTATCAAGCTTTGGGTCGATATCGTAATCTTTATACAGCGATATAAAATAGCCCCCAAATTTAAAGCCGAAGAACCCGCCTGTAAATTCAAATTTTAATGACGACGGCATCCATGCTTTATCTCCGACCGGGAAAAACTGCTCGTTCACCTTTAAAGTATCTACAAAGTTGATGTTCGATTTTTTGGTGATGTATAGCCCAAGGCTTTGAATGCGCCAGCTATCGTCCATGATGTAAATGTAACCGCTAAAACATGGGTCGTAAGCGTTACGCGGCGTAACCTTGATCTTGTTAATGGTTTCGCCATTCTCGGTAATAAAGCCAACATATTTGTATTTGTAGTACGATAGGGCGTTATCTGCAATGGGCGAGATGAGCGGGCGATTGCTCAGCCCTTCCCAGGTTTGCAGGTTCTGGTAAAAGTTCACCTGCATATCTGATGCGCGGTTAAAGGTAAAAGCCTTGTTGCTGCCGGAGAACTTAGACGATATGATCTCCTCGTGCACCTTATCCGGGCGCTCGAAACTATATTTAGATTGCGACTCCGACAGGTAAATAATACCACGGCGGTTGGAATCGAGCCCATTTTCGCGGGCTATTTTTTGCACATCCACCCCCAGGAATTTCTTTGGCGCGGCAAGCAGTTTTTGCAGGCCTTTTATGTAGATCTCGCAGGTGTAGGCGTTTACCTCGTTAAGGTAGATTTTTCGTTTTTTTATGGCTTTGCGGATAATGGCGTATGCGGGGTCTTCCGCTCCGGCACTTATCGAAACTTCTTTTAGCTGGTAATCTTCGGCCTTTAAGGTAATGTTGATGGTTTGGTTTGCTTTCAATTCTACCTTACGGCTCTCCTGCTTATAACCTATTGCCTGGTAACGCACGTCGTATTGGCCTGCCTTTAAGTTTAAAGTGTAATTACCATCGTTATTGGCCGATGTGCCTTTGGTAGTATTACGGATGTAAACCGTAGCAAAGGGGACCGCATTCCCTGCGCCGTCTGTTATCTTGCCACTAAGGGTAACATCTTGCGCAAACAAACCGGATGATAAAAGCAAAAATATAGCGACAAGGAAAGGTAGTTTCATGCGAGAGATTTGGTAACGTAAAGATGGATAAAGATTTTAGATGCAGATTGTTAATTATTGTTAAACAAAAAGGCGTATTTATTTCTAAATACGCCTTTTCAGGTGATAAAGTTTGTAAGAATCTATTTCAGGATCTGCTCTATCTTTTCTAATTCTTCTGATGAAAAATCAATATTGTCTAATGCCTTCAACGAATCGGCAAGCTGTGCGGGCTTGCTGGCGCCTATCAATACCGATGTTACACGCTCATCCTTAAGCAACCACGCTAAAGCCATTTGTGCAAGGGTTTGGCCGCGGTGTTCTGCAAGTGCGTTTAGTTTTTTGATCTTTCCGATAACCTCATCCGTTACCTGGCTTTCCTGTAAAAAGCCGGTCGATTTTGCGGCGCGCGAATCTTCGGGGATGCCGTGCAGGTATTTGTTGGTTAATAGGCCCTGTGCTAATGGCGAGAACGGGATACAGCCCACGCCATCTTTACCCAATACGTCTAACAAACCCGCCTCAGCATCGCGTACGAACATCGAATACTTTGGCTGATGGATAAGGCAGGGTGTGCCCAGTTGTTTTAATATGGCAATGGCCTTTTCGGCTTCCTGCGCATTATAGTTGGAGATACCTACATACAAAGCTTTCCCCTGACGAACGATGAGGTCTAACGCGCCCATGGTTTCTTCAAGTGGGGTGTCCGGATCAGGGCGGTGATGGTAAAAGATGTCTACATAATCTAACCCCATGCGTTTAAGGCTTTGGTCGAGGCTGGATACCAGGTATTTTTTTGAACCCCAGTCGCCGTAAGGGCCATCCCACATGGTGTAGCCCGCCTTGCTGCTGATGATCATTTCATCACGGTAGCCCGCAAAGTCCTCTTTCAGGATCTTACCAAAATTGGTTTCGGCGCTGCCCGGGGGCGGGCCGTAGTTGTTTGCAAGGTCGAAGTGGGTGACGCCGCTGTCAAACGCCAAATGTAAAATGCTGCGGAAGTTTTCCATTACATCTACATGGCCGAAATTATGCCACAGGCCCAATGAAATTGCAGGTAGTTTTATACCGCTTTTACCGCAACGGCGGTATTGCATTTTGTCGTATCTTTTAGGTGAGGGTAGATATGTCATATTGTTTTGTTGATTGTACTAAAGTAGGCTTTTTTGTCTGAACCCAAATTTTCGGAATTAAAGAATTTATATATTAATCTTTGCATCTGGTTAATTCAAAAATTTTATCAATTCGAATTCAGACTACCTCCGCCACTACAAACGTACTGCCGCCCGCAAATACGAGGTCTTTATCGGTGGCTTTTGCCTGTGCTGCATGTAGTGCTGCTTTTACTGATGGATATGCTTCGCCGTGCAGGTCGAAACCCGTGGCTTTTTCTTTGATTGCTTCTGCCTCTAAACCACGCGGGATATCGGGTCGGCAGAAGTAATAGGTGGCATTGGTTGGCAGCATGGAGAGCACTTTGCTGATGTCCTTATCGTTCACCATACCTATTACAAAATGCAGTTGATCATATTTGACGTTGGCTATATTTTTAAGCACTTCGCTGATACCTTCGGGGTTATGGCCGGTATCGCAAATAGTGAGCGGGTTATGGCTTAGCACCTCCCAACGGCCGTGCAGTCCCGTTAGGGTTTTAACTTGTTTAAGCGCGGTGGTGATGTGCTCATCCGTAATGTTAAAACCTTGGTTGCGAAGTTCGTCAACAGCGGTTAAAACGGTGCGCGCGTTGTTCAATTGGTATGTGCCGGGTAGGTCAAGTTGGATCTGGAGAGCGGGGAGCGAAGTGCGGGGAGCGGTTATTTCCAGGTATTTTAAGTTCTCTTTTGAATCTCGACCCCGATAGCTATCGAGGTTAACTTCATGCTTTGCATCTGACGCAAACACAAATGGTGCATTTTCTTTTTTGGCCTTGCTGATAAATACATCCGCAACTTCTTGCTGGTACTCGCCGATAATTACCGGGGTTGAAGGTTTAATAATCCCTGCCTTTTCACCGGCAATTTTCGGGAGCGTATTGCCCAATAAATTCATATGGTCCCAACCGATGTTGGTGATAATAGAGAGAAGTGGGTTGATCACATTGGTAGAATCCAGTCTCCCGCCAAGGCCAACTTCTACAATAGCTACATCAACCTGTTCCTTAGCGAAAACATCAAAAGCAAGCGCCACCGTCATCTCAAAGAACGAGGGTTGGATGTGCTCAAAATCGGGTTTGTGCTTCGCTACAAAATCTACAACGGTTTTTGGGTTTATCATCTCCCCATTTATGCGGATCCGCTCGCGGAAGTCCTTTAAATGTGGAGAGGTATATAACCCGGTTTTATAGCCTGCAACCTGTAAAATAGCCGCCAGCATGTGCGATGTTGAGCCCTTGCCATTTGTGCCCCCCACGTGGATGCTTTTAAACTTATGCTCGGGGTTATCAAGGATGTTCAGTAGCGCAATGGTATTGGTAAGGTCTTCCTTATAAGCAGAAGCGCCCACACGGGTAAACACGGGTAGTTGGGTGTAGAGGTAATTGAGGGTTTCTGAGTAGTTCATGAGCTTTGGTTCATAGTTCATGGCCGAACTACTTGCTTACAAATGTAGCATCGAAAACTGATATGAGCTATCAGCCGAAGAAATTTTACAATGAGAATTAGCTATTGATTATTGCCGCTTAAACACAAAAGTCTGAGTGTATTCCCGGTCTTCACTTACATTTGCCGAAGGGTTTACTTTTGCATTTTTAACAGCTTGTATACACTTATCAACTATGTCGCCTGCGATGGATGTAGAACCTCGGGCAACGCTTGCAGAGACAATGTTTCCATCCGCGTCTATTTTGAATGTAATCACTATTTTACCTTCAAAGTTGGTAACAACAGGTTTTGAAGGTGGTCGTGTAAAGTTACGTGCGGTTAAAGCATTTCCACCATTTCCATCACCTGTCCCGTTATAGTTGTTAGTTAGCGTAGTTCCCGTTGGCTTGCCCTGATTGCCCGGCGTATTACCTGTGCCGTCGCCTTCGCCAGTGCCGTTGTTGGTTTTGCCTTTGTAAAGTGCGTTTTGGTTTACGGCCGGTTTAGCAACGGTTTTAGTTGTTGGCTGTGTGGCTACGCTGGTGCTTGGCTTGGTAGTATTGGCCGCCACTTCGGGCGCATCATCTGTAGTTTGGGTAACTACGTTTTTATCGCTGTTCTCTACTTGCTGTTTTTCTTCGGTTGGCGGGGCAGGGGTTACCTTGTCAGGTTTGGTTTTGTTGGCTTTCTCGGCTACGGATGGCTCTTCGGTGCTCATGTAATCGCTGCCCATGCCTTCATCCACCGTGCCATAATTCACCAGGATGCCACCTGTGCCATCCTCCTGTTTAACCGGCATCTGGAAAACAATAAAATAGCACAAAGCCATTACAATGCCCAGGATAACACCTGTTGCAAGAAATGCCTTTGGATAATTATTTTGTTGTCTGTATTCCATATTATTCAGTTTGCAGTGGGCAGTTATAAGTTGGCAGGTAGCTCATTTAAGCAAACTGCCAACTTATAACTGCCAACTCCCTGTTTATCCTTTAGGTTCTGTTGCCAGTACCATTTTAATATTTAGTTTTTGTGCTATGTCCATCACCTGCACCACGTCTTGTATAGCTACCGTTCGGTCTACATACAATACTATGGTCAACTCGGTTGCAAGGCTTTTGTAACTTTGCAAGGTGGGCTGTATTTGGTCTACCGGTACCTGTTTTTTATCTATGGTGTAAACCAGGTTTTTATCGATAGATACATTGATGGTTTTTTTTGATACCGATTGCCCGCTGGATGATTTTGGCAGCATTAACTTTACCACGTTGGGGTTGGTTACCGTAGACGCGATAAGGAAGAATAAAAGCAGGAAGAACATGATATCGTTCATGGCCGAGGTATGTACCTCTGCCGATGCACCCTTATGTCTTTTTCTTAAATTCATTTGCTTGGCTCCTCTAACAGGTCAATAAATTCGATGGCGTCGGTTTCCAGTTTCAAGATCACTTTATCAACCATCATATTTAAAATGTGGTAACAGATATAAGCGATAATACCTACAAACAAACCTGCTGCCGATGTTACCATTTTTACATATAAACCACCCGAAATTACACCCATGCTGATGTTATCGGTTTTAGAGATATCATAAAAAATCTTAATAACACCCGCAATGGTGCCCAGGAAACCAAACATGGGGGCTATACCAGCTACAATACCGATGATGCCAATATTTTTTTCCAGTTTTGATACTTCCAGCTTACCAATGTTTTCGATAGCGCCCTCTATATCTTTTATAGGGCGGCCGATACGCAGCAAACCCTTTTGAAGCATCCGGCCCAAAGGTGAGTTACTGTTACGGCAAATAGCAATAGCTGATTGAAGATCTCCGGAGTGGATGCTGCTTCGTACCTGGCTCATTAAGTGCGATTCGTCTTTCGAGGCCTTGCGGATGGTGAAAAAACGCTCGAAAAATATAACAAGGCCCAGTACAGCCAGTATGCCGATAGGGATCATTACCCAGCCACCTTTTAATAGCAGATCGCCAAAGCGTAATTCTTCTTCGGGTATCTTTGCTAATTGTTGTGTTGCGGCTGTATGCGCGGTATCAATCAGTTTTGCGGTGGTATCTGCTGCAACCTGCAATAATAACATCATAGTTTTTGTTTAATTCTTAATATAAAAATGTAGCACGTCGGCTATTTATTTTAGGCCGATTGGTTGTATGTAAACGTCTTTCGATTTTATTTTACCGGTGTTTAAAATTTTATCCATAGCAGCTTTAGCCTCCGCTTTTGTCCTGTAGGTACCCAACGATATCTTGTGCTTTTTGCCGGGTACACCTTCTGCAATGTGGGCTTCGAAGCCCATCTTTTGGTACCGGGCAATTTCCATGTTTGCCTTTGATATAGTTTTAAATGCCGAGGCCAGTATCTCATAACGTGGCCCTGTAATTTTAGTATTTGTAATTGGTGCGCTTTTGGTAATAGTATCTGTTAAAGATGGTATTACAGCGGTAGATGTACTATCTTCTTTTACAACCTTTTTAGCGGTATCAACCGGGGTAAGTGTATCTGCCCTGGCCGGTATAACCGCTGCAGATTTTGTATGCATTGGTTTAGGCGCTTCCAGGTTAAATATAGTTGGATCGTAACGGGTAACTAAATAGATTGCGCCCGCTGTAAGAGCTATAGCTAAAACAACAAATGTAATAGTTGTGTTTCGGCGTTTTCTCCTGGTCAGGTCAACCAAGTAAGCTTCGTGTTCTTCATCAGTTTCGTAGCGGTAGCCATCTGCTGCCGGCTCTTCAGAATTAGGCATTGCAACCACCGGCGGGGCAGCAATAGGATTCTCCTCAGTGGGGGCAGGTGCCGGGGTAGAATAAACAGATGCTGTTGGTATAGGTTCTGTCCCTAATTTATAAAGGCTTATCGGTTCGTACCCAAAAAACTCCAGGTCGGAACTTATACCGTTACCTGGGCGGAAGTAAAGCTGATCGCCTTCGGTATAAAACCAGCCAAGGTCTGCCAGTGCAATTTCTTCAGCCTGCGCCTGCAATTTTATGTTGTTGATGTATTTTTCGGTAAAATATTTTGATGATGCCAGCGATATATTCTTTCTATCGGCCATGTATTGCGCCAGCGTTTCGTCTTGCACCGGCTGCGGATCAAACTGCACGCTGTAGGCAGGCGGGTACATTTTCCCCTCCTGTTCGTTATAATGGCCATTGATGCGGGTATGTGCAAAATAGCCCAGGCCCGGCACACTTACATCACCATGTTGAGCCAGCAAGTCGCTTATAAAATTGCCTACATCCATTCGCTAAAAGTACGGATAATTATAAAACATCAAAAAGCTTAAAACGCGTAGCCTATGCCACCGAATATATTAAACCCATAATTTGGATAGTAAACCCATGTTTTGCTGCTTGCGTTCAAGATATTATTGGCCTGCACAAATATCGATAGCTGTTTGTTTATTTTGTACGTAGCCCCACCGCTCAGATCAGCAAACGAATTGATCGTTGTGTATTGCGGTGCCGCCGGTGTGCTGCCTGTTACCAATAATGGATCCTGCGTGCTACCACGGAACATTAGCGATCCGTTTATATCAACCTTATCATTTATGTGGATGCTTGTACCTGCGGTTAATATAAATTTAGGCAGGTTCCATGGTTGGGCTTCGCTCGCCATTTTATAATCTTTAAACTCTACGCGGCCATAAACGTTCACGTCTTCGCTTGCTTTAAAGTCAAGCTCGCCGTTAAAGCCGCTTACGCGTGCATCGCCGTTGTCATATATAACCTGGTATTTGTTAAACGTTGTAGCAAAATTATTTACGAATAGCGGCAGGTTTTTGATGCTGTTGCGGTAGATGGCCGCCTTAAAGCCAAGGCCCGGTGCAAGCGTACCTTTTAAACCTACGGTAATGTCCAGTTTATCAACGGAGTTTACCAGGTTGATATTCTCGCCCAAAAATGGGTTAACATCCGTTAGTTCTTTGATAGATGCGCGGTTTACATCACCTTTTGCTTCTGCAAATAGCCGTACGTATTTCGGCACTACCTGAAACTCTAGCTTGGCAGCCGGGAAAATGAAGAAACGGTCTGAAAAACCAAACTCTTTGGCGATGTTAACGCCCGCGTCTATCTTATAATTCTCACCCTGGAACTTAATGTAAGGGTTTGCCCTTATAATGCTATTGCTTTGCGAGTACAGTACATCTTTTTGTGTGCCAAGGTCTAACGATGCGCTTAAGCCCGCGTAAAACTGTTTAATGGTTTTATTTAAAAAACCGCTGATTACAACGTTGCTTTCTTTTGCGCTGTAGGCATTGTTAAATATGTAGCCTTTAAACTTAGCCGCGTAGGTAAAAGCGTTCTCTTCGTCTTTGAAGTTCTTGGCTATCTCTCCTTCGGCACCAATGGTATTAAATACCTGTTTGCCGGGCGTAAAATCCACAGGTGGGTTATCCTGATCTATACCGTAGAAATACGTTTGATGGCGTTTGTAATTGATACGGCCGGTAAGCGTGTTTTCGGCACCAATGCTTTTACCAAATACGCCTATTTCCTGGCGGCTGTCGTTTTGCTTATCAAGCGATGAGCCCGATTGCGCAAAGTGTTTCAGATAACCGCCAACTTGCAGTGCCTGGTCTTTACCATTACCAAAGTAAGCTTCGCCAAAAGTAGTTTTCATATTACCGATACCAACCTTTGCATAGTTATTGGTTTGTACCGAATCTTGCTCATGCGGCCTTTTCATGGCATCCAACTGGCGGATATTGTTATCCTGTGCCAGTTTTTTGTCTAACGGGGCATAGGCTAAGGGTGCCTTATATGGCGTTTTATCTTCCAGATCGGGATTGCGGCGAATTTTTACCGCCTCTGCCAATACCGGTTTGTAAGATGTAGTAACTACAATCTCCTCGGCAAGGCTGCTGTTGGCCGGGTTGTTTTGCCCGGCTTTTTTGGTGGTATCTGCCACCGCTACTTTAGATGCTGCATCGCCAAGGTTCTTCGCGCCTGCGTTTTTCACCGTAGTGCTTTTAGCCGGTGCTTTAGCTTTCGCGGCGGGCTTAGTTGTAGTTTTTGCAGGTTGTTTCTTATTCGCGGGTTTCTTTGTTTGCGCCATGGCAGGAACAAAGAAGAATACCGTTAAAAAGGTAAGCAGTGTTATGGTGTGTCTTTTAGTCATTGCTTGTCTTGTTCTATTGTTCTTTGTTTTCCTGTTTGGTTGGTTCTGTAGTTGCCGGCGTTGTTTCTGCCGGGGCTGCTTCTGTAGGTTTATTCTCTGCCGGGGCAGTTTCTACAGGTTTAATGGTTTCTTGTTTCGCTTTTTGCGGCTCCAGCACGTTCATTTTCTGGCGGGCTATATCCAAAATATCATCGTTGCCTTTGTAGTTGTCTATGATGCTTTGCAGGGTTGCTTTCGCCTGGTAAGTATCTTTCAAGCCAAGGTAATCATCAGCTAACAGGATGTACGTTTTTGCCACCCAGTAATCGTAATTAGGCAGATCCTTCACCAAGTCGAAACAGGTTTTTTGCGATGCCTTGTACTTGCCTTGCAAATATTCTACATTGGCAATGTTATATTTGGCTTCTGCTGCCGCGATGGTTTTTGTGTTGGTAACGGTGTACGTTAGTTCTTTTATTGCCGCGCTGGTATCGCCACGTTGCAGGTAAGCTTTACCTGCGTAAAGGCCTGTTTTAAATTTATCTTCCTGTGATGATTTTTCGTTATCACGCACCAGTTTAGCGTACTTCAATACATCGTCAGGCATGTTTATCTGCGAGTAACTTAACAGCAGGTTGTTCACTGCGAAACTGTAATCGGCTTTGTATTCCGAGTTGGTTTCCAACCTTTTCAGGAATACAATGGCATCGTTGTATTTCTTTTGGGCCATGTACAACTTAGCCATGCTGATAAGCGATTTCTCGCTGTAAGCGCTTGTCCAGTCGTTTAATATTACATTGTAGTCAAGCACGGCTTCGTCGCCCTTGTTGAGGTTAACTAAACTTTGAGCACGAATAAAGCGTGATTGTTTTTCGTAGATCTGCTTGGTTGGGAATTTATCAAAGTAAGCGCCTACTGCATTAACGGTTCCCTGCCAGTCGCCTTTTAGGTAAAGGTTGTTTGCGGCGGTGTACAAAATGCCTTCCTGTTCAGATGTGGTGTAGTTGCCAATAGCGGTAGAATTGGCGTAGTTTAGGAACGACGACGCATCACCCTTATCGGTATAAATCTTTTCAACCTGTTTCAAAGCCTGTTTGGCTTCATCAGACGATGAATAGTCTGACACTACCTTTTTGAACGCGTTGGTAGCTTCGTCATCCCTGCCGGCATTGTAATCAATTAAACCGATAGTGGTGTAGGCGCGCGGTATATAACTACTGCGCGGGTATTTAGCGATCATAGCGTTCAGGTCGGCTTTTGCACGGTCGCCATCATTTTTCAGGAAGTAGGCGTAAGCAATCTCGAAAGAAGCATCATCCGCGTAATCCGAATTTGGGAACTGGCTTAATAAACTGTTCAACGTGCTGATCTTAGCATCGGGGTTGTTTTGTAACCCCTGGATTATGCCGCGCTGAAACAAGGCATATTCCTGCCCCTGGCTGTGGCGGGCAATAATACGGTCGTAATTTTCTAAGGCGCTGCCGTAGCTCTTCATGGCAAAGTAACTATCGCCTAAACGGCTTATAGCATCGTTCTCGGTTGCCTGGTCTTTAACATCGCCACGCAAAAACTTCTCGAAGTAAGTAGCGGCTTTTTTGTATTGCTCATCGTAAAATGCAGCATAGGCAAGCGCGTAGTTGGCAAAGTTGGCTACATCCGTTTGTTTAGCTTCCGGCATCGCCAAAAACGCCTCAAAATTTTCTACCGACTCGGTATATTTCCTTACCTCGTACATAGATTCGGCCATCCAATAAAGTGTTAGGGCCTGTACCTTGGTATCAACCGGGTTTTTTAGCGAGCGAAGGAAAATACCTATCGCGTTTTCAAAAGCACGTTCATTATAAAACTCCAACCCACGGTAATAGGTTACTTTTTGGTAAGCTATCTGCGCGCTTTGGGATTTATTGGGGATAGGTTCCAATATCTCTACCGCTTCCTTATAGTTTTTTGAGTTAAGCAACGCCTCGCCCAAAAGTATCTTCACCTCATCGTTACGGGTAGATCGCGGGTAATTTTTCAGGTATGCACGGGTTGCTATTAGTGCCTCGTTGTTAAAATCGAGTTCGTACGATAGTTTAGCATATTGGTACAAGGCATCTTCCTGTAATTGCTTATCATAAGTTAGTTTTGAGGCGGTACGGAAAGCGTTACGGGCGCTTTCTTTGTTGTTCATTTTCAGGAACACATCGCCAAGCGTGTAGCTGCCGCTTTGGCTGTAGTTATCGTTTTGGGCTACCAGTTTTTCTAACACGGTAGCTGCCTTGCCATAGTTGCCTACTTTGTAATAGGCATAACCTATCTGGTAGCTGTCCTGCGTGTTTTGGGTGCGGCCCTGGTCCTGGTCTTCAAAGCGGCTGTAATATTCAACCGCCTTATCATAGTTTCCCTTTGCAAAGTATGATGCACCAATAATACGCAGCATTTCGGTTTCGTTTTGCTGCTTGGTGCTATTGATGATAGGGATAGCGTAGTTTATAACATCATCATAGCGTTTATCTAAAAAATAAACGGCAGTAATATAATATGGGTAGCTGTTTTCGTACTTCTTAGAATTTTTAAGCTTCTCGAAGTTTAACAACGCCAGGTGATAATCTTTATTCAGATAAGCTATGTAGGCGAAGTAGTAGGTAGCATCATCGGTAAAAGGCGAGCGTTTGTTCTTCACCTCGCCAAATAGCAGTTGCGCGTTCTTATAATCGTTGGTTACAAAGTAGGCGTAGCCCTTGCGGAATTTGTACTCGGTATTTTGCGCGCCGTTCAGGTCCACAGCGTCAACTTTATTGAACCAAACCAAGGCCTCGGCATACTTACCCTGTTTAAAGTACGATTTACCGACCTGGAAATACGCAAGCTTAGCTAAAGGATTTTCGGGGTGTTCTTTAATAAAACGGGAAAACATGCTTTCTGCATCATCGTTACCCAGCTCAAGCGCGCAAAGGGCTTCGTAATATTGCGAGTTTTCTTTCAGCTGGGATAACTCCGACTCGAATTTTGATTGCTGGCCGGTTTTTAATCTTGTTTGTTCAACCAGGCGATATTGCTCGGCGGCGGCAGCGTATTTACCCATTGCCAGCAGGTTATTCGCATTCTGGTAAATGCGGTTTGTGTGGAATGATGGATTTTGCTGCGCCAGTGTTGGCAGGGCCAAAAGCACCGGTGCAATAAAGGTGATGTATCTAAGTTTGATCATAAAGCGCAATAATGATGGGTGCTAAATTAGCTAAACGCAAAAATGCAATCCACATTAGTAATTAACAAATGTGGATAAGCCTTTTTTTTAAACGGCACTAAATACAACCGTGGTATAGCTGTGGAAAACTTTAAATAGATGCGCTAATAGACCCTATTGCGGTGATATATGAATGATAGCTGTGTAGAAAAATATTTAGGCACCCGTAGCGTTTGATTGATAAGATGTTAAAAAAGTACTGCCGGTTATTATGGCTTTGGGGTTTAATATGGTGTTTTGCATCGTTTAAGACCAACGCCCAAACCACCTCTTATATAATCCTGCAAAACCAGGCGCTTAAAATCACCCCTAAAGAATTTTATGTAGCAGCGGTTGAAGATGGCCGCGTGGATAACACCATTATTGGCAAGTTGCAACCTGTTGCAAATGTTGCAGGCGAGCCTGAGGCCGCTTATAAAATAGACTTAAAAGGAGGCATTGCGGCTATTAAAAACTTTGTAGCATACAGCCTGCCGGTTAATAAAACCCTGCGCCCCGTAATTGTGAAGTTAAACAATTTGAAAGTGACCGAAATGCCTGCAGGAACAGGCGCTGTTAAAGGACAGTTGAAATTGTCGGTATCGTTTTACCTGCAAAAAGGGGAGGACCCGGTGCACTTGGTTGATTATAATACCACTACAACCTACCAGCATAAAGCAGGCCCTGCGCAGCAAATAGAACCTTTGATACGGAGTGCCTTAAGCAATTGCCTTACTTATTTAAACACCTGGATGGATGCCCAGGCTGATGGCAATATCAAGCTCGCTAAAACCTTTAAAATTACATTTACTGATTATAACGAATCTGCCGAGGGGGATACGATATATTATAGTGTAAACCGGCCGCTTAAATGGGTGGATTTTCGTGGTAAAGCAGCCAGTAACAGCCGGCATGGTGCAGAGATATTTGCAGGTTTGGGGTATGAAGAACACTCAAAAATAGAGAAAGGAACGGTGTTGATGACTTTTGCCATGAAGGTTTACGCGCCTAAAAGTGCTTGCTGGGTAAACCCTTCATCAAAAACCGCGACCAGCTTGAACCACGAGCAAAGGCATTTTGACATTGCCAGGTTGGTTGCCGAACACTATAAGCAGCGAATAATTGCCGAAAAGCCTACGCCAGATACTTATGACGCTATTATCAGTATGGAGTATCTTGATGCCTTAAGAGAAATGAACAAACTGCAAAAACAGTATGATACCGAAACAGCACACGGTATAGATAATTACAAGCAAAGCTTGTGGAATGATAAAGTAGAGAACGAATTACTTGAACTTGGGATTAAACGCAAAGCATCTTAAGCTGCTGCAGACATTGCTAATTGTTTTTTAATGGAGTTAAGCAATACATTGATATCAAATGGTTTGGCTACAAAATCATTGGGGCCGTTTTCATGGTTAAGCGTAGCGCTAACATTGTGGCTTGCAGATATCATAATAACCGGGATGTTGTGGGTGCTTAGCTGCCTCTTAACATCTTTACAAAGTTCGCGTCCGTCCATATTGCCAAGCATTATGTCAAGCAGAATAAGATCGGGATGTTTTTCCTGTATAGTAGCCATTAAGTTGTGTCCGTCAGAAAGTGTGTCTACTTTATAGCCCGAATCTTCCAGTATAAATTGTAGTACTTCCAGTATATCGTGATCGTCGTCAACAGCTAATATCCTTCTCATTACGTATCTTCTAAGTATCGTTTGTATTATAATTATTCACAGAGCAATACTTATACCAAAAAGAATGTTAAGCGAATTTAATCTGCTTTTTTAACTATATATCTTGCTGTCTTACAGTTAGCGCAAAAATATTTTTTTAATGGAATAAAAAATAGAAAAGTTTTTACCACCCAGCTTCTGTGTAACTGGTGATGAAATAAATTGCCGCATTTAGGGCAATGTGTGCTGGGGGATTTAGCTGTATGGCTCAAATTTATTTCTGGTAGTTGTTGTACTTACGTTAAATGTTAGGAAATGGTTTGCTTAGTGTTATTTAATATACACCCCCAGGCTCATTAAACGTTAATTGAATAAATAACTTTTTAAGTTTTTAGGTTGGGCAAAGCTAAAAAACCCTTTTTATGCCATAGCCAGTTTGTTCATTATAATTGGTCGGGTAAGATGATTACGTAAACGCATCTTAATTCGATATTAAGATAATGTAAAATTTATAAGGTTTAAAATAATATTATAAAAAAATCTTTACAGTTAAAAACGGGGGGTTGAGAAAACAATCCCAACCCCGTTTTTCTATTGGTAATTAATAACCGAAGATTTGCTTCATATCCGGCTTGGTTAATTCGCCGTATTTTTTTAGATCTTCATCGGTAACGCGTTTGTCTGATGCTACTATACAGTAAGTGTATGGTTTGCTTTTTAATTCGTTATCGTGGAATGTATTAAGATCTGCAAAACTGATACCGTTCACTTTTTCGAAAGTTGCTTTACGGGCATCATAATTCAGACCTTTACGTTGTGCCGCCAGGTAGCTGAAAATGATACCATCCTGGGTAATGCGCTCTGTTTCTATCGATTTGCGGATATTTTCTTTAGCAGATTTAAACCCCTCTGCCGATTCGGGCATTTTGGTTAGCAATTCGTTCATGGCGATGATGGCTTCGTTCATCTTGTCTGACTGTGTGCCCACATAACCTACAAATGTATTATCATCTTCTTTCTTCTGCGACTCCAAATAAAACGCGTAAGTTGAGTAGGCCAGCGCTTTCGATTCGCGGATATTCTGGAATACGATGGAACTGATGCCCGAACCAAAATAATTGTTAAATAACTCTATAGATGGTGCCTTATCTACATTATAAGCGTCCTCGTTGCGCACCCATTGTATCTCGGCCTGTACCATATCAAAGTTGCCGAACAGCACGGTGTTTTTATCAGCCTTTACACGCGTGAATTTTCTCATAGCAGGGTAGGCCATAAAGGAGCCGGGTGTTTTATGCAATTTGGCTAAAGTAGCACCCGCCTGTACCGCTGTTTGCGGCCCGTAGTATAATATGGTGTGCTTGTAATTTACCAAACCATGTAGCAGGGCTACCAGGTCTTCGGCTTTAAGGTTTTCAATTTCCTCGTCGCTAAGTACATTGTTGAACGGGTTTTGCGCACCATATTGGGCGTAACTTACCAAACCTTGCATAATAGCGCCTTTGTTCAGTTTAAGGTTTTCCCTTGATCTTTTAAGGCGGGCCTTTAAGCCGGCAAGCGCTTTATCATCTGCCTTGCAATTTGCCAACAGATTTTCAAACAAGGTAACCGATGCACCAAAATTTTCCTGTAATCCATTTATACTTATGGTAGAGTTTTCGGTACCGGCGCTGAAATTAAAGCTTGATGCTAATTTGTAGAATGCTTTGCTGATATCCTCGGCAGATTGTTTATCCGTGCCCAGGAATTGCAGGTACTGCGCGGCAATTGGCAGCATTTTGTTGTTCCAACTGCCCATATCGTAGCGGTAGTACAGGCGGAAAATGGCATTGGTTTTATTTTGTACCGAGAGTACATCAACCGGGCCTGCTTTTGCACGCTGTATATCTTTGTTAAAGTCCAGCCAAACAGGTTGCACCGGGTTGGCCGGCATAGCGTTGATCATTTTCACATAAGCCGATTGCTCACCAGCGTTCACCTCAACAGGTGTGATGGTTGGTTTATCAACCTTGTTGATGTTTTTATCGGCGCCTTGATGTTTGTAAACGAGCACGAAGTTATTATCCTTTAAATACTTGTTGGCAAAAGCCACTATCTGTGCTTTAGTCACTTTAGATAGTTCGGCAATCGACGCTACATCCGTACGCCAATCTACACCCGACGTAAAATCGTCCATCAGGTTGCTGGCGCGTTGGTTATAGCTTTCGTCCTGCTCTATCTTGCCTTTTTTGTAGTTGTTTACGATAGACTGGATCAAGTCGTCAGAAAACTCACCTTTACGCAATTTGTCAATTTCGCCCAGCATTAAAGCCTTTACATCATCTAACGACTGCCCTTTAACCGGTGTACCACGTAACACAAGAACGCTGTAATCCTTCAAAGTATTTGCCGACGCAAATGCGCTAAGCAGTTTTTGTTTCTTGGTAAGGTCAAGGTCAAACAGGCCGGCTTTGCCGTTAATTAATAACGAACCCATCAGGCTCAATAAACGTGCGTCGCGTGTGCTTGCGCCAGGGAAACGGTATGCAATGGTCAGGTTCTCGGGGTTAGGGCCGTACACATCACGCTGGATAGGGGCGGCAATTGGCACCTCCGGCGCGAAGGTGTATGCTGGGGTAGCCTTGGTTTTCATATAGCCAAAGTGTTGCTCTACCTTTTTTATCATCACATCGGGGTTAAAATCTCCCGATAAAATAACCCCCATGTTATTTGGTACATAGTAATTGTAATAGTACTTGCGGATGGCCTTTAACGACGGGTTCTTCAAATGATCGATAGTGCCAATGGTGGTTTGTTTACCATAGTTATTGTTCGGAAACAATGCCTCGAACATTGCTTCCTGCACTTTGCTTGGGTCGCTGTCCAATCCGCGGTTTTTCTCTTCGTAAACAGCCTCCAGTTCGGTATGGAAGATGCGCAATACCGGCGCCCGGAAACGCTCGCCCTGCATAGCCAGGAACTTATCTATAGACGAGCTTGGGATATCCTCGGTATAAACCGTTTGCTCGAACGAAGTAAAGGCATTGCTGTTTTGGCCGCCCATGGCTGCCATCATTTTATCGTACTCGTTGGCAATGGCAAATTTTGCCGCTTCGCCCGATGTTTTGTCTATCTGTTTGTAGATCTCTTTACGCTTAGCCTCGTCTTTGGTAGAGTTGTATTGCTCGTAAAGTTCGTCTATCTGGTCTAATAAAGGTTTTTCTTTTGCCCAGTTTAGCGAACCAAATTTATCGGTACCCTTAAACATCATGTGCTCCAGATAGTGGGCAAGGCCAGTGTGGTCGGCCGGGTCTGTTTTGCTACCCGCTTTTACGGCAATGTATGCCTGGATGCGTGGTTGCTTGTTGGTGGGGCTAAGTATTACGGTTAGGCCGTTCTTAAGTGTGTAAAAGCGCGAGTTGGTTGGGTCGCCGCTTACATATTTGTAAGTGTAACCACCGGCTTTGGCGGTTTTCCAGATGTTGGCGGTTTGTGCCGATGCCCCGGCAGCATAAACGACCGCAAGTACCAGCAGGAGTGATAGTTTTAGTTTCATGTTAATAGTTAAGGATATAAATATAGATAAGCGCCTTAACTATTTACTTAGGTAGAAAATTTAAATATCCATGAATATGCTATGTAATAAGAAAGTTACATAAAGGCGGGAGGGTGAGTAACAAAAAAATCCTGCCATTTTCATGGCAGGACCTTTTAAAATTAGCGGTTTAGCTTAGCTCCAAAGATTAGTTGGGTATGTGCCGTTGTTAACAAGTTCTGATATCGAATTTTGAACGATGGGCTTATCTTCTTTATAAGTCACACCAAACCATTTAGTAGCGGTTGGGATAACCTTGAATGATGCCGTGCCGCTTTTGATCAGATCATCAGCCACCAATGGGATAAAAAATTCTGATTTAGGGTTTTCTTTGTTAGCCGCAACAAACTTTTTGAAAAGTTCTTCGCTCTGGCCAAACACGGCCGGGGTAAAGCCCCAAAAATTCATAGATACACGGGTGTCGTTTGCTAAAGGGTGCTCGCCGGTAGTATCTTTATAAGCTACGCTGCCATCTTCTTTAAAATAAACCTCGGTACGCTCGGTAACTTCGGTCATGTTGCCGTAATCGTCAACCGCGCAAACACCGCGAGATACGGTTCCATTGTCAGATAAGGTTTTGTCTATCTGGTAACCAATGATAGCGTATTTGTCGTCGGCAACTTCGGTAGTTAAAAACTTAGCCATTTTTTCAAAGGCATCGTAACCGTAATAATCGTCAGCATTTATCACACAAAAAGGTTCGTTTACCTGGTTACGTGCAGCTAAAACAGCGTGGGCAGTACCCCATGGTTTAGCTCGTTCAATTTTTTCGCTGATACCAAATGGCTCCAGGTCAAAGTTTTGGAAAACGTAATCAATTTCGATCCGTCCTGCTAATTTAGGCTCAAATATGGCTTTAAACGGTTCCGCAAATTCCTCGCGGATAATGAAGCTCACTTTTCCAAAGCCTGCTTTAATAGCGTCGTAGATAGAATAGTCGATGATGGTTTCGCCATTAGGGCCAAAACCGTCAACTTGTTTCATGCTGCCGTAGCGGCTGGCCATACCTGCGGCCAAAATTAATAGTGTTGGTTTCATGCTTTCTTACAGTAGGGTGTAGGTGTTTGTGTTATACACAATGTTTATTGGGTATAAATGTTTTAAATTATTTAATGTATCTAAAATCTTGTCCGTTGGTTATGTTCAGCAAGCATTCATATATCAAGCGGATCACATTGTCCACATCCTCTTTATGGATCATCTCCACAGTGGTGTGCATATAACGCAGCGGTAACGATATCAGCGCCGATGGTACGCCATCGTTAGAGTAGGCAAACGCATCAGTATCTGTACCGGTAGAGCGGCTTGATGCCTGGCGCTGAAACGGGATGCCCGCTTTTTGTGCCGATTCTATCAGTAATTTATTCAGGTTGTTTTGTACCGCCGGGGCGTATGAAATAACCGGGCCTTTACCACAGGCAAGGTCGCCCTGGGTAATTTTGTTGATCATTGGCGTACCGGTATCATGTGTAACATCGGTAACAATGGCAACATTCGGTTTAATGCGGTGCGCTATCATTTCGGCACCACGCAGGCCAATTTCTTCCTGCACGGCGTTTACGATATATAAACCAAATGGTAACGTAATGTTATTTTTTTTTAGCAAACGTGCAACCTCGGCAATCATGAAACCACCTGCGCGGTTATCTAAAGCCCGGCCAACGTAGTAGCGGTTGTTAAGCACCATAAATTCATCCTCGTAAGTAATTACGCAGCCTACGTGGATGCCCAGGGCCTCAACTTCGTCCTTACTGGTGCAACCACAGTCAAGGAAGATGTTTTTAAGTGTTGGGGCTTCTTCCTTTTCGCCGCCTAAACGGGTGTGGATAGCCGGCCAGCCGAATACGGCTTTTACAATACCGTTATCGGTATGGATGTCTACGCGTTTAGAGGGTGCAATCTGGTGATCGCTGCCGCCGTTGCGGATAACGTAGATCAAACCATCGTTAGTAATATAATTCACATACCACGAGATCTCGTCGGCGTGTGCCTCAATTACCACCTTATACTCGGCCTGTGGGTTTATTATACCTACAGCTGTACCATAATTATCAACAAAATGATCGTCTATATAGGGTTTCAGGTACTCCAACCAAAGTTCCTGGCCTTTGTATTCAAAACCGGTAGGCGAGGGGTTGTTAATATATTTTTCGAAAAATGCTAAGGATGTTTCAGTTACTACAGCCGGTTTTTGCTCGGCCTCAGGTTTCTTTTTTGCCATGTGTTATATAATAATGCTATGCGGTGATAGCCGTGGCAAATATAATAAAGCTGTTGATAATGAAGTAATATATGCAAAAAGCAATAAAACCTTATTTATAACTTAACATTCACTTTATAGTATATGCTCATCTTTGCAGCGTAATAAAAGATCAGTTAATTAGTTAAAGTCACAAGAGGTCAGTTTGCGCAAGGCGAGCTGACTTTTTTTATTTTACCGCCAGGCTTTTCTCCATAATAATATAGTCGACTCCGTTTTTTTGAAACTCATTGCCGATTTTAGTGTAGCCCATTTTCTCGTAAAACCCCATCGCTGATAGCCTTGCATTACACCAGAGGCGTGTCCCGTTCTCACGCGCTACAAACGCGGTTACATAAGCCAAAATTTCTGTGCCGATGCCTTTTCCCTGTGCATCTGCCACTACAGCCAGTTTGCGAAACTGCCAATCTGTACCCTTTTGAAACAGTGATACTACTCCAACCAGTTTGTTATCCTCAAACGCCCCAAAGTGATAACCGTGGTTATCCTCCTCCATTTCCATGTTATGCATGTACCCCCCGTGATACAATACATCCCTGCGAAGCCGCCAGGTTAGGTGAGGGGTTATTTGTTCGATGGAAAGCATAAGCATTGGTTTCTAATAACGATAGTCGTTTACGGATTTACAAAATAGACCAGGATACTTTCATTGTTTTTAAAAAAACCAATATATGTTAAGTAGTCTTTGCCGGGAACTTCTCTTGAAAAAGAATATTTGATATCATTAATACTTCCCGTTTTCATGATTTTATTAAGTTCGTCACTTCCTGAGATTTCCGAATTTTTAAGCATCATTTTATCTTTGTTGAGGGTATTTAATAGCGATTTGTAATCTTGCTTGGATAATTTTATAAGTGCACATGATATATAGTCGCCATGAAAATCTGGATAGGAGGCCGTCTTATCTATAACCTCAGCAGATTTTGGGATTTCCAATGATGTAACTTTTTTAAAATCTTCAAAATAGAAACTATCTGTAGGGTATATTGCTGTGTACATGCCGTAAGCCAAAGTGGAAATTGATATTGCTATTATTAACAAACCAATCCATCGGTAGCCTTTTTTAGCAAGCCATTTATAAAGAAAATACATTATTAATGTTGGGATACACGATATAATTGCGAGTACCAATATCACCGCTATTAATAAACCCAATGTATTCATTTTTGAATGATAAGCGTTTAAATTCTAAAATTACAACGGTATATTCCCATGCTTTTTCTTAGGGTTGTTCACCACCTTATGTTCCAGCATTTTAAAGGCATGTATCAGTTTAACACGGGTTTCTGCCGGGGCTATAACCTCGTCAATAAAGCCACGCTCGGCGGCGCGGTATGGGTTGGCGAAGATGGTTGCATACTGCTCTTCCTTTTCGCGCCATTTGGCTTCAGAATCTTCTGCAGATGATATCTCCCGTTTAAAGATAATCTCGGCAGCGCCTTTGGCACCCATCACGGCTATCTCTGCACTTGGCCAGGCGTAGTTCATATCTGCGCCGATGTGTTTAGAGTTCATTACATCATACGCGCCACCATAAGCCTTGCGGGTGATAACGGTGATACGCGGAACGGTAGCCTCGCAGAAAGCATAGAGCAGTTTGGCGCCGTTAGTAATAATGGCATTCCATTCTTGGTCGGTGCCCGGTAAAAAGCCCGGTACATCCTCAAATACCAATAACGGGATATTAAAGCTATCGCAAAAACGCACGAAGCGTGCGCCCTTGGTTGATGAATTGATATCCAGTACACCCGCCAAAAACGCGGGCTGGTTGGCTACAATACCAATGCTACGGCCTGCAAGGCGGGCAAAGCCCACCAAAATGTTCTCGGCAAAGTCTTTATGAACCTCCAGAAACGATCCGCCGTCAATCACCTGCTCTATAACCTCGCGGATATCGTAGGGTTGTGAAACGTTCTCGGGCAGTATATCGGTTAATGCGGGGCGTTCCTCATTCTTTACCTCGTAGGGCAGTGATGGGGCACGGTCCTCGCAGTTTTGAGGCATATAACTCAGTAGTTTTTTTACATGGTTAATGGCGTCTATCTCGTTAGCGCAGGCAAAATGGGTTACGCCACTTTTTGTAGCGTGGGTATTGGCACCGCCCAGCTCTTCGGATGTTACCACCTCGTGCGTTACGGTTTTTACTACGTTGGGCCCGGTTACAAACATGTAGCTGGTATGCTCTACCATCAATATAAAATCGGTAATGGCGGGCGAGTACACCGCTCCGCCCGCGCATGGGCCCATAATGGCCGAGATTTGTGGCACAACACCGCTGGCCATGGTGTTTTTGTAAAATATATCAGCATAGCCACCAAGGGACACAACGCCTTCCTGGATGCGCGCGCCGCCCGAGTCGTTCAGACCAACAACAGGTGCGCCATTCTTCATGGCAAGGTCCATTATCTTAACGATCTTTTCGGCATGGGTTTCAGATAGCGACCCACCAAAAACGGTAAAATCCTGCGAGAAAACGTAGATCAGCCTACCGTTTACGCTGCCGTAACCGGTAACCACACCATCGCCGGGGTACTTTTCTTTCTCCATCCCAAAATCGGTACTGCGGTGCAATACCAGCATGCCTATCTCCTGGAATGATCCATCGTCCAGCAAAAAATGAAGCCTTTCGCGGGCCGTTAATTTCCCTTTTTTGTGCTGACCTTCAATACGTGCAGCGCCTCCACCCTCAAGCGCTTGGTCGCGCTTTTTTTGTAAAATCTCCAGCTTTTTGTTCACGATGTGGTTTATTGGTAAAGCGATAAAATTAGTAATTATATTGTAAGATTAGCTTTAAAGGGCACAATGATACTTTGCGTTTCCAAAAAACGTTATCTTTGCGACGCATGAAAAACAGAATTTGCAAAAATTCAATGGCAGCACTATTTATGGGCATCTTTTTAATAAAGATGGTTATATCTGTTGCGCCTATTTTTTTATGTATGGATAATAAGGCCGTGCGTGCGGTGATCATGCAATTAGAGCATGAGTCAAAAAACGAGAAAGACGACCCTGAGAAGGATGCCTTTAAAGACAAAAAGTTTTTTGACGAAAATGTAAATCACCTCGTTGTGTACAGGCCGCTTGTTGTCGAAAACAACATTCTGCACAACCAGGAACGCTCCCTTTACCAGCAGGTATATCATCCTGCGGTACCTACCCCACCACCCAACGTTTAACTACAATTTGCCGGATATCTTCTTATCCGGTGAGCAACCGCGTACCGCTGTTTTTTGTAACAGCCGGGCAAGATATGCATTACACGCAACGCTGATTTAGTGTTGGGTAACGTGCTGTTTACTTAAGTTTTCATTATAAAATTATTGTTTATGCAAATCAAGCAAGGCGGCGTTTCCGCCGGCGACCTGAACCTGAAAAAGTATTTCTTAGCTAAAAATTTAAAAAAGGACCTTCCCGGGGGCTTAGTGGTGTTTTTAGTGGCCCTGCCATTATGTTTGGGTATAGCCCTGGCATCGGGCGTGCCATTGTTCTCGGGTATTTTGGCGGGTATTATTGGCGGTATTGTTATTGGTACGCTTAGCGGCTCGCAGTTAAGCGTGGCCGGGCCGGCTGCCGGTTTAACAACCATCGTTTTAAATTCTATCACCAACCTGGGGTCGTTCGAGGCATTTTTACTTGCGCTGGTACTTGCAGGCGCTATGCAGATCGTGTTTGGTTTAGTTAAAGCGGGTACCATTGCCAACTATTTCCCTTCATCAGTTATCGAAGGCATGCTGGCCGCTATAGGGATCATCCTGATCATGAAACAGTTCCCACACGCTGTAGGCTTCGACAGGGATTTTGAAGGTGACGAGGGCTTTAGCCAAACCGACCAGGATAATACCTTTTCGGGCATCTTCAGCGCCTTAAATAAGATCAATTATGGCGCGGTGATTATCACGCTGGTTTCTTTGGCCATTATGATCTACTGGCCTAAGGTTAAAAAACTGGCTATGATACCGGCACCTTTACTGGTTGTGGTTTTGGGCACTGTAATGGCTTGGCTATTTGCCGGTACGGGCCTTGCGCTTTTAGATAAACAATTTGTACAGATCCCTTTAGTACACAGCACGGGGGAGTTCTTCGGCTTGTTTAAATCGCCTAACTTTAGTGCCATAAGCAATAAGGCAGTTTGGATAACAGCGGTTACCATTGCCATTGTAGCAAGTTTAGAAACCTTGCTAAGCCTGGAAGCGGTTGATAAAATTGACCCTATTAAACGCATCTCGCCTACCAACCGCGAACTGGTTGCCCAGGGTGCGGGGAATTTAGTTAGCGGCCTTTTGGGTGGCTTGCCTATGACGGCCGTTATCGTACGCTCGTCCGCAAATGTAAACGCCGGTGCACGTACCAAAATGAGCGCCATTTTCCACGGCTTTTTACTGCTTATCTGCCTGTTGGCTATTCCATCCTTGCTAAACAAAATACCGCTATCATGTTTGGCGGCTATCTTGTTAACCGTGGGTTATAAGCTGGCAAGGATAGGGTTGTTCAAACACATGTGGCATAAGGGGCTGGATCAGTTTATCCCCTTCGTGATCACTATTTTGGCCGTTGTGTTTACCGACTTGCTGATAGGCGTTGGTATTGGAATGCTGGTAGGGATCTTCTACATTTTGCGTACCAATATGCGTAACCCATATTTCTACACTATTGGCAACAATGGCGAAAAAAATACCATCCGCATAAAACTGGCCGAGGAGGTTTCGTTTTTAAACAAAGCCGCCATCCAAATAACCCTTACCAGCTTGCCAAAGGGCAGCGATGTGGTTATTGATGGCTCAAACTCGCGCTATATAGATCCGGATGTTTTAGAGATCATCAATAATTATAAGCACAATGCTTATACCAAAGGCATTATTGTGCAATTAAAAGAGATAAAGGACAAGTACGATGTGCCGCCTTTAAAAGACCTTATTTATAAATCAGAATAATTTAAAACTACCATGAATAATACAGAAAATAAAAACGGAATCGATACCAATAGTATAAAACTGGCCCAGCGTGCCAGCTACAATAAGTTAAAAACCAACAACAGCGAGTGGGCTGCTAAACGCACTGCCGAAGATCCTGAGTTTTTTACCAAACTGGCACAGGGGCAAAGCCCCGAAGTGCTTTGGATAGGTTGCTCGGACAGCCGGGTACCTGCCAACGAGGTTACCGGTACAAAGCCGGGCGAGGTGTTTGTGCACCGCAATATTGCCAACGTGTGTGTACACTCGGATATGAACATGCTTAGCGTGTTGGATTATGCCGTTAACGTGCTAAAGGTAAAACATGTGATCATCGCCGGCCATTACGGTTGTGGTGGTGTGGCGGCAGCCTTAAGTAACAAGCAGTTTGGCATTATAGACAACTGGCTGCGCCACATTAAAGATGTTTATCGCTTGCACGCCAACGAACTTGACCGTATTACCGACGATAAAGCTAAGGTGAACCGATTGGTTGAGCTCAACGTTACCGAGCAGGTATACAACATCTGCAAAACGTCTATCGTCCAAAATGCCTGGATGGAGCGCCATGACCTGGAAGTGCACGGTTGGGTGGTTGACATCAGCACCGGGTTAATAAAAGACCTTGGTGTAAGCAGCAGCAACCCGCATAGCCTTGGTTATGTGTACGAGTTTGATAACGTTGAGGCAGTAGCCGCGCATTAATTAGCCCTCTATAATCTACCTATATATTGCCCCCGGTCGCTATTGCGGCCGGGTTTTTTATTAATATTCAAAACACGATTTTGTTGCGTATGTTTAAGCATCATAAAGCTCCTATATGTTAAGGCAACCACAGGATAAACGTACGCTCAATCAAAACCTGATGCTGGCGTCATCGTCGGCATTTGTGGCGGGTATTACAGATGTGGTGGGGCTGCTTGCTTTTTTGGCGTTTACATCAAATGTTACCGGGCACGTGGCAAACCTTGCCAAAAACATCCTCAAGCAGGATTTTAGCGCTATTATCATTTTTGTGATATGGCTTCTGATGTTTATGATAGGCTCGTTTGTTTCAAACTTTATTGTACAGTCTTTAAAGCACATCAGTTTGTACAGGGCACATTCGGCACCCATCATCTTAGAGATTATTGTGCTGTTGTTTGTAGCTGTTTACGGGCATAAGTTTTACCAGGAAACCGAGCTGGAGCGTAAAATTGTTATTGGCTCGCTGTTATTTGCCATGGGTTTGCAAAATGGGCTGGTATCAAACATATCGGGCGGATTGATCAAATCTACCCACCTTACCGGTTTGTTTACAGATCTGGGGAGCGAACTTGCCGACTGGATGCACCCAAAAACCAAAGAAAGCCAAATCTTAAAGAACAAGATATATGTAAGATTAACTGTGCTTACTTTTTTTATTTTTGGCGGGATGGTAGGTGGTTACTTTTTTAATCTCTATGAGTTTAAGGTATTTTACTTTGTACCTGTTATATTGCTCACTATATTGTATTACGATATGTTACCTGTATTTTTCCATAAGGTGTTCCAGCTGATATATCCAACCAAAACAAAAATTACAAAATCCAAATAAAACAGATCTATATGTGCGCTACAAAATTGATACACGATACCAGCCATATCACTTACGAAAGCCTGCTTGACGGCAACCGCCAGTTTGTTGAAGATACCCTAAAAGAAGACCCGCAATATTTTGAGAAACTTGCTAACGGCCAAAAGCCACCTGTTTTATGGATAGGCTGCGCCGATAGCCGTGTACCAGCCAACCAGATAACCAACACCAATCCGGGCGAGATATTCGTACACCGTAACATTGCCAATATGGTGATCCACACGGATATGAATATGCTAAGCGTGTTAGATTACGCGGTGAATGTATTGGAGGTAAAACATGTGATAGTAACCGGCCATTACGGCTGTGGTGGGGTGCTGGCATCAATGAGTAACAAACAATTTGGGCTGATAGATAACTGGTTGCGCCACATTAAAGATGTTTACCGCGTACACGCCAGAGAGCTTGACGCCATTGAAGATGAAACCAAGCGCGGCGACCGCCTGGTGGAGCTTAACGTGGTGCAAAATGTAAGTAACCTTTGCAAAACATCCATCGTGCAAAACGCCTGGGCAAATGAACGGGAACTTAACGTACACGGCTGGGTTTACAGCCTTGCTACCGGTGTAATTACCGATATGCAAGTAAGTACCAGCAACAATTCGAAGATGGATGAAGTGTTTAGATTCGCTAAATAAAAAGAATCAAGACATATTATATTATTCAATTATCAAGTAGCCGGCGATGGTAGTTTATTTGCCCCAAATGGTAGCCTAAGTGCATCGCAAGGTGAACAAAAAAGTATTGGGTAGTTGCATTTTCTAAGAAGATCCCGGCAGGGTACTTTTCATTTAATTGATCTTCTGAGATCATATCGAAGGTTCTTCCGATCATGATAATGGTATTTTCAATCATATCCACCAATTTTGCACGTGGTACATTTTTTAGCGCAAATTCATCAGGGCGGTTCCTTACATAATTGGTGTTGCCAAATTCGGCGCCAATATAAGTGTTGAGGTTACCAACCAAGTGCAGGCAAAGGTTGCCAGCAGAATTTAATATTCCCTTTTCGATATACCAAAGCTTTTCCTCGTTTTGGTAAGCTTCTATCTCCTCCTTCAATTTTTCAAGGTCGCGGATGATCAATTGTTTAAGCGTGTCTTTTATCATATAGGTATAGTCATTTATCAATATTAAAAGCTAAAAGGCGAAGGTTTCTTAAACCTTTCGCCTTTTAGCTTTTATCTTTTACCGAGGTATTAGTGCTCAGGCGTTAAAAACGGGTACCTGTAGTCCTTTGGAGAATCGAAAGTTTCTTTGATGGTACGTGGCGACACCCAACGCAACAGGTTGATCATCGATCCTGCTTTGTCGTTAGTACCAGATCCGCGGGCGCCGCCGAATGGCTGCTGGCCTACTACTGCACCTGTTGGCTTGTCGTTTATGTAGAAGTTACCCGCAGCGTTGCGCAAACGTGTGGTAGCCTCGGCAATGGCATAACGGTCTTGCGACAGGATAGCGCCTGTTAAAGCGTAGATAGAGGTCTTGTCGACGATATCCAGGATCTTGTCCCACTCTTTATCCTCGTAAACGTAAACGGTTAAAACCGGGCCGAACAATTCCTCGCACATGGTTACATAGTAAGGGTCCTGCACCTGCAGCACGGTAGGCTGTATAAACCAGCCCTGGCTTTTATCGTAAGTGCCACCCGCAATTACTTCAACAGTAGCATCCGCCTTGGCGGCATCAATATATTTAGCCAGTTTGTCAAAAGAAACTTCGCTGATAACCGCATTAATAAAGTTCTCGAAATCTTCGGTAGGGCCCATTTTAAAGGTAGCCATTTCTCGTACCACATGCTGTTTAACCGCAGGCCAAATGCTTGCCGGGATGTAGGCACGCGAAGCCGCCGAACATTTTTGACCCTGGTACTCGAACGCGCCGCGTAATAAAGCTACGGCAACCGAGTCGGCATTCGCGCTTGGGTGGGCAAGCACAAAATCTTTGCCACCGGTTTCACCCACAATGCGCGGGTAAGTTTTGTATTTATGGATGTTGGTACCAATGGTTTGCCAGATGTGCTGGAACACCTTGGTAGATCCTGTAAAGTGGATGCCTGCAAAATCGGGGTGGTTAAATACCACGTCGCCAACTTCTGGGCCATCGGCATAGATCATGTTGATAACACCGGCAGGCAGGCCTGCTTCTATTAACACCTGCATAATAACGTTAGCGGCATAAACCTGCGTATCGGCAGGCTTCCAAACCACAACGTTGCCCATCATGGCGGCAGAAGTTGGTAAATTACCCGCTATAGCCGTAAAGTTAAACGGTGTAAGCGCAAACACGAAGCCTTCCAACGGGCGTTGCTCCAAACGGTTCCAAACACCTTTGCCGGATACGGGCGGTTGCTGCTGATAGATTTCCGTCATATATTGCACGTTGAAGCGCAAAAAGTCGATGAACTCGCAGGCAGCATCGATCTCGGCCTGGTAAGCGTTTTTGCTTTGGCCAAGCATGGTTGCCGCGTTAATGGTAGCGCGATATGGGCCGGCCAAAAGTTCGGCGGCCTTTAAAAATATGGCTGCACGTTGTTCCCACGGCAGGTTCTCCCAATCCGCCTTAGCAGCAAGGGCGGCATCTATGGCAGCGGTAACATGGCTTTTATCGCCATAGTGAAAAGTGCCTAAAAGGTGTTTATGATCATGTGGCGGGCGCAGTTCCATCAGTTTGCCTGTACGGACTTCCTCACCGCCAATATACATGGGGATATCTACTTGTTTTGAACGGGCTTCTGTTAAAGCCGCCTTAAGTTCTGCACGTTCCACACTGCGCGGGCCGTAGTTTAATACAGGCTCGTTTACAGGCTCGGGAACATTAAAAAATCCTTTTAACATAGGTGTTTAAATTAGTGCCGCAAAGATACGGGTAAATGTGCAGATGTGCCAATATGCAGAGGAGCAAATTAGTTTTGTGACGTGGGGTTGATAGTAAATACACTCAATGGCAATACGAGGTACTGCATAATTAATTTAGAAAAGAGTGACAGTATATTTTCAGTCGGTAAAAAAAATTTAACTAATTAATTATCAAGGTGTTCATCATGGTCACAGTGTTCACGAGCGTGAACATGAACATTAATGCACATCTGTTTTCCGGTTTTAATGCAAAATGTATCACATTTCCCCAAAATGTTTATCATTGTACCATGTCTGACGAAGCGGTTGTAAAACGGATAAAGGTTATTGTTAAGGAGCATGGAGGGCAACTTGCACTTGCCAACGCCATTGGGGTAGACCAGGGCTTTATCAGTAAAGTGATCAACCAAAAGCAAGACATCAGTTACTACCTTATCCGCAAGCTTTGTTTCCAGTTAAAGTACTCGCCCGAGTGGCTGATACTGGGTACCGGGGATAAGATGATCCACAAACCCGATTCGGCCAAGCTCATCACCGAGATCCAGATGCTGCGTACCGAGGTAGATATCCTGCACGCAAGGATGCGCGCCTACGAGATTCAGCTCGAAGAATTAAAGCAACACAACTTAACTGATAAGCAAAAAGCTGGTTAACAGCGCTATTAGGGCACTTGTTAACATTGAGGTAATATTAAGTGGCTGTTATGGTAATGCATCCGTAACATTCAACTAACATCGCGGTAATAATTTTGCGGTATTAAATTAATACACGTGAAAAAAGTTTTATCCGCAATCACCGTTCTATTCGTTTTAACCCTTACGGCAGGCAATTTACTTGCCCAAACTACGGGCCGCATCTCCGGTAAGGTCATCGACCAAAAAACCAGCGAAACCTTAATTGGCGCTACCGTTAACATTGAGGGCACTACAAAAGCTGCCGCAACCGATGTTGACGGCCATTATGTATTAAGCGGCCTTGCGCCGGGCAAATATGTAGTATTGGTTAGGTACATTGGCTATCAAAACAAAACCATATCTGATGTCGAAGTAAAACAAGGCGCTAATACCCCCCTTGATATTACCGTGGGCCAGGCCGAATCAAAAGCGCTTAATGAGGTTACCATCAAGGCTACTTATCGCCAGCAATCAATAGGCGCTTTATATGCTATGCAAAAAAATAGCGTGTCAATATCAGACGGTACATCTGCCGAGGTTATAAAAAAATCGCCTGACCGTAACACTGCCGACGTTTTGAAGCGTGTAAGCGGCGCTACCGTGCAGGATAACAAATTTGTGGTTATCCGCGGGTTGAGCGATCGTTACAACAACGCAATGCTTGACGGTGCATCGTTACCAAGCACCGAGCCTAACCGCAAAGCGTTCTCGTTTGATATCGTGCCATCAAACCTGGTAGAAAGCCTTAATATTACCAAAACCGCTACGCCAGACCAACCCGGCGATTTTGCAGGTGGATTGATCCAGATAAATACCAAAGATCTTCCGGAACAAAATTCTATATCATTTGGTATTGGTGCAGGTTATAATACTGCATCTACAGGCAAAACCTTTTTAAGCGGCCAGCGCAACGCTACCGATTATTTTGGGTTCGATAATGGTAAAAAACAGTTGCCAAGCGGCTTTGTGCCATACTCAAGCATTGTTAACGGGTTAAACTTAACCCAAAACAGGGCTTTGCTAAAAAGTATCTCTCAAGATTATAACATCTACAAAAACACTGCGCTGCCAACACAAAACTATCAGTTTACTTTATCAAGGGTTAAAGACTACGAAAAAACAGGGAACCGTTTCGGCGCTATTTTGGGTTTGACATACCGCAATTCGCAAACTATTGCCAATGATGTTAAACGCGATGCTTACGGATATGATTATAATGATGATATCTATAAATTCTCTACTAACATAGGTGCTTTATTAAACCTCGGTTATTCGTACGGTAAAAATAAGATCACGTTCAAAAACGTATATAACAGGATTTACGACGACCAATTTTTGCAACGTACAGGTAGCAACCAAGCAACAGGTTCTGATGTAAAATACTACGCCTTTGATCTTTTACAAAAAGCGCTATTTAAATCAACCTTAGAAGGTAACCACCCGCTTGGCGAAAAAGGCGCTAAAATAAATTGGAACTTAAGCTACAGCAATGTGCTTAACGACCAGCCACAGCAACGTAAAGTAAGTTACTCGCGCAACATAGGCAGCGGCGACCCTTTTGAGGCTAACGTATCTACTTTGGGTAAGGATAACGCGACCTTATATGCTAAACTTAACGAGAACCAATACTCGGGTAGTGTTAACTATTCGATGCCATTTAAAATGTTCTCTCAGCCGGCAACGTTTAAAACCGGTTTAACCAGCTTGTACCGTAACAGGAGTTATAATGTACGTTTCTTAGGTGCTGTAGTTACCGATGATCCTAATTTGAATGACCCGGATTTCATACGCCCATTAAAACAACGCCCTGTTAACACATTGTTCCGTAGCGATGTGCTTAACGCAGACATTTACAAATTAGATGAAATAGACGGCTCTGATGACTCGTATGCCGCACACTCGTTAACAAACTCCGGTTATTTAATGTTAGATAACAAACTTACCGATAAATTGAGGTTGGTTTGGGGTGCACGTGTTGAGCAGTTTGACGTAAACGTAACACCGGTAAGCAAAAGGGCCGATGGTATAGTAAAACAAAACTATGTAGACATTTTACCATCTGCTAACTTAACCTACAGTTTAACAGATAAAATTAACTTAAGGGCATCATACTCACGTACGCTTGCACGCCCAGAGTTTAGGGAGCTATCTATATCTCAATACTACGATTACGAATTGTTAGCATTGCAACAGGGTGACCCTAATCTGAAAAGATCTAACATAGATAACGTTGACGTTCGCTTTGAGCTGTATCCATCAGCCGGGCAAATCATCTCAGTATCGGGTTTCTATAAACGTTTCAAGAACGCTATCGAAACATACAATAACGATGTTAACTCAACCCGTACCATTACCTACTTTAACTCTGACAGGGCTAACGTAATTGGTGCCGAGTTCGAAATTCGTAAAACGTTAGACTTTTTGTATAACACCAATTTTATGAAAAATACGACTGCTTATGCAAACGTGGCCGTTATAAAGTCAACGGCATATAATCCTACTGATGCAGGTATAAACTTTAAATACACAAAACGCACGTTAGTGGGCCAGGCGCCATATGTTATCAACGCCGGTTTACAACATTCGTTCCTTGATAACAAACTAAACTTTAATGCCTTGTACAACAGGGTAGGCCGCAGGCTTAATGTTGCAGCGGGTGCATTATACGAAGATATTTGGGAAGCACCACGTAACGTGTTCGACGCGCAACTTGGCCTTAAAGTATTTAAAGGCAAAGGCGAAATTAAAGTTACCGCAGCCGATATCTTGAATAACGCCAGTACTTTCTACTACGACAATAACTTTGATAAAAAGGTTGACGCCGGCGATGGCATCCAGAGCAGCTACAAGCCGGGCTCTACCTATTCAGTTGCATTTACTTACACCCTATAGTGTTAATATAGGGTTAACATCCGCCTATGTTATTTAACATAGATATAAACAACTCTTAACCTTGAGTTGAAGGCACTTGTGTTATTTTGAAACAGAAAATTAAAAATCAAAAAATGAAAAAAATTCTATTAGTAGCGGCACTTGGCTTTACCATATTAGCCTCAAGCTGTTCAAAAAACACTGTTGACCCGGGTGATGGTGGCGGTATTGTTACCCCACCGGTAACAGGTGATGGTGTTGTAACTGTAAACGCTGATATCACTACAGCAACAACCTGGAAAGCCGATAAAATTTACCTGTTAAAAGGTAACGTATTTGTAACCAGCAATGCTACTTTAACTATAGAGCCCGGCACTATCATTAAGGGTGATAAAGCGACTAAAGGCGCTTTGATAGTTACCCGCGGTGCAAAGATACAAGCTGTAGGTACTGCAGATAAACCTATCGTATTTACATCAAACGTAGCTTCTGGTGGCCGTTCACAAGGCGATTGGGGTGGCGTTATCCTTTTAGGTAAAGCCCCAAACAACATAGGTGCTTCTGTACCAATCGAAGGTATCTCTGATGCTACTGATAAAGGCAAGCATGGTGGTACTGATGCTGCTGATAACTCTGGTACAATGAAATATGTACGTATCGAGTACGCGGGTATCGCTTTAAGCCCTGATAACGAGATCAATGGTTTAACTTTTGGTAGTGTTGGCTCTGGTACTACTATAGAGTACATTGAAGTTTACCGCTCAGGTGACGATTCTTTCGAATGGTTTGGTGGTAGTGTAAATGCTAAACACTTATTAGCTATTGATGGATGGGATGATGATTTTGATACCGACAACGGTTTCTCTGGTAAGATCCAGTTTGGTTTAGCCCAGCGTTTAGCTGCAACTGCCGACGTATCTGGTTCAAACGGTTTCGAATCTGATAACAATGCAACAGGTACTAACGGTACACCACAAACAAGCGCGGTATTCTCTAACATGACTATCTTAGGCCCGGTAGAGTTTATCAAAACTCCTACAGCTAACCCTCCGGGTGTTAATGCTAACTTCCAGCATGGTGCTCAGATCCGTCGTAACTCGGCTATCAGCATCTTAAACTCTGTTATAGTTGGTTATACTGAAGGCGTATATTATGATGACGCTTTACCAGCAGGCGGTACAGAAAACGCATCTGCTAACTTAGCATCTGGTGCATCTGTATTTGCTAACAACATCGTAGCAGGTAGCAACGGTAAAAACAACCAGATCAAAGCTTCAAACGCAACAATTTTAGCTACAATTACTGCAAAATTATTATTAAACAACACATTTACCACTGATCTTTACGGCGCTGGTATCTATACAGACCCATACAAATTTGGTGCTGATATCGCTCCTGCTGCAAGGGCTGGTGTTCCGGTATTTACTCAGATAGGTACTTCACCAGCTTTAACCGGCGCGGTATTTACTGATGCAAAAGTCAATGTTGATTTCTTCACTAAAGTTGCTTACAAAGGCGCTTTCGGTACAGAAGACTGGACTTCTGGTTGGGCTAACTTTAACCCACAAGCTATGGCTTACACTACTCCAGGTGCTGTTAAATAGTCAGGAAAATAATTAATGAATATTGAAAAGGCTACCCATACGGGTAGCCTTTTTTGTTTATTGACTTGCTGTTCTTATTTACCTGTTGTACGGATATTCGTTTATCCAGTGGAAGCCCCGGTTTAGCAGCCTGAAATTTTTAAGATCATACTTTTTTAACTGTATGATAACTGAGTCCTTTTTGAATGTGCCTTTAAGCAGCAACAAGTCCTTCGCCGGTCGGCTGTAGGTATAATAAGCCTTGTTAAGAGTATCTGCATAGCTAAACATAACAATAGTGTGTTTATTGGTATCTATCTTAAAATCGTGCCTTTTAGTGCAGTCGTTACTCATGATAACCCTTGCTGCGCCGCTGTAGCTAATGGTGAGTTTATCCCAGCGCGTGGTATCTGATTTTAGCGGTGCAATGGTATCCTTGTTACGCACAAAACTTTGCACGTTGTATATGCCATACAGTGGTGGTTTCTTAGCCTTGTCGCCGTATTGAGTGGCTGCATCCACATCACCGTAAAAATTCATGGTAATAGTATAAACAACCAATACGTATTTTAATGTGGTTAGGGTGATGTTTTTCCAACGCTTTTTAAACTGGTGCCGGCCAAGGTTGGCGGGCTGTGCGGGTTTGTTGAATATAAAAAAATTGCTCAACCGGATAAAGTCCTTACTTAAAATATATCCGCACATAATAACCAACATAGTGGATAACAGTTTAACCGGCACATCAAAACAATAGTTGATAGCCATAATATTGCCCGCCACTACAAGGCCTATAATGGCCCCCAAAGTAGATGTACGCCTGAAGAATAGGAGTACCCCGCACATAAATTCGGCAAAACCTGTAAAGTAGTTAAACCCGGTAGAGTAGCCCATATACGTCCATGCCAGGCCCATAGGCGATGCATTGCCGAATGGTTGCAGCAACCTATCGGGAGATGGCCCCGGGAACTGTAGTTTAATGATCTTTACGCATCCATAAGTTATCATGGTGATGGCAACATAATAGCGAACAATTACGGTAAGCCAGTAAAACAGATTGTTATAGTTGCGCGCTTTGCGGTCGGCAACGCTCCATATAATTGCGCCGATGACTGCAAGTACAAGGCCAAAAAGCAGTAATACGAAATCGTAAGTGGTATCGCCGCTGCCGTTTGTAAAAGTATCTATAGGCTTCTTCATGCCTAATATATGTGTGCCTATCCATACCATTAAGCTGTGTATCGGCACGATATATATTTCATACAATTTGTCAATATTGGGCAGCACCCCGTTAGGGTTAAAAATGATGTACTGGATAAAAAAGATAAAGAAAAAGCGCAGAGCGATCTTTCGCCCCGGCGACCAGTAAGCTGGTTCGGCAGTTGTAACAGTCATTGTGTTAGGGTTTTGTAACCCTAAAATAGCAATAAACTGTTATGATTAATTATTGAGCACGTTTTTTAATTCAGAGACACTAACGGATCCGGCAGGTTTTCCTTTAAGAAGTACTGTAATGTTGTCTTCGCTTTTGTGCAATTGCAGCCGGCCGCTGAACAAGTTGTTTTGTGCAGAAGATAAAAATCTGTTAAGATTACTGGCGGTTTCTTTGCGGCAGGCCAGTTCGGCTATACCATCGGTGATTACCAACCTCAGCTTTTTATTGTCAAGTTGTATGTTTAGCTGCAGCCCGTTATGGAGGTTGAATGTTTTCATCTACCCTTAAGTTTTATGATAAATTTTTGCGCCAAAACTATTTGTTTAAGCAATTGTAATTTATAAAATAATTATAAACCCATGATACCCATATTTTTTACTGTAGGAGATAACAGACCGGTTAAGATAATCCCAAACACACAGGCGCAGGTTGACGGGCACCCCGTGCTCACTTATACCTATAATGTGTATCGTAGCGAAGGTGGCTTTGATAACGAGGAAGAGATCCGCCAGGAAAGTGAACTATTACTCGAGACAAAAACCGATCCTAATTACCTTGGATACATTACGTTTGAAGAGCCTGGTAAGTTATTTACCTACACATCAGGTGGCCATGATGAACTTAGCTCGGCCGAAATTGAAGAAATAATTGAAAATATAACCCATTACCGCGACCACCCGGGGTTATGGAATGTAGATGGATTAGATTCGGAAAAGTAGCTTATTAAAGATTAAGACAAAGTTCAATATTTACAATATTTTCTCTGGTCGGTCGTCCTTAAATCAATGAAGAATATATTATTTTTTGGTGATAGCTTAACTGCAGGCTATGGTTTGGCAAGCGCGGTTACAGAGTCCTTTCCTGCACTGATGGGAGCAAAACTAAAGGCCGATGGGTTGGATTATAATATCATCAATGCCGGCGTAAGTGGCGATACCACAGCCGGCGGCTTATCCCGGTTAGATTATTGGCTAAGTAAACCTGTTGATATATTTGTACTGGAACTGGGTATAAACGACATCCGCAGGGGAGTGTCACCAAACATTATCGCTCAAAACCTACAGCATATTATTGATAAGGTAAAAAGCAAATACCCGCAGGGAAAGGTGGTACTGTTGGGAATGGAGTTGCCGGTGTTTTTAGGCGGTAATATCGCGGTAGCATTTAATAGCATTTACCAGAAACTGGCGAAGGATAACCAAGTAGCCTTAGTGCCGTTCCTGCTGGCTGGTGTGGCAGGAGTAAAGCACCTCAACCTGTGGGACAGGGTCCACCCATCTGCCGAGGGCTATAAGATTGTTGCAGAAACCGTGTGGCCGGTGATAAAGGAAGTGTTGTAGAAATTATATAGAAAGATATCTCATTTGCGAGCGTAGCTCGGTAATCTCAGCATATCCTATGAGATTGCCACATCGCTATCGCTCTTCGCAATAAAAATTAGAGTCGTATCTATTGCCAATCTTTGATCGCTTCACCCAGATCATATACCGGAACATTGCTGATAGCAGCCCCGATAACCCCTGCTGCAGCTGTAGAACGGTAACCCGCAGCGCAATGTACCACAATAGGCTTATCGGCAGGGATCTCGCCAATACGTTCGCGAAGTTCGGGTAACGGGATGGTGAGCGAGTGGTCAAAAATTTTACCGCCCTTTATCTCGGCCCAATTGCGTACGTCTACGATGGTATAATTATCGGGGTGCGCTTTAAAATCGGCATAATCGATATTAGCAGATTGCTCTTTGGCATTAGCCGGTGTAAGAATGGCGGCAATGATATTTTTCTCGTACCCTATCTTAGCTGTTTTACGAATAACTATTTCCAGTTCTTCGTCAGTTGCTGCTATTAAGTAAAACTGTTCGGCAGGGCCTATTATTGAGCCTAACCAGGTTTCAAATTTCTCGGCGTCCTGCAAATTGATGGCATTTTTTAAATGTCCGTTGCGGTAAGCTTCTTTGGTACGGCTATCTACAATTAAGACTCCTTTTTCCAGTTTAATATCTGTTGATGGGCGGGTAACCATGCCAATGCTTTCTTCAAAATTTGGCGCTCCGGTTTTGTTCAATTCCACATCGTATCCAAAGTATTTGGGCATAAAGGGCTGGTCGGCCAGTAGGGTTTTTACAAAGGCCAGTTCGTCCATTAGCTGCAGGGCATAGTTATCGCGCAACTCTTTGCCGATGCTGCTGTGCAGATCGGGGCTCATACTTTTACCGCAAAGCGAGCCTGGGCCATGTGCTGGGTAAACCGTAACATCCGCGGGTAAGACCATCAATTTATCGCGTGTACTGTGATACATCTGGCGTGCCAGTTCCTCTTTTTTAGCGGTAATATTACCTGTATTCTCGCGCAGATCGGGGCGGCCAACATCGCCTGCAAAAAGGGTGTCGCCGGTAAATACGGCACAATCGCGCCCTTTCTTATTCTCTAATAAAATGCAGATAGAATCGGGCGAGTGGCCCGGCGTATTAATAGCTTTTAGTTTAATATCATCCAGATAGATCACATCGCCATCATCAAAACTTTCGTGGGGGTAACCGGCACCCGCAAGCTTGCTTACATAAATAACCGCGCCTGTAGTTTGGTGGATCTCGAGGTGAGAACTCACAAAATCGGCATGCGGGTGGGTTTCGATCACGCCGGTAATATCCGCATTATGCAGTTGGGCAAAATCATAGTAAGGCTGCGGGTTTCGGGCAGGGTCGATAACAACCATTTTGCCAGAGCGAATTATTGCGTACGACGCATGCGCCAATCCCTTATCGTAAAATTGATGAACTATCATATAATGTGTCAGTGCCGCAAAGATATAGGTTTAGATTAGAGTGTTGTAAAGTTGAATGTTAGAATGTTGTAAAGTTATTTAAATAAACAAAACCCGGTCTCTCAACCGGGTCTGTCTATATACTTGATATTAATACTTGCTACTAAAAACCTACCAAACTCTTATTCGCTCCTCAGGTTTCTTATACATCTTATCTCCCGGTTTTACATCGAATGCGGTGTACCAGGCATCCATATTAACAACAGTTGCGTTGGTGCGGAATTGCTCCGGCGAGTGCGGGTCTGTAAGGATACGTTGCGCGGCAGCCTCGGGGCGTTGCGCGCTGCGCCAAACCTGTGCCCACGATAGGAAGAACCGTTGGTCGGGTGTAAAGCCATCGATCTTTGTAGTCGACTGGCCTTGTTTGGTTTTCTTATACGCTTCGTAAGCTACGTTAAGGCCACCAAGGTCGGCAAGGTTTTCGCCAAGAGTAAGTTTGCCGTTTACGTGGATGGTATCCAATACGGTAAAGGCATTGTACTGGCCAACAACCTGATCTGCACGAGTTTTAAATTTGTCGGCATCGGCTTTGGTCCACCAGTCGCGCAGTGTGCCATCGGCATCGTACTGGCGGCCTTCATCATCAAAACCGTGGGTCATTTCGTGGCCAATAACCGCCCCGATACCACCATAATTCACCGCGTCATCTGCCCCAAAATCAAAGAATGGAAACTGCAGGATCCCGGCAGGGAAAGCGATCTCGTTATTGGTTGGGTTATACGATGCGTTAACTGTTGGCGGGGTCATACCAAAACGGGTCTTATCAACCGGTTTTCCCAGGCGGCTCACGTTAAAGTTGTAGCGCCAAACAGCAATGCGCCTTAGGTTACCTGCGTAATCATCGCGGCTAATAACCAGGCCATCATAAACTTCCCATTTATCGGGGTAGCCAATTTTTACCGTAAACGCAGCCAGCTTTTTAAGGGCGCGTGCCTTGGTTTCTTCGCTCATCCAGTCCAGGCGTTTTATGCGGTCGCCAAGGGTTACTTTCAGGTTGTTCACCAAATCTATCATGTATTTTTTGGCCGCTGGTGTAAAGTATTTCTCTACATAAAGCTGTCCCAATAACTCGCCAATGCTGCCGTCAACCAGACCGCTCATACGCTCGTTGCGCGGGGTTTGGGCTTTTTGCCCGCTAAGTGCTGCGCTATAGGTAAAACTCGCGTTCACAAAAGGAGAGCTTAAAGTAGAAGCGGCACCACGCAGGATGTTCCACTTTAAATAAGTCTTCCAGTCCTCCACAGGTGTAGCGGCAAGCAAAGCATCCGCATCTTTAAAGAAAGTTGGCTGGCCAACAATGATGGTATCCTGCCCGGTTGCTTTGAGCATCGGCAGTATCTGTACCCAGTTTAAATGCGGGGTTGTTTTGCTAAAATCGGCCACGGAAAACTTGTTGTAGGTGACATTTGGGTCGCGCTGCGCCACGCGGCTCAGTTGCGATTTTGCCAGGGTTTTTTCGATATCGAAAATGGTGCCTGCATTTTTAGCGGCAGTAGCTGCATCAGTACCTGTTAAAGTGAACAGCTTAGTGATGTAAGTCTTCAAAGCATCCTGGATCTTTTTGCTGCGGGCGTCGTCCTTCAGGTAATTATCCCTGTCCGGCAGGCTGGTGCCACCTTGCCTCAGGCTGATGATGTATTTATCTACATGCTTATCATCCTGGCCTACGCCAAAGCCAAATAGCGGGCTGCCTATGCCGTTAACGCGTTCGTAAACTAATTCGTTAACGATGCCTTTAAGATCGGTTATGTTGTTGATGCGGGCAAGGTCTGCGGTGATTGGGGTGTAAGCTTTCTTCTCGATACCAAGGCTGTCCATACCACTGGCGTACAGATCGCCTACGCGTTGTTTAAGGGTGCCTTTTGGCTGGCCTGGCGTTTTGCTAACCTCGTTAAGCAGGCCCAACAGTCGGTTGGTGTTTTCCTGGCGGAGGATATTGAAGCTTCCCCAGCGGGTTTCTTTCGCGGGGATGGCGTTCTGTTTGATCCAGTTGCCGTTGGCATAATCAAAAAAATCGTCGCCGGGTTTTACCGACAGATCCATATTGGCCGGGTCGATATACTTTTTAGGTGGATCGTTTGGTGATTTTGTTTTGGGGTGTTTGTCGCCGGTAGCAGCAAACACGTTGGCCGATAAGCACAGGGCACCCATCAGCATTAAGTTGGTGAACTTTAGTTTCATGATAAATCAGTAAAACGTGAAGTTAATTATTTTATCTGCCGGATGGCAAATATCTTGGCAGGGCCAACTACTTATTAAACCAGTTTATAACAAATGACAAACGGGACATTTTAATAAAAGCTGCCAAAAAACGATTTACAGGCAATGTTTTCATACCCGGGTGCAAAGTTTACATAGTATAAACGGCTGTGTGTAAAAATATTGTTGCTGATTGTGACGAGAGGGTAATTTATAATAATTCCACATAATTAGCACGCGGGTTTACTTACCCGGCGGCACTGCGTGCGCGATCCTCTCTGCTTCGCAAAGAGGGCGGGGAAGGAGCCTCAATCTAAACCGTTCTATGGAAGAGGCGTTTTTTTTATACCCTCTTTGCGAAGCAGAGAGGGTGGTCGAGCGAAGCAAAGACCGGGTGAGTACATTGCCGCGCGTTTAGTGCGATTTACCTGTTCCCAATTAGCGCCAAATAGTTATTTTTGCAGGCTATGAGTATTGCAAAAACCTATTCGCCCGCAGAAGCTGAAGAAAAATGGTATAGTTACTGGTTACAACACAACTTCTTCAGGTCGGTGCCTGATGAACGCGAGCCGTATACTATTGTTATCCCTCCGCCAAATGTTACCGGCGTTCTGCACATGGGCCATATGTTAAACAATACCATACAGGATGTACTGATTCGCCGTGCCCGAATGAAAGGCAAAAATGCCTGCTGGGTACCGGGAACAGACCATGCCAGTATAGCCACCGAAGCTAAGGTTGTTGCCATGCTAAAAGAGCGCGGTATCAATAAAAAAGACATCAGCCGCGAAGAATTTTTGAAATACGCCCTAGAGTGGAAAGATAAATACGGCGGCATCATTTTAGAACAACTCAAAAAGTTAGGTGCATCGTGCGATTGGGAACGTACCAAGTTTACTATGGACGATGACATGAGCGAATCTGTTATAGATTACTTTGTTCACCTGCATAAAAAAGGCTGGATCTACCGCGGCGTGCGCATGGTAAATTGGGACCCGCAAGGTAAAACCGCGGTAAGCGATGAGGAAGTTATCCGTAAAGAAGTAAACCAGAAGCTTTATTACATTAATTATGAGGTTGCGGGGGACGAAGAGCAGGGAGCGGATGAAGGGCGCCCCCCACACCACACTCCACGCACCCAAAGCTACCTAACCATCGCCACCACCCGCCCCGAAACCATTATGGCTGATGCGGCTATCTGTATCAACCCTAACGATGAGCGTTACACCCACCTGCATGGTAAAACGGTATTTATTCCACTGATCAACCGCGAGATCCCGGTGATACTGGATGAATACGTTACCATGGATTTTGGTACCGGATGTTTGAAGGTTACCCCGGCGCACGATCTGAATGATTATGAACTTGGGCAGAAACATAAATTGCAGATCATCGATATACTAAACGATGACGCCACACTGAACGATAAAGCACAGATACTGGTTGGCGAAGACCGTTTCGTTGCCCGTAAAAAAATAGCGGTGCTTTTAGAAGATGCAGGCGCGTTAGAAAAAACTGAAGACTACACCTCGCAAATAGGATTTAGCGAACGTACAAATGCTGTCATCGAACCAAAACTATCAATGCAATGGTTTTGCAAAATGGCGGAGTTGGCTAAACCCGCTTTGGAATACGTGACCAATGGTGATGTTAAACTTATCCCCGAGAAATTCATCAACACCTACCGCCATTGGATGGAGAACGTTAGGGACTGGAACATCAGCCGCCAGTTGTGGTGGGGCCAGCAAATCCCTGCTTATTACCTGCCAAACGGCGAGTTTGTTGTAGCCAAAACTAAAGAAGAAGCTTTATTAGAGGCTCAAAAAATTGATGCCTCATTTACGATAAGTGACCTTACCCAGGACGAAGACGTTTTGGATACCTGGTTCTCATCCGGCCTTTGGCCTATCTCAGTTTTTGATGGTGTGCGTAACCCGGATAATGCCGAAATAAACTACTATTACCCAACAAATGATTTGGTTACCGCTCCCGAGATCTTATTCTTTTGGGTAGCACGCATGATTATGGCAGGGCATGAATTGCGCGAGACTAAGCCATTCACCAATGTTTACCTTACCGGTATTGTTAGGGATAAACTTGGCCGCAAGATGTCGAAGTCGTTAGGTAACTCTCCCGATCCGCTTGATCTTATAGCGCAATACGGTGCCGATGGTGTGCGTGTGGGCATGTTGCTATGTTCGCCTGCCGGTAACGATCTGATGTTTGACGAGAAATATTGCAAGCAGGGAAGTGGGTTCGTTAACAAGATCTGGAATGCCTTTAAACTGGTTAAAGGCTGGGAGGTAGATGATAGTTTAACATCAAAAAACGAAACTGCTATTGCTTGGTTTGCAAGCCGGTTTAACCAGGCCCTTGCCCAAATAGAGGACGACTTTAAGCAATACCGCCTCTCTGAAGCGTTGATGGCGACCTATAAGCTTGTGTGGGATGATTTCTGCGCGTGGTACCTGGAAATGGTTAAACCTGTTTACCAGCAAGGGGTAACGCGCCAGAAGATCGACGCTGAAACCTACAGCGCTACGGTAGCATTTTTTGAAGATATTTTAAAAGCGCTGCACCCCTTTACACCATTTTTAACTGAGGAGCTATGGCATGACGAATTGTTTGGTGAACGTGCCGAACTGGATTGCTGTATTGTTGCACAATTGCCAGTAAATGGGCAAGTAAATACTCAGTTGATAGCCGAGGTAGAGGTTGTGAAACAATTAATAGAAAAGATCCGTAACACCCGGGACACCAATCAGCTATCGCCAAGAGATGCGCTTCCGCTGGCTGTAAAAGCTGGTTCGGGTATTAACTATAACAGTTACGAGGCCATCATTAAGCAACTGGGTAACATTAGCGAGTTAAGCTTGGTTACCGACGCGGTAGCGGGCTCAAATAGCTTTATAGCAGGTACAGACGAGTTTTTTATTAAACTGAATATCGAAATTGATGTTGTTGCTGAAACAGAACGACTTACAAAAGAAAAGGAATACCTCGAAGGCTTTTTAAAATCGGTTAATGCTAAGTTAAATAATGAGCGTTTTATGGCAAATGCCAAACCCGAGATAGTTGAAAACGAATTAAAAAAGAAAGCTGATGCAGAGGCCCGGTTAAAAATAGTTGAAGATAGTTTAAGCGGATTGGCAGGCTAATTGCATAATTTGATAGGATACATATCTAAATAATAACTAATTGTGTATATAATACAATTAGTTATTATTTTAGTTAACCTATTATTATACCGCCAATTAAGTAAGTGAGTTTTTTTAACCTTTCTATTAACAAGATACTAACCAGGGAAATGTCAATTCTTGACCAGGCCCGAATCCGTTTGCTATATTTTGGGTTATTATTGGCTATAGTAGGTTTAAGTGCTTTGTACGTTAGCGTCTATCTGCAGAACCTGCATGTAATGTCTATAGTATTAGGTGGTGTGCTTTTATCTTTTATAGCCCTGTTTAAATATCTTTCGTTTAAACCGCATTGGCGCACCATATCACACACGTTGCTTATTATTGGTACGCTGGTTAATTTGGCTACGGTTTTTGTGATTCTGCAGGATGTAAATATTATTACTGTTCAAATTATCATCCTGGTTATTGTGTTCAGCTTTTATATGCAGGGACAAAATTGGGGCATGTTTTACTCCCTGCTAAACCTGCTGCCTGTTTTGATATTTATGGTGATGAAATATGACCATAAATATTTTATTGATTTTAAGCCGGAAACGGCCGACGATTCAACCACGATTATAGCTGTATTTGCCAATTTTATCCTAATAATATTTATTCATAGCCACTTTTATACTGCGTTTTTAAAGAATATACAACAGCTTAAAGATACCGGTGAAGAGCAGACGGCATTAAATATTAAATTTGAACGGGCTATAGAAAAGGCTGCAAAATCATCACAGGTGCAGTCGGAATTTTTGTCCATCATGTCCCATGAGATTCGCACACCGCTAAATGCCGTTATTGGCATGAGCAACCTGCTGCTGATGAACAACCCGAGGCAAGACCAAAGCGAAAACCTGGAGATATTAAAGTTTTCGGCAAATAACCTCTTGGCTATTGTTAACGATGTGCTCGACTTTAATAAGATAGAATCGGGAAAGGTTGTGTTCGAGAAGATCAAGTTTAACTTAGTGGACCTGATGCAGAATATTTGCGGCGGGCAAATTATAAAAGCAGAAGAAAAAGGGTTATTGTTTAAACTCGACATTGATAGTTCACTGCGACATAAAGTAATATTTGGCGACCCAACCCGCTTAACGCAGGTCATATTTAACCTTGTGAGCAACGCCATTAAGTTTACAGCTAATGGCAGTATACTGGTAAGGGTAACCTGCCTGGAAGACCGCCATAACAACATTACGGTTAGTTTTTCGGTAAAGGATACGGGTATCGGGATCAAGAAAGAAAACCTGCAGACCATATTTGAGCCGTTTACACAAGAATCTATCACTACAACCCGCCAGTATGGTGGCACCGGTTTGGGTTTAGCCATTATTAAGCGTTTGCTGCAGCTTCAAAGCCTTAAAATGCATGTAAGCAGTAAGGTGGGGCAGGGCTCGGAGTTCTCCTTTAATATGGAGTTCCCGGTATCTACCGTAATAGTGAGCGTCAAAGAAAGATCGTCAGAACTACAACAGTCTCAGCAAACCATCGCGCAGGCCGAAGGGTTGGGTAGCAACCTGCGCATTTTAATAGCAGAGGATAACCCGGTTAACGTAATGCTAATGAAAAAACTATTTTCTAAATGGAAGATAGTGCCAACCATTGCCGAAAACGGCGAGCGCGCAGTCGAAATTATGCAATACGGTAATTTCGATGTGGTACTTATGGATCTGCAAATGCCGGTAATGAGTGGATTTGACGCCTCAATGGAAATCCGTAAGATGACCGATCCTGCTAAGGCAAACGTGCCGATCATTGCTTTAACCGCATCGGCATTGTTTGATATTCGCGACCAGGTAATTAATGCCGGGATGAATGATTATGTAGCAAAGCCTTTTAAACCTGATGAGCTGATGGAGAAGATCCATAACCTTGTTGCCTCGGTTAATGACTAAAGTTCCTTATAGCCGGGCAATTCTTCTAAAAATTTATAGGTTTCGTTATCGTGGTTGATGCTGCAGTAGTAATGTTGCAAACCGTTGCTAACCGCCATTAGCTTTACTTTGTGCACCATGTTATACCGTGCGGCCTGGTCAAACGTCGCTTGGTTTATGGGTACGTATGGCGCCTTACATTCAACCAATAATATTTTATCGCCGGCTGTATTGAACACCACAATGTCGGTACGTTTAGCCATGCCATGCAGCCTCAAACCGCCCTCTAACTTTATAAGCGATTTTGGATACTGCTTTTGCCTGATAAGGTATTGCACAAAATGCTGGCGCACCCACTCCTCGGGCGTAAGCACAATGTTCTTCTTCCGTAATTCATCAAAAAGCGTGAGCTGCCCGTTATCGTCAGTCAGTTTAAATGGGTAAGGCGGAAGATTAAGCGGCTGGAGCATTTAAGTCAAAAGTAGAAAGTTAAAAGTTAAAAGCATCTGTCTGATGAATTTTCTGTTTAAAGGGCTAAAAGCAGACTCATGCATTCTAACGCTTTATTATCAACAATGCCACACTTTTAACTTTTAACTTTTTACTTTTGACTTACCCATGGCATCTGCTCCCGATATAATAAAAGACCTAAAGAACCGAAAACTTAAACCTGTGTACCTGCTGCACGGCGAGGAGCCTTATTATATAGACCTGGTAAGTAATTACATAGAACATAACCTGCTTACAGACGCTGAGAAAGGGTTTAACCAAACGGTGTTATATGGTAAGGATACCGACGTGATGACGGCTATAAACGCCGCAAAACGTTATCCTATGATGAGCGACTACCAGGTGGTGATGGTGAAAGAGGCGCAGGATATGAAATGGGGCCGGGATGATGATGATAAAAAAAGCATCAATCCGATATTAAGTTATCTTGAAAATCCGCTTGCAAGTACCGTTTTGGTATTCTGCTACAAATACGGCAAGTTTGATAAGCGTAAAAAAACTTATAAGGCTATAGAAAAAAACGGGCTAATATTTGAATCGACCGCGTTGTATGATAATAAGATCCCCGGCTGGATAGAGGGTTATGTTTCTGATAAAAAATATAAGATTAACCAGCAAGCCTCAGCCATGTTATCGGAGTATCTGGGTAACGACTTGTCTAAAATTGCCAATGAGCTGGATAAACTGATGCTTAATATTAGCGCAGGGCAGGAGATAACCTTGCAATTGATTGCTGATAATATTGGCATCAGCAAAGAATATAATGTGTTTGAACTGCAAAGCGCACTTACCCGGAAGGATGTTTATAAGGCAAACCAAATTGTAAACTACTTTGAGGCCAATCCAAAGGCCAACCCGATAGTTTTAGTATTGGGCAATTTAAATAACTTTTTTAGCAAGGTGCTGGCTTATCACTACGTAAAAGATAAATCGATGGCGGCTAAAGAATTGGGCGTTAATCCATATTTTATGAAGGATTACGAGCAGGCAGCACGAAACTACAACCTCGGCAAAACCTTCCAAGTGATTAGTTACCTGCGCGAGTATGACCTTAAAAGCAAAGGTGTAGAATCAAACACCGGCCACGGTGGTTTGATGAAGGAGCTGATGTTTAAGATCCTGCACTAACGGCAACCCAACTTACTTTATCGTATTCTCTACCCGGCTGTTGATGTCTTTAATAATATAATCCAGTTCGATTGCGCTTTGTTTTAGCATTTGTATGGATTCGGCCATGTGTTCTTCATCGCAGGGTATGCCTTCAAAAGAATTAATAATCCCCATAATATTAGCCAAAGGCTTGCGGATAATATGAGAGTTGATATGGGCTATCTGGTCCAAACTCGCGTTTTTGATGTTTATCTGCTCCTCGCCATGTTTTTGCCCGGTAATATCCTGAAAGTACACCGCCAGGCCTTCATTGGGGTAAACTGTAAAACAGATCCACTTTTTTAGCGGCGCAATATACTCTTCAAATTTTGCGGTTTGTTTGGTTTTAAGGGCTTCTTTAAACTCTTTATAAACTTGCAGTTGCTTGTAATACGGATAAAGCTCCCAAAGCTTTTTATGCAACACCGTATTTTGGCTGATGGATAAAATACGCGCGGCCTCCTTGTTCCAATAAGTAACCCTTAGCTTGTTATCAAGGGTAATGAAGCCATCGGTGATACTCTCCAGTGTTTCTTTGGTCTTGTTAATGGCTTCGGTAAGTTTCATGTCTTTCAACTTCTGTTCGGTAACATCGTGAATGATCACCATACGGCAACGGCTGCCGTAATAGTTTACTGTGTAAGAAGTGATATGCACATACATGTAAGTGCCGTCTTTCTTAACATGTGTAAGGTCGCGGGTAATGGTTTGGTTGTTCTTAATATGCTTAATTAAGGTAAGCATTTCCGGTCTCTCGTGTACAGGGCGGATGTCCGACAGAATAATTTCATGCAGGAACTCGTGGTGCGAATAACCGTAGTGTTTTATTGCCGCCTCATTTACCTCTTTAAATTGCAGGGTATCCACCTCCACGATCCACATAGGGTTGGGGTTATTGTGAAATAGTACCTTAAAACTCGCGTCATCATTACTTATCTGTAGTGGCATATGTCAAAATCCCCAAAGTCTTATTACAATAATAGAAAATCTACTGTTAAGATTACTTAAAATTAACCATTATAAGAATAAATATACATGTTTAAGCTTTTAATTAATGCGGACATTTCGCTGTAAAATCCTAATTTGCCGCTTTATCTGGATGCATCATGAACCATTGGTTAGTAAAGTCGGAACACCAATATATAGAAAGTGCCCTCACAATAGCAAGAACGATGTTTTTATTTTTTTAAAGTGCTGTTTTTGACACCTTTTTAGGGTGTTTTGGTTCCTTTTTTGACACCTTTTTTAAGGCTAAAAAAAGACTAAAAATCGGGGATTTTTATAGCTAAATGGGGGATTTCTTAGAAGTTAAAAGGACTGGTTAGCAACAGATGAACCTTTATTTGAATCCAAGGCTATGTAAATTCGCACCTATTTATACACATTAGTAGGATACCACAAATAGCATTAATACTTTTGAAGAAGATATACAGGGATTAATATTGTACCCATCGGTATAGTGTTAATATTTGCTAATTATTAACATTATATCCGCAAGCGAAAGTATGCTCATTTATAGCTGTATATTTGACTTATAACAAAAAAGCCATTCAAGAATTCGTAGTTCTCAAATGGCAAATAATTTAATGAAGTATAAAATAAACAGGGATTCAAGTAAAGGTATTTTACTTGCCCCGCAGATTCAAAATCGCATAAGCGATTTATCGTCTTACAAAGTTGAAAAAAGTATTTGCATTTTTCAATTTTATTATCAAAAAGTTATTCAATTGATTTGTCACGTTGTTAGCCTATCGCTAATAGTTTGGAAAATCTTGAATATCATTTTATGGTTATGGTCACATCCACGACCGGATATCATTTAGGATAGACGTACATTTAAGACCCTCGCACTGGATGCGGGGGTTTTTTGGTTAACTACATTGTGGGCAATCCCCCTTATCTGTTTCGTTTCAATAGTCGTGCAGTCAGGTCTTCGACTTTATCAGACTTAACATCAGACTTTTTCAGGTCATCGGTAGATGATTTAGTGTACCTTGACTTGATATAGTCTACACCTTCGCTGATACTTTCGACCTTAGTCACCACCCCGGCTATCTGGTCAACCATTGCAGATAGCCCTGCAAGCGATTTAAGGGCTTCTAAGGCTTCTAATTCCCTACGGCTGACTATTACGTCATTATCAGGGTTGAAGCGGTTTAAAGCCTCGGTAATGATTTTCTTGGATTCTATTTCTTCATAAAACTTTTTGTCCCAAAGAACATAGTCATTCCATATTTTACCTAAAGTATTTTGCTTCATAGCCATAATCCAATAAAGGTATAAACAAAATAATTGACAAACTATGTCAGCTAATGACAGGATTTCGATATATCAAAAAAGTGAAGGTTGATAATCTTTGTTTCCAATTAGCTAATGAAGATTTTGACCAAAAATGTAAGTAGTGAAAAATTTTCAAAATAATTTATTGGTGAAGGTTATAGTTTAAAATGCCGTGTCCGGCATGTTAAGTATGGTTAGAAAGGTTTTACGTTGAAGATAGTGCTTCGCACCTTGAAGGGTAACACGTTGATGATATTTTTCTTTTCTATAGATATAGTTCTAAAATCCTATAAGAGGTTAAAATAAGAAGCTACATTGAATAATTATTCAATTTCCAATATCTGTATCATCTAAACTTTCAAATGCCTTAGAAGGGCTTAAAATAGATTTATGAATTTATTTACATTGAAGGTTAGGGCTAAAGCCTTTTGATAAGCAACCCGCAGGGAATACTTTCAACCTTACTACTAAGAACGCCCCGCAGGGTAAAGAAGAACAAAGTAATATTTGTTAACTAACTTTCAACTTATTCTAAAATCTTAAAAATGAAATTTTTTCTATTTAAATAATAGTTTAAGTAATTCTTTATATATAAGTATATGTATATGTAAGTGTATAAGTAGTTATGTTAGGGTAATCATTAGGGTAAAGGTTAGGGGAATGATTAGGGTAATAGTTAGGGTAAACGTTAGGGTAATTTGAAAACACTATCAATTTTGAAAATCTATATGTTAGGGTAATCATTAGGGTAATTACTTGGAAACAACTTCGCCGGGGTGCTTCTATATATTCAACTAAAATATATTTACTACCATCACTTGACAAATTGAGAAACTGACCTAAGTTTGCTTATATAGAGGTTTAAGATAATTTATTTTCAACTTCTTAGTACTTTTTAGTTTTTAGATAGTATTTATAATAAATAACACTTTATACCTCCGGAGAAAGTTTCCAAACCTCATTTCTTCGGGGGATATATCCACTGGAAACGGATATTAGAGGTTTGGAATAATGGATATATTAAAGATGTTACCTACAGAAAAAAATGAAGTATTCTTCAACACCCCAAAAGATTTAAATATAGAATTATTGTTCGCAGATATGCCAAACAAGTTTATTCCTAAAGTACAATGTTTGCTGCATCTTATCAATAAAGATTCATTAACCGGAGGCTATCAGCTTAATGCCGAAAATCATATCTGGTTCTTTGGTTTAAAAGATGCTGAACTTTCTCAAATGGTAGAAAGATTAATTGATAATGAAATTATTGAGAGAGTATCAAAACATAAGTCAGGTGAGGTAAGCAGGGTGTACAAAATGGTTAACCCTTATACACGTGACGATTCAATCAAACATATTTACCCTAAAGACAAATATTTGTTTATTCAAAAATGGGTAGTGGATGGGTATGTTGTTAAGGGTAGCAAGTACACCGCTTATATCAGACCTGAAAAGAATGTAAAAAACGTTTCGGCCTTAGCACTTGAAAACAAAATGTTACGTGACCTATTAGCAGCAAATAATATATCAATCCCGGTTACCGGGCTTATTATTAGCGAAGCCCATACAGATACGCCGGAGGTACCAGAGGAACAAATATCAACATTAACAAAATTTAAAGGAACAAAAAAAGATAAAGCACTAACATTACTAAAAATGATAAAAGAAACTAATATTAAGCCCGTGGAGGCTTTAAAACCTACAGACGGTACAACAGCAATGGATTTGAGAATGGATGACACAGGTAGCTTCTTTGTAGATAACTACACCCGTTACAAAAGAGCCTTAGATACAATTTCTACTACTGATAAGATTATGATGAAAAATAACCTTCAACAGAAATTAGCAGGGAATATTGAAGGTGAAGAAATCTACGAAACCGATACCTTAATATTTACATTCAATCTGCACCCGGAAATTAATACAGTTGAACTTAAAGATGTTGCCTAATATCAATTGTGAAAAATTTTCACTTTTACCAAAAACGTAAACTAAATTTAGTTTACGAAATTATATTCTGTGTCACGTTGTAATTTGTAGGTATGATTTATTTTACCTTTGGTAAATTGAAGGTTAGGCAAAATATAATTTGGGTTTTTCTTGTAGATTTGAAAAATAGTTGTATCTTTGCCGGAGTTAAAAGCTAATAAAGCTACGAACGTTAACATTAACAGCTATAACGAAGCTACAACCAGAGAAAACAACGTGAAACGAAAAGATATTGAAAATAAAACGGCTATAGAAACCGGGGCGAAAGTTCCGGTTTCGTCAGTTAAAGGGGGTAAGTCTAATCTAAATTTAGTTTAGGATTTATTTAACAGGTAAATGGCATTAAGAAAGTAACAGACTATTTATAATTAAACAACAATAATATGAACAACGAAAAACTACCGTCAGAAATGAATGATGATGAATTAAACAAGTTTCACACCGATGCAATTGCGGAAAAGTATAATCTTAATCTATTGAGTGAACAGAATAAAGTAAACGAGGTAGTGAATAACTTTCCAAAGAATGGCACCTATCAAGAAAAGAGGGCATACCTTGATGATGCTGTAAAAAAAGAGATAATTATTTCTTACCTTCCTGTTTACACGGCAGGTGAAGCTAATGATAATTGCGGATTCAGTCTTAGCATTTATGGCACTAATGAACGAATTTTATTATAATCAATGAGTAGTCCTGAAATAGGTTGACTGTTTTTGATTACACAAACATTGATAAAAAAGCTCAAACATTCACCAAAGATGTTTGAGCTTTTTTGTTG